>JAZOMW010000055.1:0-2241 GCA_045654225.1 Christensenellaceae bacterium | reverse complement strand
AAAATTAAACGAATTATATTTATATATTATCAATTATAAAAAAGAAAACGGAATTTCACCAACCGTGCGTGATATTTGTAAAGATTTATCTATAAAATCAACCGCAACTGCGCAGTATTATATAGATAAACTTATAGAGCGCGGTCTAATTAACAAACAAGGCGATAAAAAGCGTTCTTTAACGGTTAAAAGCAAATTTTCAAGCGATACTATAACCGTTCCTTTACTTGGTACGATTACTGCGGGAACGCCTATTTTTGCAGTTGAAAATTTAGAGGGCTACTATCAAATTCCAAGCGATTATTCTACCGATGAAGACCTTTTTATGTTAAGAGTTAAAGGCGATTCAATGATTAACGCGGGCATTTATAACGGCGATAAAATTATCGTTAAGAAAAGCGAAACTTGTGAAATAGGCGACATCGTAGTTGCATTACTTGACGATAGCGCAACAGTTAAACGTTTTATATTAAAAAACGGAACACCCGTTCTTCACCCTGAAAACGAAAAGTATTTTGACATTGAAGAAGACTTTAAAATTTTAGGCGTGGTTTGCGGGCTTATGCGTAAATTTTAATAAATAATTAAAAGCGTGTTTTAAATAAACACGCTTTTTAAATTTTTTGTAAAATATTAGATTTTATCTTAAATTTTAATTATTATAGTTATTGTATAATTCCAGCACTTTATTAGTAAGTTCATCGCCTTTTCCCTCTATATTTACAAGACCTTCTAAACGCTTAAAAAACGTTATTTGCCTTTTTGCGTAGTGGCGTGAATTTAATTTAATTTTTTCAATTGCATCGTTTAAATTACCGCTTGACAAGCCTTCGTAAACCTCTTTATAACCTATGCCTTGCATACATTGATTTTCAATAGTTATTCCCTTATCAATCAATCCTTTAACCTCTTGAATCAAGCCGTTTTCAATCATTTTATCAACGCGTAAATTTATACGCTCGTATAAAACGTTTCTAGGCATATCAATAGAAACGGCAACGTAACTATACCTTGGCTCTAATTTATCGTTTAAAAGCGATTTTTTCTTTCCAGTGCCATAATAAATTTCAAGCGCGCGAACTACCCTTACAACGTCGTTTTTATGAAGTTTTAAGGCGGTTTCACTATCAACCTTTAAAAGTTCGTCGTAAACGGACTGAACGCCTTGCTCGCTAGCCATTTTTAAGTATTTTTGCCTAATTTCTTCGTTTTTAGCAACGTTTCCGTAACTTAGCTTATATAAAATCGAATTTATATAAAAGCCCGTTCCACCGCAAATTACTGCGGGCTTATTTTGCGATAAAATTTCGTTTATTGCTTTAAGCGCGTGTTCTTCATAACTTGAAACGCTAAATTCGCTAGTAGGCTCAACAAAATCAACTAAGTAATGTTTAACCTCTTTCATTTCTTCTTTTGACGGCTTTGCAGTTCCTATATTTAAATCTTTATAAATAGCAAGTGAATCGGCATAAACTATTGAAGTATTAAGTTTTTTTGCAACGTCAAGGGCTAATTGCGACTTTCCCGAAGCCGTTGCTCCGCATATTATAATAAGTTCCGGCTTCATACAATTCTTTTAAACCACTTGTCAATTTCGTATCTAGTTATTTTAACCGCTATCGGCCTACCGTGCGGACATTTTAGGTTGATATTGCCGTCAAGTAAGCGCATAAGCGAGTCAACCTCACTTTTATCAAGCGACATTCCCGCTTTAATTGCCGATTTACACGCTTTCATAATAAGTTTTTCGTTAATAACGTTAGGAACGGTTAAATGCCTAAACGAATAATCTTCCATAATTTCATTAAAGAAATCAATTAAATTTATATCAACGAATTCAAGCGGTAAGGCGTAAACGGATAAAGTACCGTCTAAAATTTTACAGTCGAAACCTAAATCTTCTAAAAATATTAGTTTATCTTTTAAAAAGTTTTCTTCATTTCCGTTAAGCGACGTTGTAAACGGAACTAAAAGGTCTTGTTTTACAAGACTTTTTGTAATTTGTAAATTTATAAACTTATTGTATAAAAGCCTTTCGTGAGCGGCGTGTTGGTCAACCATATACATATCTTTCCCGTCGTCAAAAACAAGGTAAGAATTTAATACTTGACCTCTATATTCAAGTTTGTTACGTTTTAAAAATTCTTGTTGTTCGGCTTCTTGTTTTTTGCGTTCAAGTTCTTGAATATACTTTTTATTTTCGGCAAAAATATCAACTTCTTGTTTAGGTGGAACGGTATT
>JAZOMW010000054.1:0-13449 GCA_045654225.1 Christensenellaceae bacterium | reverse complement strand
AACGCTATCGGCGTATATATCACAGTTGAAGATTTATCAGGTACTTGCTCTTGCAACGGTTGTAAAGAAGCGTTTAGTAGAGACGCAAACTCTTATGCGGGCGCAATAGTAAACTTCTGTAACTTGGTAAGTAGAAAAGTTAACGCTTGGATGGAATTAACCGACGCTAACGGCGTTAAAGTAAACGCTCCTTACGCGCGTGACGACTTCCAAATTGTATTCTTTGCTTATGCAAGTTATAAAGACGCTCCTTGCGTTTACGATGAAGATTCTAAAACGTGGGTTCCTGCAAACGAATTAGTTCAAATGGACCCTACCGTTACGGTTTATTGCGTACCTGGTATTTCATCTTCTCAATATTTATACACGCAAGAATCAAAAGCAAACGAATTAGGTATGCAAAGATTCGACGCTTGGAACGCGGTTAGTGATAGAATGTGGTACTGGTCATACAGCGTTGACTTTGACGCGGTATCGTATCCGTTTAACAGACTTTCAGGCTTTAATAACGAATTCTTCCAATATCTTGCAACCGGTAACACGACTTACTACTTCGACAACGGCGTTTCACAAGGTACTGCAACTACGGGCTTCTACGGTTTATACTGGTATATTTCTTGCAAACTTTGTTGGGACAGTACTCGCGACATGGAAGTTTTAATGGACAATTATTTTAAAAACGTGTTCTTGGACGCTGCTCCTATAATGAGAGCGTACTACGACGCTACTATGGCGCACGACGCGTACATTATTAAAAACTTTGCTGAAATTAGTAACATCGGTACTACGCAAATTAACAATAGAAAATCTGCGGAATGTTATCCTATAAACGTTGTTAGAGAATGGCTTGATATGTTTGACGAAGCGTACAACGTTATTAAAAAATACGAAACTACTAACCCTGACCTTTACTTAACGTTAAAGGAAAGAATTGACGGCGAAATACTTTCACCACTCGTAGTTATGCTTGATGTTTACTGCGACGTTGAAATGTCGTATCTTGAAAGCAGTGAAAGATTAGCCTACATCAATCAATTCAAACAAATTGCAGCGCAAGAAGGCGGACACGACTATAAACTCGACGACCAAAGACCGTCATCAAAAGCATACGCTAAATTGCTTAAATAATAAGGAGGAAATATAGATATGAAAAAATTATTGATTAAAATACTTCTTGTTATAATGATGGTTACGGCAACGTTCTTCGTTGGTTGTCAATGTGGCGGTGACGGAGACGGTGAAGGTAGTGGTAGCCAAGGCGGACCGGGTACTCCTCCGCCAGCACCTTCGGCTACTATCGAACTTAAAGCGGAAAAAACTATTCTTACGGTTGGCGAATACTCAAAAGTAACTCCAACTAACTACGATACGGTTGAAGGTCAAGCACTCGTTTTTGCTTCAAGCAATCCTGACGTTGTTAAAGTTTATAGCGACGGTACTATTGAAGCAATTTCGGAAGATAAAGCTATTATTAGCGTTACCTACGGTGAAGCAAAGGCTCAAATTATAATAACTTCTACGTTTGCAGGTTTCGTGCCTGAACTTATGATTGACGGTTTATTAACCCGTAATTTAAGTAACGTAGATACAGACCAAATTAACCCTTATATCGTTTTCAATGAAAGAAGGTTCGGTTTAGACGAAGGTCTTTCCGTTCAATATACTTCAACTAACACGAATTTACTCACGGTTAATTCAAGCGGTTTAGTTACGGGTATTACTGGCGCGAAAGGCGACGCAACGGTAGTTGTTAAAGCGTCATGGCGCGGTTTTGACGGCTCAACAGTATTCTCTTTACAAAAAGAAATTGCATACCACGTTGACTTTAATACTTTATTTATGATTAACGCGGACACTGCAAGATCTTACGATATTTATACGAAAGCAGAATTTGGCGGTCAAAATTACGAAAACGAAATTGATTTCGTATGTACGGCAACTTACGGCGAAGAAACTATTGAATCAAGCAATATAACCGTTACGGTTGCAAACGAAGATATGATTTCTTTTGCAAACAATAAACTTACGGGTAAGGGCTTTGGTACGGACGGTAAAACTAACGTAACACTTTCCTTTGTAAAAGACGATACTACTTATTCAAAAGTTGTTTCTATCAACGTAATAAGACCTATTGCAAGTTATGCGGATAGAATTAAATACTTCTCGTCATTTACTGGTAACTATAAAGACGAAGCCGACAGTTATAAAGATAAGAGCGTAACTCAAAAAGTATTCGGCGAAACTGAAATTGTTGACGCATATCAAGGTGATACAAGGCTTGCTGTTGAAAATGGCAATATTATAGGCGTAAAGGGCAACTTTGATTCCGTTGCAGACGTAACGCTTCGTATCGGCACTCAAACTGAACGTTATGACGTTTCTTTAGACGTTTACACGAAAGTTATTCAAAACGCAAAAGATATTGAAGATACTTTCAATATCAATACCTACGGCAAGTTCGTAACGGGCTATTGCGAAATGATTAATGACGTTGACATGAAAAACTACGAGTTTAAACACGAAGGTTATTATCATGCAACGGTAAAAGATTCTAGCGTTGGTGGTTTTAGAGGCGTGTTTAACGGTAACGGCTATACTATTAGCAATTACCAAATGAACACTGCAAGCCAAGGCGGTATGTTCCTTTATATTCAAGCGTATAACGGCAACAATCCTGTAATTAAAAACGTTGGTTTTACCGATATTAAATTTGGTTCAAGGGGTGGTACGGTACTTGCGTTAGGCGTTACTGCACCTACTCAATTTGAAAATATTTATATTAAAACCGCAGAAGAAACGGGGCTTGTTAAGGGTGCGTTACTTCCAGGTTACAGTGAAGTAAACGTTAAAATGAAAAATATTTTCATTGAAGTTCCAAATGCTCCAACTATAAATCCTCTTACCGATGGTAGTGACGGCACTGAAAACATGCACGTTCTTAATGAAAGCGGTGCAAGGAAGCCAACGGGCAACGTAAGAGGCGGTTACGGCTCGTTGTTTGGTCAAGTAATTAACGTAGTAACTGAAAAGAGTGCGTCTAACTTTAATAGTGTATTCGTAGTGTCTCCTATGCCATTAACGTATCACGAAGGTGATGATTATAATTTCACTGACGCTACGTTTATTAAAAACTATAATAACAGTGAAGATAAAGACCCTACGTTAACTGTTGTAGAAAAAGATTCTAACGGTAACGCTAAAAAAGTAATAAGACACAACCCTTATTATTATCAATACGGTATAAACCAAACTACTACTTGGGATAATAAACCTATTCCTACAAATAGTACGTTCTATAACTATGAAAAGTATAGCGTTCAAACGGGTGCTTATTACTATAAAACTATGGCGGAATTAGTTGCGGGTCAACCTGATTTATCGTCATTTGCAACCGATGAAAGCGAATGCTGGATTATTAAAGACGGTGTTCCTACTTGGCGTAGTTCTGATAAAGATAGTTACTATACTACTGAAAACGGTAAACTTAATAGCGATACTATCATATTAAACGAAGAAAAGAAGAACACAACTATCGGCGTAACTAACTACACTGACGTTGACTTTGCTATTTCTAACGCGGTATCTAACAACGAAAATATTACTGCAACTGTAAATGGCGACGGTAAAACTATAACGTTAAACGTTGTTGACGGTTACGAAGACTGGGATAACGCGAAAGACGTTATAATTACTGTAACTTACACTGACGGCGATGAAAAGACGTTAGAAGTTAAAGTAAAATTAACTAGCGTTATTCAAAAGATTAACGACGAAGTGTTATTCTCCGCGCAAGACGGTGTATTCCACGGTAACAACCTTGTAGGCCACGGCGAAATTGCCGAAGCGTTCCAAGTTAAAGAAGACGGTGGTTTATCGACTCTTACTCTTACGAAAGAAGGATACCTTTTAGGCGCTACTACTAATATTTCTAACGGATTTAAAGACGTTGGCTATATTACGATTAGAGTAATAACCAAAGACGGTTTAATCTATCAATTTAACAAAGTTAAAGCATACACGGGTATCTTAACTAGCGGTCAACACCTTAAATGGTTTACAATGGAAATTGCAAGTGACAAAAATCAAGGTCACTATATTGTTGCTAACAATATTAACGCGGATAAAGTTGCAGTTCCACACGCTCAATATCCAAATGCTGATAGTCCTTACAACCAAGTTATATCTACTGCAAACGGTGGTTTCCAAGGTATATTCGACGGTCAAGGCTATGCTATTGACAAGATGTTCTCGTTTAGAAACGGTTTATTCGGTAGAATATTTAACGACGAACAAGGTGCTACTGAAATTAAGAACGTAGCGTTTACAAACGTAGGTCTTAACCCTTACGACGGTACTCTTGACGACGGTAAGAAACACGCATCGGGTCCTCTCTTTGCAAGATTTACTCCTGACACGGTATTAGACGAAAATTACGTTGCTAAATATCAAACTGTAATTTCAAACGTATACGTTCAATACGCCGTTCCAAATATCGGTCCGGGATATCAAGGCTCTGTTGTACAAGGCTTATTTAACTCTTACTGTGAACATAACCTTGTAAACGACGGTCCGGAAGATACTCCGTCAAGCAGTGCAACCAAGATTCCGCTTTCTAAACGCGGTGCGGTTGTAAGTTACAAACTCGTTGATTGCTTCATTGACTATTCAAATATTAATAGTTACATTAGGCAAAAAGATGTTGGCGGTTCAGGCGGAGGCTTAATCGTATCTGGTGGTAGCGGTGCCGTAATGGTTGACACGAAAGATACTGATACTACGGCAGATGACGAAGTGTTTATTACAAGTGAGGAAATTAAAAATAGTAGATACGACAATTTAATGGTTGCATCTGAATATCCTATCGCAGTTAAACGTACTTCTATTTCTAACCCTGAAATTAAAACTAACACTAAGATACTTGATAGCACGTTAGGTTCTACCTTCTACGTTGAATATGCAAGCACGATGAACGGAAAGACTGGTTATTACGGTTGGAAGTGGTTATCGTACTACGAAATTAAAGACAATCCTGACTATGCTACTGCCGTTCAAGACGGTTACACTCCTAGCGACTTGGCTGAACAAGGCATTGATTACAAGTTATGCGGTCAAATGTATCAATTCCACGAAACTATTACGTTTACTGGAAACGCTACTGTTGATAACGATATTACGAAGGGTACTTTCTTCTACACTAATATCAATCAATACGCTACGCTTGACGATATGGCTACGGCTTACACGGCAAACGATAACCTTTACGACGGTTACGACACGGCTTACTGGAAAGTTGTTGACGGTAAACTTACTTGGAAGGGCGCTAACGCGTAATTTCAATAAGAACTAACAAAATTAAGAGAGAGTTTTATACTCTCTCTTTTTTTTGTTTAATTATAAAAGCCTTCTTCGAGAAAATGAAAGTGGCACGGCTTTGCCGTGACGGAGGGATTGTTTTTTAATATAAATTTAAAATTAAAGTATAACGCAAAAATATTTGCAAATACTTTAAGTGTTATGAGATTTTTTAAAAAATTAGCACTAATAGCAATTGTTTTTACTTTGCTTTTATTTAGTATAATAACTCCAACAAGCGTTTACGCAAATAGCGTAAATTCCGTCTATTTAGGCGGTTTTACCGCAGGTTTCACTTTAAAAACGCGCGGTGCAACCGTAGTTGGTTTAACTGAAGTTTTAGGCACGCAAAAACTAGTTTCGCCTTGCAAAACGGCGGGAATTTCGGTTGGCGACATTATCATTTCAATAAACGGCAAAGCCGTTAACGGTAGTAGTGACGTTGCAAGCGTTTTAAACGAACATAAAGGCGGTAGCGTGGTTATAGAGTATTTTTCAAACGGCAACCTTAAACTCGTAAACGTAACGCCGGTTAAGGACGTAAACGGCTTTTACAAAATAGGCGTTTTTGTTAGAGATGATTTACAAGGCATAGGCACGGTTTCGTTTATTGATAAAAACGGTAATTTTGCTTCGCTAGGACACCCCGTAACTAGTGAAAAAGGCGAAATTTACAGCGTTTTAAACGGCAAAGTTTACGATTGTTCGATTATAGGCGTTGTAAAAGGTCAATGCGGTAAAGCGGGCGAATTAAAAGGCTTGTTTATAGGCGAAAAGGCAATAGGTACGATATCTAAAAACACCGCTCGCGGAATGTACGGCAAGTTAGAAAATTTTAACCCGCTTGAATATAAAATGGTTGAAGTTGGAACTGCAAAAATAGGCAAAGCGCAAATACTTAGCACGATAGACGGTAAAACCGCGAACTATTACGATATTGAAATTGTAAAAACCGACCATAGAAAGCGCGAAGGTAAAAACTTTGTTATAAAGGTTAGTGACGATAATTTAATAAACGAAACCGGCGGTATTGTACAAGGTATGTCGGGTAGCCCGATTATTCAAAACGGAAAAATAGTTGGCGCGGTTACGCACGTTTTTATAAACGATAGCGCGCGTGGCTACGGAATATCTATTCAAAATATGTTAGATGAATTAAAATAATAGAGAGTGTAATTACGTTACACTCTTTTTTATTAAAATTTTTAGATGTCAAGTAAAAATGCTTGACACTATACGTTTTAGCGTGTATAATATGAAACAAGGTGGCATAAAATGGATTTACATTTTACTTATTCCGAACTTTTTTTGGAATATAAAACGCTTTTAACTAAGCACCAAGCGGAAATTTTTGATTTTTATTATAATTGTGATTTATCGCTTGCCGAAATTAGCGAGTTAAAAAACGTTTCGCGCCAAGCGGTTAGCGACTCTCTTTGTAAAACGCGAGAATTGCTTGAAAGTTACGAAAGAAGTTTACGATTACTTGAAAAAAAGCGTGCGCTTATCAAACTTTCATCAAATTTTGAAAATAGCGAATATAAAGACGCGCTTTTAAAAATGATAGGGGAACTTTAATGGCTACTTTATTTAATGGTTTAAGCGATAAATTAAATCATATATTTTCAAAACTTACAAAGCACGGCAAACTTACCGAACTTGAAGTTAAACAAGCCATGCGTGAAGTTCGCATTGCGCTCTTGGAAGCCGACGTTAATATTTTAGTTGCAAAAGATTTTATTAACAAGGTTAGTGAAAAGGCGGTAGGCGAGCAAGTTTTAAAAAGTTTAAGCCCTACGCAACAAGTAATTAAAATAGTTAGTGACGAACTTACGGAGTTAATGGGCTCAACAAACAGTAAGTTAAACGTTTCATCAACTCCACCAACCGTTATTATGATGTGCGGACTGCAAGGCGCGGGTAAAACTACGCTTTCTGGTAAACTTGCCCTTTATTTAAAGAAAAACGGTAAAAAACCACTTCTAGTTGCGTGTGACGTGTATCGCCCCGCTGCAATAAACCAACTTAAAGTCGTAGGCAAAAACGCGGATACGGAAGTTTATAGCGAAGGTCAAGGCGACCCTGTTAAAATTTCTAAAAACGCAGTTGAATACGCTAAAAAATACGGATTTGATACCGTTATTATAGATACTGCGGGTAGGCTTCATATTGACGAAGGCTTAATGCAAGAGTTAATTAACATTAATAAAGCCGTTTCCGCAACTGAAATTTTACTTACGATTGACTCAATGCTCGGGCAAGACGCGGTCAACGTAGCAAAATCGTTCGATGAAAAACTTTCCGTTACGGGCATAGTTTTAACTAAACTCGACGGCGATACTCGCGGTGGCGCGTGTTTATCGGTTAAAGCCGTTACGGGCAAGCCTATCAAATTTGCATCCGTTGGCGAAAAACTTGGTGATTTAGAGCCGTTTTATCCCGACCGTATGGCAAAGCGCATTTTAGGTATGGGTGACGTTATGTCGCTTATAGAAAAGGCGCAAGAAGCGGTTACGGAAGAAGAAGTTAAAAAATTAGAAAAGCGTTTAAAGGAAAACGTTTTCACGCTTGACGATTATTTAGCGCAATTCGATATGATTAAAAAAATGGGTGGCGTTTCCGATATTTTAGGTATGCTACCCGGTATGAATAAGTTAAAAGGCGTAAACGTTGACGATATTGACGAAAGTAAACTTGAAAGAACCAAAGCAATAATACTTTCAATGACTAAACGCGAAAAACGTGACCCGTCGATACTCAATTATTCAAGAAAGCAAAGAATAGCAAAAGGTAGTGGAACTACCGTTCAAGAAATTAACCAACTATTAAAGCAATTTGACCAAATCAAAATGCTTATGAAACAGTTTAAAAACGGCAAACGTCGTTTACCGTTTATGTAAAATAATATTTATATTTTGGAGGATATACAAATGGCAGTAAAAATGAGATTAACAAGACTTGGCGATAAGGACAACGCTTTATACAGAATCGTTGTTGTTGACGCAAGAGTAGCAAGAGACGGTGCGTACATTGAAAAAATCGGTCACTACAATCCTAACACTGACCCTGCAACAGTTGTAATTGACGTTGAAAAGGCTAAAAAATGGATTGCAAACGGTGTTCAACCTACTGAAACTGTTAAAAACTTACTCGTTAAAGCAGGCGTTATTGAAAAGTCTAACAAATTATCACCTTCTAAAACTAACCCTAAAAAGAAGAAGAAATAAGGTGAATTAAATGCTTGAACTTATCAAATACATCGTTAATCGTTTTGCAGACAAGCAAGACGCTATTGAGTATATTGTATTAGAAGAAGACGGTGTTGTAAACGTTACCGTCGTTTTAGAAGAAAGCGATATGGGTAAAGTTATAGGCCGTCAAGGAAAACTTGCGAAAGCCCTTCGCACTATCGTTCGTTTTGCTAGCGCAAAAGAAGGTAAAAAATACAATATAGAAATAAAAGGAAAGGGAGAAATTTAATAAATTTCTCTCATATTTTTATGGAAAAACTTGAAGTTTTTGAAGTTGTTAAACCGCAAGGCATAAAAGGCGAACTTAAAGTTCGCATTTTAGCCGACGGTTTTTTTAGCGTTAATAATTTAAAAAATATTTACGCTCAAAACGGCGAAATTTGCGCTATTAAGTCTATTAAAGACGCGGGCAACGGGTTTGCCTTTATTTCTTTAAAAGGCGTTTTAACGCGTAACGACGCCGAACTTTTGCGTGGTAAAATTTATTTTGCAAGCAAAAGCGATATAAAAAAGGGTAGTTCCGCTTATTTTATAGTTGACCTTATAGGTTTAACTGCTTACGATAATCAAAACAACAAACTTGGTAAAGTTGTTGACGTAATGCAATCTAACGTAGATATGTTTAAAATTGAGGGTGAAAACGGTAAAATTTTATACGTTCCACACCTTAAAAAGTTAGAGCCAAAGGTTGATTTAGAAGGCAAAACTATCACTTTTTTAAGTGAT
Organism: Christensenellaceae bacterium; assembly: GCA_045654225.1. Classification (GTDB taxonomy): domain Bacteria; phylum Bacillota; class Clostridia; order Christensenellales; family Borkfalkiaceae; genus HGM11412. Next base: position 4,120 of record JAZOMW010000054.1, on the reverse strand, counting down.
ACGTTAAAGGACGTTGTTTATTATGAAAATTGACATTTTAACGCTTTTTCCCGAAATGTTTGCACCTTTAAAGGAAAGCATAATAGGCAGGGCTAAAAACGCGGGCAAAATTGAAATAAACGTACTAAATATTCGCGATTATTCGCTTGATAAACACAAAAGGTGTGACGATTATCCTTTCGGTGGTGGCGCGGGCATGGTTATGATGGCTCAGCCCATAGCGTCCGCTATTGAAGCGATTGATAGCGAGCATAAAGCGCATAGAATTTACACGTCGCCAAAGGGTAAAACGCTTAATCAAGGTATGGTTTCAACGCTTAACTCATACGAGCATTTAATAATACTTTGCGGTCATTACGAAGGCGTTGATGAGCGCGTTATAGACCTTTATATCGACGAAGAAATTTCTATCGGCGACTACGTTTTAACGGGCGGGGAACTTCCCGCAATGGTTATAACGGACTGTTTAGCAAGGTACGTTGACGGCGTAATAAACACGGAATCTTTAAGTGAAGAATCTTTTAGCGACGGGCTACTTGAATATCCGCAATACACCCGTCCGCAAGAATTTAAAGGCTTAAAAGTGCCGGACGTATTACTTTCCGGCAATCACGCCGAAGTAAAAAAATGGAGAAAATTAGAGTCGGAAAAAATTACCAAATTAAAAAGACCCGACCTATTAAAATAAAATTATGCACATACAATGGTTTCCGGGGCATATGACGCGTGCAATGCGTATGATGGAAGAGCAAGTAAAACTTTGCGACGGCATCGTTTTCGTTCTTGACGCGCGCGCACCGTACGCTTGCTTAAACGATAATTTATTTAAAATTTTCGGCACGCGCCCCGTAGTTTACGTTTTTAATAAATACGATTTAGTAAATCAAAGCGAGTTTAGCAAGGTTTTAGAGCAATTTAAAGCCCAAAATAAACGCGCCGTTACGTGCGTTGGAACGAGTGAAAAATGCGCTAAACCGATATATTTAGAAATTGTAAACGCTTTAAGTAGCGTGCTTGAAAAATACAAAAATAAGGGTATTAAAAGACCTTTAAGAATTATGGTTGCAGGGCTACCTAACACTGGAAAATCAACCATAATAAACCTACTTTGCGGTGGTAAAAAAGCAAAGACGGGCGATAAAGCCGGCGTTACCAAAGACAAGCAATGGTTAAAGGTTCAAAACCTTGAACTTTTAGATACGCCAGGCACTACACCGCCAAGTTTCGATAGCGAAAAAAACGCCACTTTTTTAGCGTTTATAGGCTCTATTAACGATGATATTTTAGATTTTAACGAACTCTCGCTCGAACTTATCGCGTATCTTTTAAAAAACTATCAAAATGCCCTAAAACAAGCCTATGGAATAGAAACAGACGGTAAAACTGAGTATCAAATTTTTGAAGAAATTGCAAAAATTAAGGGTTGTTTAAAAAAAGGCGGAGTTATTGACGAAGAGAGAGCGTCTAACTTAATAATTGGCGATTTGCGTAAAGGAAAGTTAGGCAAAATTTTGTTTATTTAGTATGGAAAATATAGATAAATTACAGTACGAAAAAGAGTTTTTAAAAAAAGGCTACACGCTTATTGCGGGTGTTGACGAGGTTGGTAGAGGTCCGCTTGCGGGCCCGGTAGTTTGCGCGTCAGTTATAATGCCACTTGACGATTTAATTGACGGCGTTGACGATAGCAAAAAACTTTCCAAAAAAAAGCGTGAAATGCTTTACGAAAAAATTTTAGAAAAAGCAGTTGCTTATTCTATTCAAGAAGTAGAGCCTAGCGTTATTGACGAAATAAACATTTTAAACGCAACTAAACTTTGTATGAAAAACGCAATAGAAACGCTTTCCGTTAAACCCGACGTGGTTTTAATTGACGCGGTTAAAATTGATACTAGCGTTGAAACGTTTTCAATTATTAAAGGCGATGCTAAAAGTTACAGTATAGGTTGCGCTTCAATTATTGCAAAAGTGTATAGAGATAGGCTAATGGAAGAATATGCAAAAACGTACCCTGAATACGGCTTTGAAAAACATAGTGGTTACGGCACAAAACAGCATATTACCGCTATAAAGGAGATAGGCGCGTGCAAAATTCACAGAAAGACTTTTATAAAAAACTTCTTGGTATAAGCGGTGAGCAACTTACAAGAAAGCGTTTAAAAAGGCTTGGCTATAATATTTTAGAAAACAATTACGTTACGCCTTTTGGCGAAGCGGATATTATTGCAAAAAAAGGCGAAGAGTTAGTTTTTGTTGAAGTTAAAACGCGCTCAAACTTAAAATACGGCTTGCCAAGTGAAGCGGTAAACTTAAAAAAGCAACAAAAATATATAAATATTGCAAACTACTATTTACAACAAAATAATTTATACGATGTACAAGTTTCCTTTATGGTGGCAGAAGTGCTTAAAGGAAAAGTAAATTTAATTACGGACGCATTTTAATGAAAATTTCAGTATCCGCGCCGTCTGGTTTAGAAGGCGTAACGAAGCGTGAACTTTATAAACTTTTAAAGGTTGATGCAAAATCAATCAACGGTCGCCTTTCTTTTGAGGGCGATATTTTTAGCGTTGCGCTTTGTAATCTTCATTTGCGTACGGCAAGTAGAGTGTTTATTGAAATAGGCGCGTTTAAAACTAAAACCTTTGACGAACTTTTTGACGGAATAAAAGGTTTAGACTTTGAAACGTATATTCATAAAAACGGCAAAATTGAAGTTTACGGCTCGGCAATCGAGTCAAAACTTTCGGCAACTACGGCGTGCGCGTCCGTTATAAAAAAGGCAATTTGTACTCGACTTGAAAACCACTATAAAACTACGCTTAACGAAAGCGGAGAAAGATATAAAATAGAATTCGTTATAAGGCGTGACTTTATTACCGTTTGCTTAGACACTTCGGGTGACGGTTTACATAAACGCGGTTATAGAAAACTCGTTGGCGAAGCGCCTTTAAAAGAAAACGTTGCTTCTTCGCTTATAGACCTTTCTTTTTGGAAAGGAGACAAACCGCTCGTTGACGTTTTTTGCGGTTCGGGAACAATTTTAATTGAGGCGTGTTTAATGGCGCGTAATATTCCCGCCGGTTTAAACCGCGACTTTGACTTTTTACATTATAAAAATTTTGACACGTCCTTTTTTGAAAAATTAAAGCAAGAAGCAATTTCAAATATAAACGACGGTAAAAATTTAAAACTAATAGGCTTTGATATAGACGAAAGGCAACTTAAACTTGCGCGTATTCACGCTAAAAACGCGGGCGTTTTAGAAAATATCCACTTTCAACAAGGCGATATGCGTAATTTTACAAGTAGATTTTTGAGCGGTGTTATAATAACTAATCCGCCTTACGGCGAAAGGCTACTTGATATAAACAAGGTTACAAAGCTTTATAAAGATTTTGGAAAAATGTTTGATGCTTTAAGCGGTTGGGAGTGCCACGTTTTAACGCCCGTAACTAATTTTGAAAGAACTATAAACAGAACGGCAAATAAAAAGCGTAAAATTTACTCTGGCAAACTACCGTGCGTGTATTATTCATTTTTTAGCAAAAAAGGTTAAAAATATAGCAATTTTTTTATAAAAACGGCTATTATTTAGTTGCAAAATAATAGTTCTTATGATAAAATATTAAAAGACTTCGGGTGGTCCTCTTGAATCTTGCAATGAACACCGCGTAATTATGGAGGTATAGGTCATGACAATAATTGAACAAATCAACAAAGAAAACGTAAAGGCAGAAGTTCCATCATTTAACGTTGGTGATACTGTTAAGGTATCTGTAAAAGTTATTGAAGGTACGAGAGAAAGAATTCAAGCATACGAAGGCGTAGTTATTGCTAAACGCGGTGGCGGTATTAGCGAAACTTTCACTGTTAGAAGAATGAGTTTCGGCGTAGGCGTTGAAAGAACTTTCCCACTTCACTCACCAAAAATTACTGACATTAAAGTAGTTAAGAAGGGTGCTGTTAGAAGAGCAAAACTTTACTATCTTCGTGGTCTTACAGGTAAGGCTGCAAAAATTAAAGAAATTCTTTAATCTAATTAAAAATTTAAACGACGCAAAACTGCGTCGTTTATTTTTTTCAAAAAAATGCTATTTTAATAAATAATTGCGCTTGT
>JAZOMW010000053.1:0-36667 GCA_045654225.1 Christensenellaceae bacterium | reverse complement strand
AAAAAGCGATAGCGCAACGGCAAACGGCAATGTGAGTATTGCCGGAGTAAAGTCGTAGAACGCTATCCTAAATAAATAGGTTTCAATAAGCAAAAATACGAACATTAATGCCGAAACCAAGCCTAAATATGCAATTTGTTTTGATGATATTTGTTTCATAATAACCTCCAATCGAGTTCTATATAGATACCCGTAAGAAAAAAATAAAAATACGTAAAGTCAAGCCTTATAAAAAGTGCCTGCAAATATATTTTAATATATTTTAGCAAAAATTACAACCTTATTGTAACATTTTTTTTAAATTTTAAATAGAATATAGTGATAGCGATATCAAAAAAATTTGGAGGAAAAAATTTATGATGAACTTTTTTGGTTATAACGACAATTGCTGTTTGTACATACTTATTATACTTTTAATTCTTTGCTTATGTGGCAACGGTTGCGTTTCAAGCATTATTGATAAAATTTGTAACTGCGGATGCTTACTTCCTATCGTTTTAGTTTTATTATGTTGCTGTAAAGGCGATAAAAAGCCTTACGGCATCGGCGGTTGCGGTTGTAAATAAGAATTAGCGCAAAAGAAAAAACGGCGATTTATCGCCGTTTTTATCTTTTTGTATTACTTGTTACACCATCTTATTAGTAACCTAAAAACTCCACGCCTTTAAGTAAAATTTCGTTAATCAGTTCACCACGTAGCGAGTAAAAAATTATTTTGCCTTGCCTTTTACACTTTACAACTCCAACGTCTTTTAAAATTCGAAGTTGATGCGATACTGTCGTTTGATTTAACGAAAGCATAATAGATAAATCCGTTACACACATTTCACTTATTGCAAGTGAAGATACTATTTTTAGCCTTGTTACGTCCGAAAAAACGTTAAAAAAGCCAACTAAATCACCTATAATTTCATCATTAGGAACGTAATCTCTAATTAACCCTTGCGTGCGTTTATCAAGCAGTAAAACGGTTTGACTAATTGCCATAAATTTACCTTCCGTTATTTATTTAAGAAAATGATAATATACGAAAGAAAATATGTCAACGTGTACATACTTGAAAAAAAAGTCGCATATTGTAATTATAGAATAATTTTTGTAAAAAGGAGTATTATGAATTCATTTTATCTTGTTTTATTTGGACTTTTATTCTTACTTGTATCTAATAACACTATCACATTGACGCAAGCGTTAATACTTGCCTCGCTTATTTCAACGGTTAGTTGCTGTTGTAATAACGCAACCACCACTTTATAACCAAAGCAAAAAATTAAAGGTATGCATAGCATACCTTTTTTTATTTTACAAAATCTTTATTTATATAGTTAATTTCTTAACGTTTTTGCCAACTATTGCCGTTGCCATATTATTTTCGTCAAAATAAGAAAGTGCGTCTAAAACGTTTTGCCTGGTAACTAAATCTAAGTCTAAAAGCCTATCTTTTACGTTATAAAGTTTACCTGTGTTTAAATAATACCTTGAATATAACTGCGCTTTACTCATAACCCTTTCAAGCGAAAACACCGTTGAAGACTTTATTTGGCATTTAACCTTATTAAACTCTTCGTCTGTAATTCCGTTTTGACGCAAAGTTTTAATAACTTCTAAAATAGCGCTGAACGCGTCTTGAACGTTACTTGGATTTACGCCCGCGTATATACACGAAGTTCCAACGTCTTTAAAGCGTGAAGATGTTGCGTAAACGGAATAAGCAAGCCCTAACTCTTCCCTAACTTTTTGAAAAAGCCTACTACTCATACCACCGCCTAAAATAGTGGTTGCAATTTCACTTGCAATTCTATTTTTATCTAAATACGACGGCGAGTTAAAAGTTAAACAAAAATGTGCTTGTTCAATATCTTTGTTTTTATATAAATTTTGCTTTAAATTTTGAACGTTTCTTTCTTCTTCCTTTGCTTTTTCTTCAAAAGAAATATAGGGAACAACGTACCTTTCAACAAGGTTTAAAGCGTAGTCTAAATTTACGTTACCCGCAAAGGTTATACAAACGTTTTCCGCAACGTAATATTTTGATAAATAGTCTAAAATATCGCTTTTTGTAAACGATTTTACGTTTTTGCTCGTACCTAAAATAGTTCTACCGTAACCGTTTGAGCCAAAGTATGAAAGAGCGGATAAATCAAAGCAAACGTCTTCTGGACTATCGCTACTCATACTAATTTCTTCTAATATAACTTTCTTTTCTTTTTCAACTTCATTATCAGGATATATCGACCTAAACACCGCGCTTGATAAAACCGAAAAAGCCTTTTCTAAATTCTCGCTTAAAGTTTGAGCGTAATAACACGTTACGTCCGTGCCCGTATAGGCGTTAAAATTAGCACCGCACATCTCTAAACTATTAGAAATATCAAAAGCAGTCATTTCGTTAGTGCCTTTAAAATTCATATGCTCAATATAGTGAGAAAGTCCGTTTGTTTTATCGGTTTCATTAACACTGCCCGTGCCTATCATAATTGCAAAAGACGAAGAAAGAGCATCGCCTTCACTTACGATTACCGTCAATTTATCTTTTATTTTCTTAACGTAGTCCATAATTTACCTATTATTAGTAGTTTGCTTAAAAATGAGTTTTATTCCTCAATATTTTTTGAAACGCTAACTATATTGTAACCTTGCTCTTTAATTTTAGTTATAATTTGTTGCAAAGCGTTTAAAGTGTGTTTTTTTGGATGCATCAAAATAAGGTCGCCATTTTCTAAATTAGTAGTTGCGCGTTTTATTATTAAATTTTTATCGCTATCGCGCCAGTCGATAGTGTCTTTTGACCACATTATAGTTTTGTACCCTAAATTATACGCAACTTTTAAAGTGGTTTTTGAAAACGAGCCTGACGGCGGGGCAAAAAGCGTCATGTTATAGCCCGTAAGCGCTAAAATTATTTTGTTGTTATCTAAAATTTCACGCCTATTTTCACTTTCGTTTAGATTTTTATGGTCTTTGTGAAAATAACCGTGATTTCCAAGTTCGTGCCCGGAATTTATTATGTTTTTAAGCGTTTCAACGTTGTCGTCCGCCCAGCAACCGCCAACGAAAAACGTTGCCGTAACGCCGTTTTGGTTTAAAATTGAAACCATTTCGTTAACGACTTCGCTATTTTCATAAACGTTAATCATTATTGAAACGTTAGCGTTCATTTTATTGCCGTTATATATTGCACCTAAACTTTGACCACCGTTTATACTTTGCACTTTTTTTGGCAAAAATGCAACCGATAAAACGCATAAAACAATAACAAGCAAAAGTACGTTAGAAATTATAAAAGTTCGTTTTTTCATACGCCTACCTAATACTCTTTTATATAGTATTAAAGTAGAGCGAATAAAATTCTACTATTTTACAATTTTTACATTGTTTCTTTGAAAGAGTTTTATAATTTGTTCGGGCGTGCCAACTAAAATATCGGCGTAGTCAAAATAATACATTACGCCATCGTCTAAATAAAAAGATAAGCCTTCTTTCAACTTTTTTAAAGTTGCAACGTTTTTTAGCATAATGGTTACTTCTTCAACCTTTTCGCCTTTAAATTGCTTAACTTCAATACGCTTTTCTTTTATAACGTATTCAATTTTAAGGGGTGAAGTTTCAACGCACATTTGCTTTATTGCGTTTTCAAGACCTTTTTTAGACGTGTTGATTGAACTGATTATCGGAAATATTGAAAACACGCAAGCAAACGCGCCAACTATTATAGAAATCCAGTTTGTTTTTTCCTCAACAAGACCCATAACGAGAGTAAAAACGCCAAGCAGAAATAACACCACGCATAAAACTATTGACGTAATTATCGAGCCTTTATCAATGTTTTTATTCATTTTTATTACTTTTTCTTTATCAAAAGTGCTACTAATTCTATACATACTGCCCCTTAAAACGATTCAATTATTTTTAAAGTAATTTGCTTATAAGCGTCAACGGCTTTTTTAACCATTTCGTTATATTCTTGCGCGCCACCTTCACCGTCGGAAACGGCTTTAATCATTAAAACGGAAACGTTTGCTTTTTTACAAACTAATAATATACCCGCACTTTCCATATCGCAAATTTCAGCGCCGTATAACTCGTTTAAATTCTTTTTAACGGCACTATCTTCAATAAACTTGTCGCCACTTGCTAAAATTGCGCAATTTATATTTGGATATAAGGTTTTTGCAAAATCTAAAACATCGTTATCTATGCCTATAACCGCACTTTCGTAGCCGGGGTATTGCCCTACCGCTACGCTATCTATTGCGGAAAGGTCAAAATCGTAATGGACAACACCGTTTACAAATACCGTTTCTAAAACGCTTTTAGATTTTGTAAGCGCACCGCAAACGCCAAAGTTTATAATTAAATTACATTTATAAACGCCTATTAAAATTGCCGTTGCAGACGATGCGGAAATTTCGCCTATACCGCTATTTATTAAATAAACGTCGTTGCCGTTTTTTTCGTATTGCTTAACGATAAAACCGCAAACGTCATACGAATTAACTTCTTTGCCAAATTCGTTTATAAGTGGCAATATTTCCTTTTCCATAGCAACTACCATACCGATAGTTTTTTTAACGTTTTTCATAATTTTCACCTTTATAAAAAAATTTAAATAATATGATAGTATGAAAGTTTTTATTTACGATAACGGTTTAAACTTAACAAACTATACAAATGCTTTAAAAAATATCAACGTAGATTACGTTTTAACAAAAAACACTTCGCTAATAACGGATACTAACGCCCTATTACTTACGGGTGGCGGAAATATTATTCCGTATCTTTACGATAAACCCGTGTTACGAAGTTATTATTACGACCCTGAAACCGATTTAGCCGAACTTTACTTAATTAAACAGTTTGCAAAAAGCAAAAAAACTATTATAGGCGTTTGCAAAGGTATGCAAGCAATTAACGTGTTTTTCGGCGGTACTTTAACGAGCGTTGAAAACCACTTTTTTACCGAAAAAAACGCATTGCACGAAATAACTAATACAAAATCTAGTTTTTTACTACCCGCTTTTAACAAAACTATTAAAGTAAATTCTTGCCACGTTGAACGGCTTGATAAAATTGCACCTTGTTTAAGCGTGTCCGCTAAAAGTAGCGACGGCGTTGTTGAAGCGTTGCGCCACAAAACTTTACCTATTTACGGAGTGCAATTTCACCCGGAACGTATGAGCGTTTACTTTTCAAATAGGTTTTTTAGCACGTTGCTATTAAAATAAGTTGCTTTTATTGTCGTTTAGGCTTTTGAAATATTAAAAAAGCCATTTTTAAGGGTTAGCCATTAACTTGCACCAAGTAGGTACTTTTTTAACGAATTCTTCGTTACTTTCCGTGCGTTTTAACATGTCTAATAAGTTTTGAATTGCATCGTCGTTTCTATCTAAAAATCTTCTTATAGAATAAACGGCGTCTAATTCTTCTTTGGTAAGCAAGAGTTCATCTTTACGCGTACCCGACTTATAAAGGTCAATCGCAGGGAAAATACGCCTTTCAGAAAGCGAGCGTGAAAGTATAATTTCCATATTGCCCGTGCCTTTAAATTCTTCGTAAATAACGTCGTCCATCTTTGAGCCCGTTTCAACGAGTGCAGTAGATAAAATTGTTAAACTACCGCCGTTTTCAATATTTCTTGCCGAGCCAAAGAACTTTTTAGGCGCTTGAAGTGCAAGCGGGTCAATACCGCCCGAAAGCGTTTTTCCAGAAGATGGAACTACCGCGTTATACGCGCGTGCTAATTTTGTAATTGAATCAAGCAATATTACAACGTGCTTACCTTGTTCAACAAGCCTTTTACCCCTATTAAGTACGAGTTCGGCAGCCCTGATATGATGTTCGGGCGCTTCGTCGAAAGTAGAATAGATAACTTCACCGTTAACTGAACGCTTAATGTCGGTAACCTCTTCGGGTCTTTCGTCAATTAGTAAAACGAGCAAGTGAATATCACTATGATTTTTTTCAATGGAGTTAGCAATCTTCTTTAAAAGCGTGGTTTTACCCGCCTTTGGCGGTGCTACTATAAGACCGCGTTGACCACGACCAATAGGACATAAAAGGTCGATAGCTCTAATAGATAAATCGTCTTTATTATCGCTTAATTCAAGTTTAATTTTAGAGTCTGGATAGCAAGGTGTTAAATCATCAAAATTTAAGCGATTATCGTTAAAATTATAAGGTTTTCCATTTAACGAAACTATCTTTTTAAGAGACGGAGAAGAGTTAGAGTGTAAGCGTTCCGCATAACCCTCAACGTAGTCGCCTCGCCTTAATTTAAAATACTTAATTGTTGGCTTTGAAACGTAGATGTCGCTAGTAACGTTTGCTTCGTAATTCTCGCCACGCATAAAGGCGTAACCGTCGCTATGAAATTCTAAAATACCTTTAACGAACGTCAAATTATCAACCGAGTCGTTTTGAATTGCTTCATATTCATCAAGGTCGTTTTTAACGGCTGTGTCGGCAAAAGTTTCGCCGTCGTCACTATATTTATCAGGTTGCTTATCCATCATACGCGGTGGCCTACCCTTTCCGCTTTGACTTGGCACAAGTTCGCCCGACTGTATTTTTAAAATGCAGTCAATAAGTTCGTTTTTATGTTTTAAGGACGGAGTTCCGCCAAGTTCACGCATAATATCACGCAAAACTTCAACCCCTTTCGTTTCTAAAAAATTGCGAGTATATTTCATTATAACACCTCCACGCTAAGCGCGTTTAATATTACTATTTTATCGTTTTCACTATATAAGTACGGACAATCCTTCACGGCATATCCGTTTATAAGTTTTATAAAAACCTCTATTCCGTCTATATCAATTTTACTTCCCTTTGTTTTATAGTGCATAGGAATAACGGTTTTAGGCTTTATTTCGTTTATATAATTTAGTGCCGTTTTACTATCAATCGTATAAACCGAGCCGATAGGTATAAACAAAATATCAACGCCTTTACACTTGTTTATTAAATTCTCGTTAAAATCTTCGCCTTCGTCACCAAAAAACGCGAGTTTTTTGCCGTCTAAATTAAAAATTAAAACGTTATTTTCGCCACGCAAAGCACCTTTTTTATTATCGTGATAACATTTTACTATTTCAAAATTATCACCGTTTTCAACGGTTTTTGCATCGCTTACTAAACTTGCGTTATTATGGTCAAAATGGTTATGCGAACAAAAAACGTAATCCGCGCTTACCTTAGTTTCTTTTAAGCCAACGTTTGAAAAAGGGTCTAACGCAATAGAATAGTCGTTACCTCTAATTAAAAAATAAGAGTGTCCAAAATAATAAATTACCATACTAAATACTCTCCGCGCATATTTTTATAGTTCTGTTATCCATTACTTTTCCACACGAAAAAACGTATTGAATATCAATTTCAACTTTATCGTTATTAACTTTTGTTTTTACTAAAATGGTAGTGGCCGAAGCGTCTATTTTAAACGCGCCTACGAAAATAAAAAAAGGATAATTAAGATTATTTTTAAAAAGAATTGAATACTTAGTTTGACCGTCGCTTTTTAAGCGAATTGACCCGTCGTTTAGAATATAAAAAGAATAATTTTGCCCGTCTTCTAATGAAAATGACAGTTTAATTTTACCGTCGCTCCTATTTAAAACGCCTTTTGCTTTAAAATGCGACTTTTCACCGTCGATTATAGACGAATATTTAACTATACAGTTTTGCATACGTAGATTTTACCATATTTTGTTTAAAATGTAAAGTAGTGTTTTAATAATTTTTAATTCTTATTAAAAAATATGTAAAATTATGCATAAAAAAAGCGGATTTTATAATCCGCCGTATTTTATATTTATAAGTTTTGCAATTTTTTTACCGTCCGCACCCGCGCTAGTAATACCGCCCGCGTAGCCACAACCTTCGCCACACGGATATAAATTATTAACGTTTACACTATTTCCGTTTTCCGTTCTCGTTACCCTAATAGGCGAAGAAGTTCTACTTTCAACACCCGTTAAAACAGCGTCGTACGAGGCAAAACAATCTATTCTGTTTGACATATCAACTATCGCGTGTTTTAAAGTTTGGTTTATTTCATCACTAAACAAATTTGATAAATTAGCCTTAGTAACGCCAAGAGAATAAGACGGTTTAACTTTACCAAACCCACTAGAAAGTTGACCTGATAAATATTCGCCAACAAGCGAGCAAGGGGCGGAATAATTTTCACCACCAAGCAAAAACGCCTTGTGTTCTAAATTATTTAAATAATTTAAACCGTCAAAAACACCTTCGCCAAAATCGCTTTTTTTAACTTGAACTACAACCGCGCTATTTGAATTTTCGGCATTTCGCTCAAAATTACTCATGCCATTTACTACAACGGTGTTTATATTTGACGACGAAGGCATTACGTAACCGCCAGGGCACATACAAAACGTAAACGCTCCCCTTCCATTTAACGAAGAAACGAGTTTGTATTCGGCGGTTGGCAAGTCTTTATACTTGGTATAATCTTCGCCGTACTGACATTTATTTATTTCGGTTGCCAAATGTTCAATTCGTAGCCCTACTGCAAATTCTTTACTTTCTAAAAACACGCCTCTTTTATCTAGCAATTTATAAACGTCGTGCGCACTATGCCCTACTGCTAAAACAACCTCGTCAAAACTTTCTTTAAACTCGCCAAAAGTTGCAGTTTTAATAGAGTTTCCACTTATTTCAATGTCGGTAAGTTTGGTATCAAACAACACTCTGCCACCAAGTTCAATAATATGATTTCGCATATTTTTAATTACTTTTGGTAAATTGTTACTTCCTATATGCGGTTTTGCAAGATATCCTATTTCACTTGGAGCGCCAAAAGTTAAAAAGTCTTCAATAACGACAGTAGCAAACTCACCGTTTACGCCCGTGTTAAGTTTACCATCACTAAAACAACCTGCACCACCTTCGCCAAATTGAATATTACTTTCCGTGTCTAACACGCGCGTTTCAATAAAATTTGAGATGCTCTTGGCTCTATTCTCAACGCTTTTTCCGCGTTCAATTAGCGTAACTTTATGCCCGTACCTTAAAAGGTCAAGCGCACAAAATAAACCTGCTGGTCCTGCGCCAACTACTAAAACGTTTGCTTGTTTTTTACACTTTTTATATTCGCGCTTAATTTCTTTTTGTTCAGTATTTGAAATTTCAACCGTATAAACGTATTTTAAATTTGACTTAAAACGCGCGTCAAGCGACTTTTTCTTAATTTTAAAATGTTTTACGCTGTCAATGGAAATTCTTTCCATTTTTGAAGCCCTTAATTTTAAATCTTGAACGGTTGAATCAATAGGCATTTTTATATTTGAATAAGTACTCATTTTATACCCTCCGCAACAGCGCAAGCCGTAGAATATGCAAACTGCAAATTATATCCGCCACAATCGCCGTCAATATCTAAAACTTCGCCTGTTGCGTATAAACCATTACACAATTTACTTTCAAGCGTTTCTTGGTTAAATTCATCGGTTAAAACACCACCGTTCGTTACTTGTGATGCGTCAAAATTTGCCGTGCCGAATATTTTTAACTTATAATTTTTAAGCGTTTTAACGCAAAGCGGAATATCAAGAGCGGTAATTTGGTCGTTTAAATTTACGTTAAGTTCATTTTTTAATATAAATGAAGCAATTTTGTTATTTACTATACCGCCAAATAAATATTCGCAAGTTAAATAATTGCAATTTTTTGCCTTATCAGTTAAAAACTTTATAATATAATCTTCTTCGTAATTGCTTATAAAGTCGATTAAAACGCTCGAATTATCCTTACCCGTTAAATAACTTGAAACGTAAAATATAGCGTTACCACTTATAAAACCCTCTTGAAACAAAACGTCACCGTTAAAAGATGCTAAAACTTTACCGTTGTGTAAGGCTTTAACAAGCGCTTTTTGTTTTAAGCCTTTTAACCCCTTAATTTTATTCTTGTCAACTTTTAATTGTACGATTGCGGGATTAAGCGGAGTTAAAGTATGATTAAACCTTGTAAGTAAACCGTAAGACGAGCCATCCGTTCCTAAAAACGAGGCGCTTTTTCCGCCTACTGCAACCACCACGTTTTCCGCCGTTATAGTTTGACCGTTTTCAAGCGTGATATCGAATAAATTTTGTTTTGAAATATAAGTAACTTTACTATCTAAATATATATTAACGCCTAAACTTTCAAGTTTAAAACGGAGCGCGTCTAACACGGATGACGCTTGCTTTGAATAAGGGTATATTTTAGAGCCGTCAACAACTGTTAAAACGCCTAATTCGTTTAAGAAATTAGTAAAGTCGTTAAAACCGTATTTAGTTACTAAATTATAAGCAAATTGCGGGTTTTTACCGTGAAAATTAGATAAATTTACGTCAGTATTACTTAAATTGCATTGACCGTTACCCGTAGAAAGCAACTTTTTACCTATTCTTGAATTGCGTTCAATTAAGCACACGTTTTGACCGCCAAACTTTTTAGAAAGTTTAATTGCAGTTACTATTCCCGACGCGCCCGCGCCTATAATTGCAACCTTAATTTGCCTTGAATTTGCCCTATTCATTCTTAATGCCTCCCTATTCAAAAATATTTTAACACTTTCTTAAAAAAATTGCAATATTTGTATTGACTATTTCAAAAAAAAGTTATAATATATTATTAGAATTTTAAGTGGAGCAAACAATGGAAAAAATTATAGAATTTTTGAAAAATATTTACCATAATTATATGAGTTATCTTGCTGTTGGAATTGTAGTTTTAGCAATTTTAGTAGTATTGTTAGTAATATTTTTTAAAGTACAATCAAACAAATTAAAAACCAAGAAATTTGACAATAACGATAAAACGGCGGTTACTTCCCTAACCCCAGAAGAAATTGATAATATATCAAATAACGTTGCAAACCCTAATGAACTTTTAGAATATATTAGTGAAGAAACGGAAAAAGCCAACGCTACAAAGAAAAAATCTCGCAAAAAAACCGCTAACGCATCTAGCGTAAAGGTAGAAGAAAAAGCGGATAGCAACAAAAAGGAAAAGGGCGAAAAATCAACCTCAACCGAAAAGGCAAAAAAAACTACTAAAACAACTCAAAAAAAATCTACTACGGAAGTTAAGCGTCAATACCTTGGCAAGTGGAAAATTATTAAAGAAGAAGATAAATTCCGTGCCGAACTTATAGCGTCAAACGGTGGCGTTTTATTAAAAACCGAAAACTACACCTCACTTTCGGGCGTAAAAAACGGCATACAAACTATAAAGAAAAATATTGACGGCGGTCATTTTGCAATAAGCGTTGATAAATACAGTCATTTTAGGTTTAAATTATTCTCCGGCTCTAACCGCTTAATTTGCATTAGTGAAGATTATTCAAGTAAAGCAAAATGTGAAAACGGTATCGAATCCGTAAAACGCTTTGCAAAAGACGCTAATATTATTATTGAAGACACTTATGAAGTTAAATAAACTATCAATATAATATATAAAACGCTTTTTTAGAATTTCTAATTAAGCGTTTTTTTATTAGACTCCGTTATAATATCCTGTTGGTTTTGCACTTTATAACTACTAACCTTTGATAATAAATCAATTTTTTTTAAAAAAAAGCGTATATAAACTAAAAAAGTAGGCAAACATAATAGCAAGGAGAATTATTATGATTGCAATTTCTTTAATTTTAAGCGGTATTGCCTTCTTTTTAAACGGCTTTTTACCGCTCATCAACGAAAACGATAACAATGAAACTTCGGTTATTAACGTTCTTTCTGGTTTTATCGTAACAATTTTATCAACGTTTGGTATTTTAACAAACACTTTGGGTGGCGTACAACTTTTATACACGTTTACGCTTATACTTGGTTTAACTAACCTTTACGTAGCAGCAGTTGACATTTGGGACATTTCCAAATCAAGCCTTGGTTGGTTTAGTGCTATCGTAGCGCTTATTGCCATTGCTTTTGGTGCTTACTTTTTATTAACTGGCGCAACGTTATTAGGCGTTATGTTTATGATTTGGGCTATTTTATACGTTGCTTACTTCGTTTCACGCGGGCTTGACGTTTTAGAAACGGCTTCAAACTGGGTAATTATGCTTGAAGGTATTATTCCGCTTATCGGCGCAGGTATCTTAATGTTTACAGGTATGATTGTTTTATTATAATTTAATATTTTTCTAAATAAAAAAAAAGTGCGAACGCTATATGCCGTTCGCACTTTTACTATTAAATTAAACTACACTATAACGTTTCTTGGACTAATAATGGTTGAAAACACTATTTGCGTTTTAGTTTTACCAAAGCGTTGCGCTTCGTTTACGAACACGTCCATTTCTTGCATATTTTCAAAAACCGCTTGAACAACGAACGAATACTCACCCGTTACCCTATCGCACGAAATAACGTTTTTAGAGCCTTTTAAAAATTCGTAAATAGGTTCTCTTAAAGAAGTGTCAACTTCAATGTTTATGTAACACTTAATAGAATCGCTTAAACGTGCGGTGTCAATTTCCGCGCGGTAGCCCTTTATTATTCCACTTTTAGAAAGTTCCATAATACGAGTGTTTACGGTTGGAGCGGACGCAAAAACTTTTTCTGCAATTTTTTTTACGGGCATTTTTGCGTTGGTTGCAAGTAATATCAATATGGCTTTATCTAATTCATCTAAAACGTTATCTTTCATAATACTATTTCCTTACAGTTAGATTATATTTTATTTTTATAAAAAAATCAAGTTAAAAGTTTTAAAAAAATTAAATATTTTTAAAATATATTTTAGAAAAACAAGTAATTTAAATAATTTTAAATTACTATTGACACAAACCTTTAAAAAGTTTAATATTTTATCAAAGGGGAAAACACTATGCAATTTAGAAAAGAAAGTGATTCAATCGGCGAATTAAACGTGCCTATAAACGCCTATTACGGCGTTCAAACGCTTAGAGGTTTTAACAACTTCCAAATTACGGGCGTTAAGGTAAACGACAACTTTGTTAAAAACGTTGTTAGAGTAAAAAAGGCTTGCGCAATAGCAAACTACCACGCGGATGAAATTTCAAAAGAAATTTACGACGCTATAATTTTAGCGTGTGAAGACGCGTTAAACGGCAAGTTAGACGACGCGTTTATTACAGACGCTATTCAAGGCGGTGCAGGCACTACCTTAAATATGAACGTAAACGAAGTTATTGCAAACCGTGCAACTGAAATTTTAGGCGGAAAAATGGGTGAATATATATGCCACCCTAACGACCACGTTAATAAAGGTCAATCTACTAACGACGTTATTCCAACCGCCGGCAAACTTACTATTATAGAGTTTACCAATTCTTTAATTTCAAGTTTAGATAATTTAATTAAAGAACTTGATAAAAAAGCCGTTGAATTTGACGACATAGTTAAAATGGGTAGAACTCAACTTGAAGACGCTGTTCCTATAAGGCTTGGTCAAGAATTTAATGCTTACGCATCCGCATTAAAAAGATGCAAAAAGATGATAATTTCTGCAACTGAATATATGTACACCATAAACCTTGGTGCAACTGCAATAGGTACGGCAATTAACGCTGCGCCTAAATACCTTAACGAAGTTGTTGAAGATTTATCAAGCGTTGTTGGCTACACTTTAACACAAGCCGACGATTTAATTGACTCAACGCAAAACTTAGATGCGTTTGCTTACGTTTCGGGCGGTTTAAAATCACTTGCTATTGCCCTTTCAAAAATGAGCAACGATTTAAGGCTTTCCGCAAGTGGACCACGCACTGGCTTAATGGAAATCAACTTACCTCCTATGCAAAACGGCTCTTCAATAATGCCTGGCAAGGTAAACCCTGTTATTCCGGAAGTAGTTTCACAAGTTGCGTTTGCCGTTATAGGTAACGATACTACCATTGCAATGGCTTGTGAAGGCGGTCAATTTGAACTTAACGCGTTCGAGCCTGTAATTTTTTATAAATTATTCGAATCGTTAACCGCGCTTAAAAACGCTATGGATACCTTAACTAAAAACTGCATAGTTGGCATTACCGCTAACCGTGAAGTTTGCCAAGAATTACTTGACCACAGTGTTGGCATCGTAACCGCGCTTTGCCCTATTATCGGCTACAAAAAGTCGGCGGTTCTTGCTAAAAAAGCGTTAAAAGAAAATATTCCTATTAAAAAATTAGTTGTTGACGAAGGAATTTTAACGCAAGAAGAAGTTGATAAAGTGTTCGACGCGTTCGCTCTTACTCAACCAAAAAGATAATTTAAACCAAAAATTTAGGCACAAGGTTTAACCCTTGTGCCTTTTTTTTATTCTTCTAATTCTTCAATTTCTTTAATCCAGTCGTATTTTATTGCGTCGCTCGGCATTGAAAAATCACCGCGTGGCGATACGCCAACCGAGCCTATTTTAACGCCGTCTGGAAGACAAGAACGCTTAAATTGCTGGTTAAAAAATCTATTATAAAAGTTTTTAAGCCATTTTTTTATTGTAATATTGTCAAAATCGCCTTTGAAAGTAATTTTTGCAATTTCGTACACCTTTTTTGGCGATGAGTAACGCCTTAAAGCGTAGTATAAAAAGAAATCGTGTAAAATATACGGACCTACTATATCTTCGGTTTTTTGCTTGATACTGTCGTTACTAGGTGGCAACAACTCTGGCGAAACGGGTGTGGAAACTATATCGTTTAAGGTATCTTTAACGCTTGATTTAAGCCTATTCGCTTCGTATTTTACCAAATAGAATATAAGCGTTTTTGGAATTGATGAATTTACCGCGTAGTTACTAATATGGTCGCCGTTAAAAGTAGCAAAACCAAGTGCTAGTTCAGACAAGTCGCCCGTGCCTACAACCAAGCCGTTTTCCTTGTTGGCAACGTCCATTAAAACTTGCGTTCTTTCACGCGCTTGCGAGTTTTCATAAGCAACGCTAAAATCGTTTTCGCTTTGACCTATGTCTTTAAAATGCGTTAAAACCGCGTTTTTAATATCAATTTCTTTAAAAGTTACGTTTAGCGCCTTGCATAATGCTTCGGCGTTGTTTTTTGTTCTACTTGTAGTTCCAAAACACGGCATTGTAATTGCTAAAACGTCACTTGACGGCTTATTTAAAAGTTTACAAGCCCTAACGCATACTAAAAGCGCAAGCGTGCTATCAAGCCCGCCCGAAACGCCTATTACGAGTTTTTTTGCGTTAACGTGCTTTACGCGCTTTGCAAGTGCGTGTGCTTGCATTGATAGTATCAATTCCGCCCTATCGTTTAATTCTATTTTATTAGTTGGAATAAACGGTGTTTTTGAAAATTCCCTATCAATATTCGTTGAAAATTCGTTTATTGTAAATAAAACTTTGTTAATTGCCAAATTTTGGTTTAACGTAGCGTCGTTTTTAGCCTTTTCAGTTTGTAAAAACTCAACGTCTAAATCACTAAAAATTAAACCGCTAGTAAACCTTTTGCTTTCTTTTAAAATATTACCGTTTTCACAAATAATATTACTACCACTAAAAACGTAGTCGGTAGTTGATTCGCCAAGCGACGAGTTAGCGTAAATATAACCAGAGTTATTTTCACGCGTTACGCATTTAATATACGTTTGCTTACTTTCTAAACCGCCAACAAGTTCGTTAGCGCAAGATAAATTAACTAAAATAGTTGCGTCCGCTTTGCTATATAACACGCCGTTATCTACCTTAACCGTAAGCGACGGCATGTTTTTACACTCGTATAAATTAGAGCCAAACGGCACTTCAACGCCATCAAAAAAGACGCTGGTTTCAGTAAAATTATTGCTAAATTGACTAAAATTCAAGCCGTTTACACCGTTTTTTCTATTAAAAATCGGCGTAAAACCTAAAATTTGACCGTCACAAATTGCCGTAGCAACGTTATATAAAGAGCCGTTTAATCTAAATGGAAGACCAACGAAAATTAGCATATTTTTATTTTTAGACGCGTCTCTAATTTCCTTTAAACCTTGCTCGCACGCTGAAAGCAAAGTGGATTGATAAAACAAGTCTCCACAAGTTGCGCCCGACAATGTTAAAGCGTTAAAACAAAGCAAGTTTACGTTAAAACTATACGCTAAATTTATGCCTTCAATAATTTTTGAAACGTTTTTTGAAACGCAAGCAACGCTAGTTTCAATAGAATACGCCCCTACTTTTATAAAACCTAAATTAGTTTTAGTTTGATTGCTAAATTTTAGCGCGTCGTTAATTTTTAAAAGCGTTTGTTGCTTAACCGTTTTAGTGCCGTTTGAAAGTATTTTATTTATAGTTCCAAGCGATACACCGCTTTTAATTGACAAATCTTTGTTCGTCATTTTTAATAAGTTCTTTTTTTGTTTAATTTCTTGTATAATATTTTTCATACCTAAATTATATAACAAAATTATATATTAGTAAAGCGTTTTTATATCTTTTTATAATTTTATTTTGCATTTTATATTTATTTTATACTTTTTTATAACGCTTAATATAATTTTATAAAATACTAACCATTTCACAATAAATGACGAGTATTGTAAAAAAAGTAAAAAAACAATGGCGGTGTTTGATGCACCAAACACCGCCACAAAAAGCGAATTTATTTAATTTTTTTTAGCCTGCGCTTATTACCGTTTTTTATAAAATACCCTTGCGCACCTTTGCGCCTTAACTACGGAGTGAAGCGATTATTTTTGAGTTTCACTGTTCATTGGCCTGCCCTCCAACTATCCTTTAATCGTTTTGAGTAACCCTTTTTTAAACTTTCTTACATACATTTTTAAGCACCTCCTTAAATTAGTATGAGTTTTAACTGTTCATCGGTTTACCCTCCCTTTTGTACTTTTATTATAAGGGTAAAAAAGCAAAAAGTCAATACCAAATTTAAAAATTTTTAGCAACTTTATTTTTAAAAAACCTATTTACAATCGCAAATTTTTATGATATAATGAAATGGTAAGGTGTAAAAATAGCGTGGCCAAATTGCCACGCTTTTTTAGTTTATTTTTTAGATTTATTTTTAATTAAGGGCTTTAAAACGTCAATTTTAAGTTCGTTTATAAGCATTGCAATAAACACTACGCTAAAACCTATAATAAGCATTACGGTTAACGTTTCACGCTTAAACAACACGCTAAAAAACGTTCCAAACACGGCTTCCAAACTCGAAATTAAAGCCGTTTGATTAACGGTTGTAAACTTTTGACCGTAAATCATACATAACTGTGCAAGTAGCGTACAAACTACCGCTAAATACGCAATATTTATAATTTGGTCTAAATTAAGCGAATATACCGCAACGCCTTTTGGAAGTTCAAATATAAGCGAAAGCGCTATCATAATTACTGAAACGGTAGAAAGTTCTATAACAAGGAGTGACCCAGTATCGCTATTTTTTGATTGGAATTTACCTATAAATATAATTTGCAACGCGTAAAAAATTGCGCTTATAAAAGTTAAAGTATCGCCTAAAAAGTTGTTAGCACCGTTTTCGCCGTTTCCCGTAAACGAAATAAAGCCTATACCGATAATACAAAGCACTGCCGAAACCACGCTATAAGATTTTGGCACACATTTTGCAATTATCCAGTATAAAAACGGAGTCATTATAACGTAAGAGGCGGTTATAAACGCGTTTCTTGAAGGGGTGGTATATTTTAAACCTATCGTTTGAAAAACGTAAGCGCAAGTAAGCAACACGCCTAAAAACGCACCTTGAAGCAAAAGTTTTTTGTTTGCTTTTTTTAATTTTTTTATAAAAACGAGCGCTAATACTATTGAAGATAGCAAAAACCTAATTGCCAAAACGTAAAAAGTAGGTACCTTCTCTATCGTGTCTTTTAATATAAAGAACGACGTTCCCCACGCAACCGTTGCAAACAATAGTAAAAATTCACCAAGTAAGTTTAATTTGTTAATTTTAGCCATAAAATTTCCTTAAAGTAAAATAGTTTCAATATCGTTTAAAGCGTTTTCGATTAAGCCTTCAACGTCTAATAAACTTTCGTAATACTCTACCTTTTCAAGTTTAGGCTTAATAAGTGGATATTTTGGTAAAAATACGGTACAACAGTCTTCATAAGGAAGAACGCTAGTTTCGTAAGTGCCGATATTCGTTGCAATATCTATTATTTCTAGTTTATCAAAACCTATAAGCGGTCTTAAAACGGGTAAAACCTTAACAACGCTTTGAGAAGACGTAATACTTTCAATAGTTTGGCTTGCATCTTGACCTAAACACCCGCCCGTAATTATTGCGCTTAAACCGCGTTTATTTGCTATTCTTTCGCTTATGCGCATCATAAATCTACGCATCATAGTTATCATATACTCTTCTGGAAGTTTTTCGTGTATTGCTTCTTGAATTTCAGTAAATTTAACAACGTGAAGCGTCATGCCTTGGTTGTAACTTGAAATAATTTCAGCAAGTTCTACAACCTTTTGCTTTGCCATTTCGCCCGTATATGGATACGAGTGGAAATGTACCGCTTCAAGTTTCATACCGCGTTTTATCATCATATACGACGCTACCGGACTATCAATTCCGCCCGAAAGCATAACTAAACCTTTACTAGAAGAGCCTACCGGCATACCGCCCATCATTTTTATAACGCTAGTATAAATAAGCGTTTGCTTGGTTTCGCGTATGTCAATATACACGGTAAAATTAGGATTATGTACGTCAACCGATAAATCTTTGTTGTTTTTTAAAATTTCACCGCCTATCATTTTAGATAGTTCAACCGAATTTATTTCAAATTTTTTATCCGCGCGTTTCGTTTCTACTTTAAAAGTGCCCGTTTTATCTTTGCAAATTTCAGTTGCTACGGCTTTTATATTTTCAAGCGAAGTGTCAACGCAAGTTGCAAGCGAAACGGAGTGAATACCGCTTACCGTTTTTAATTTACCAATACAATCTTCAACGTCAAAATCGCTTAAATTTTCTATTAAATATCTACCTTGTATTCTTACTAATTTACAATCTATATCTTTGATTGCGTGCTTAATATTATCAAATAAAAGTTTTTCAAAAAAACCTTTGTTTTTACCTTTTAAATGAATTTCACACCAGCGAACTATTAAAACTTTACTCATTTATTTATACATCGTCCTTTTTAAATTATTTGCACACTCGTTAAGCGCGTTTACCGCAGTTTCAACTTCGCTTAAAGTGTTTTCTAGTGAAAAACTAATTCTTAAAACGCCGTCGAGCGTAGCGCCGTCGTGCCCTATGTTTTTAAGCACTCTACTATGCCTATTTTTTGAAGAACAAGCCGAGCCCGTGCCTACGTAAATTCCGTATTTTTCAAGCATATGTTCTAAAACTTCGCCTTTAAGTCCTACCGCCGAAACGCTTAAAATGTAAGGCGAACAGTTTTCGCTACTTATTATTTTAAATATTGATTTATCTAAATTATTTACGCAATATTCTTTTAATTTTTTAGCGTTTTCATAGTCTTGTTTTAGCGTTTTTAAGTGAGTTAAAACGCTATTTTCAAAAACTTTTATTCCAAAAACGTTTTCCGTTCCGCTTCTTAAACCGCCCTCTTGACCACCGCCGTAAATTAAAGGTTTTAAGTTTTTTATACGCTTGTTTTTTATAAGCGCACCAACGCCTTTAAGCGCGTTTACTTTATGCGCGGAAATTGAATAAAGGTCAATATCGTTACTAATAGTATAAGGAATTTTTAAAAACGCTTGAACGCCGTCCGAGTGGAAAATTACGCGTGGATTTATACTTTTTACGCGTTTTGCTATGTAATT
Source organism: Christensenellaceae bacterium (assembly GCA_045654225.1). Classification (GTDB taxonomy): domain Bacteria; phylum Bacillota; class Clostridia; order Christensenellales; family Borkfalkiaceae; genus HGM11412. Next base: position 16,954 of record JAZOMW010000053.1, on the reverse strand, counting down.
TATATCGTTTATAGCGCCCGTTTCGTTATTAACGTGCATTACGGAAACAAAAACTGTATTTTTATCAATTAGCGATAAAAGGTTTTCAATATTAACAGAACCGTCTTCATTAAGTGAAGCAAAGCGTGCGTCGTAACCATTGTTTTTAAACTCTAAAAACGGCTCGTAAACGGCGGAATGTTCGCTTAAAGTTGTAACTGCGTTACCGCGTTTTAAATACGAATTTATTGCCATATTATTCGCTTCCGAACCGCATGATAAAAATACAACTTCAAAATTATTAGAAAAAGCGCTTAAAACGGCTTTTCGCGCATCGCTTAAAGCAATATTTGCCTCAACGCCACCGCCGTATAAAGAAGATGCGTTAAAATAACACTCTTCTATATATTTACTTGCATATTCTATTGAACTTTTAAACGGCTTAGTAGTTGCGCCGTTATCTAAATAAATTAAATTTTGCATAAAATAACCTAATTACTTGTTTGAAATGAGTTGTAAATACTTTTTATCGTAGTTTTGAAGTGAAGAACAACTTAAAATTTTAGATAAAAACTTTTCGTTAAACTCTAAAATTACTATGCGAACTTCTTTTAAGCCTTGAACTAAAAATACGGTGCTATACTCGTCAATTTCGTTTGGAGTAGCTTTGTAAACTTTATATTGTTTAGTAGATAAATTGCTTATAAAAAAATCACTTTCAATATTACCCGCTTTTAAAATTTTGTTACACTCAAAATTTACGAACGGTTTTGATTTTTTATTGTTTATAATAGCGTTTATTCTAACCGAGCCTAAAACGAAAGAGTAATCGTAGAAACAATACGTTTTACCCTCAAAAACTGATAACACGAAAATTACAAAAACTAAAAAGGCTAACGGAAACCAAAATAAGTTGTTGACGAAAAAAGCGTTAATTAAACAACTAATTGCCACTATCATTACCGCAATTTTACTGTAAAATAAAATATTAAACGCTATTTTTTGTTTTTTTTCGTTTTTTGGTGATATGGTAACTTCTAAAAATGAACTGCTCATAACATAACTCCCTTTTATTATTTGGCTACGGAACAAAAAAATAAATTGTTGCGGTATAAAAACCTACTCTTTAAACGTAACTATGGTAACACCGTGTTCGCCTTCGCCGTATTTTCCAAACCTAAACGAATCAACGGTTTTTACTCCCCTTAAATAATTGTGAATTGCCTTTGATAAAATTTTTAAACCTTTACCGTGAACGATTCGAACTTCTTTTAAATTATTAACTATTGCGCTATCTAAAAAGTTTTCAAGTTTTATAAGCGCTTCGTCTTGCGCTAAGCCTATAACGTTTAACTCGTTTTTAACTTCGGCGCTTATTTCTCTTTTAATAGAAACGGCTACGCCGTTTTTAGTTTTATTAACGCCGTCAACAAAAGACAAACCGTCTAAACCACACTTGGTTTTCATTGAGCCAACCAACACCCAAACGTAGTTTTTAGACGCGTTAATCTCTAAAACTTCGCCTATGCTTTGAAGCGATTTAACGTAAACTTTTGAACCGACTTTTAATTTTTTAACGTCAACGGCTTTGTAGTTATTGAGAGTTTCGTCTTGCTCGGTTAAGTTAAATTGAAGGTCGTTAATTTTATTTTTTAAGGTCGCCATTTTAACAAGGTCGCTATCACTATACTCGTTCTTTTTAAAAATTTCTTTCATTTCGTAAAGCATTTCTTCGGCTTCGTCAAGTTTAGAAGAAAATATCTTTTTAGCGTCGAGTTTAGCCTTTGTTAAAAACTTTTCCCTTTCTTTATTAAACTTTTCTTTTTCGGCGTTTAAGCCGTTTAAAATTTTTAATTGCTCTTCTTTTAAAACTTCAATTTCTTTTGCTTCTTTTTCGGCTTTTTCACGGGTTGTTTCCGCTTCTTTTAACATATTGTTAAAAGAAATTTTTTCTTGCGTTAAAAACGAAGTTGCTTTATTTGCAATTTCTTTATCTAAGCCAAGCCTTATTGCAATTTCTATCGCGTTAGACGTTCCTGCAAGCCCCGTTCTTAATTTATATAACGGCGCAAACGTGGCGCTATCAAAATCCATTGAAGCGTTTAAAACATTACTACTAGAATAAGCAAACTCTTTTAAACTGTTAAAGTGCGTTGTAACTAAACCAACGCAATTTTTATCAAGTAGCGTACTTAGTACGGCAAGCGCTATGGCGCTACCTTCGTCCGGGTCAGTACCCGCGCCTAACTCGTCGATTAACACGAGCGATTTTTCGTTTGCAATGCTTAAAATTTCGATAATATTTTTTAAATGCGATGAAAAAGTTGACAAATTATGCTCAATACTTTGCTCGTCGCCTATATCTGCACATACGCTTTCAAAAGTTGAAAGTTCACTTTCTTCTTCACAAGGTACGAATAAGCCGGAAGATGCCATTAAAGTAAGCAAACCTACAAGTTTAAGCGTTACAGTTTTACCACCCGTGTTCGGGCCTGAAATTAAAACGAATTTATAATCTTTTCCAACGCTTACCGAAACAGGAACAACCTTTTTTGAATCTATTAAAGGGTGCCTACCTATCTTAATATTGATATTTCCGTTTGAATTAAGGTTTGGATATACGCTTTTTGTTTGGTAAGCGTATTGAGCCTTTGCAAAAGTTAAGTCAATATCACATAAATACGCTTGGTTTGCTTGTAAGTAGTTAGCAACGTTTCCAACCATATTAGATAGTTCAAAAACTATTCTTTCAATTTCTTGATTTTCACTAATTTGAGCGTTTCTTAACTCGTTGTTTAATTCAAGAATTTCTTGTGGTTCTATAAAGAAAGTGTTTCCACTTTGAGAACGGTCGTGAATTAAACCTTTAACCTTTGTAACGTGCTCGCTTTTAACGGGAATAACGTACCTATCAAAGCGCTTTGAAACAACGTTGTCTTGCATAAATTTATTAGCGTCTTTACGCATATAGTCGTTAAGTTTAACCCTAATTCTTTCTGTTATATCTTTAATGGTTTGGCGCAAAGAATAGAGTTTATCACTAGCCGTATCCGCCATTTGAGTTTCGCTTAAAATTTTAGAAAATATCGCATTTTCTAAATAATTCTCTACGAATATTTTACTTGATAATTCTTTTAAAATAGGCGCGTTTTCATTAGCGTTTAATATGGCGTTTTTAGTTAGCCTTGACGCTCTTAAAAGTTTAGCGCAAGTTAATAGTTCTTTAAAAGATAACGCTCCGCCACGCATTGCCCTTTCAGGCTCGTCGGTAAGTGGCGTAAAATATTCCACACCGCCAATACCTTCATTATATAAAAGAACGTAACCTTCTTGCGTTTTGTTAAGTAAGTGCTTTACTTCTAAATAATTACTTGACGGCAAAAGGTTTGCTATTAAATTTTTAGCACCGTCAAGAACGGCAAAAGATTGCAACTTTTCTAAAATTTTATCATATTCAAGTTGCTTTAAAGTTTTGTTACTTATCATAAAACACCTTTTTGTAAATTGCCACTAGTAAACACGTTGGATTCGTAATTTTTATCTATTTTAGCATCGGTTATAGTAGAATAACCGTCGTTTTTAACTAAAACGTTATGGCAGTTATAAAGCCTAAACCTACAATCGCTTATTTTATATCTTTCTAAAATAAAACGCCTATTTTGAGTGTCTTTTAGCGTTACGCCGTCTTCATACATACAATTCCTGCACTCTTTTGAAAACGGACAGTAAATTAAATCCATAATTTCAACAAAACCGTCTAAAACAACTAAATTTTTGTTAATTTCTTTAATTTCTAAAAGAGAAAGTTCTTTTGAAGCGCAAATTTTAGTTATTCCTATTTGAGTTAAATAGTTTACGTCAACACTGTTAAACACGTTTACGCCTGTGCCAACAAAAATTTCTTTATTATGCTTTTTAGCGTACTCAATTTGCCAGTAAGCGTTTATATACAATCCTTTAAAATAAGGGAGTAAATTATCTATAACTAAAAGGTCTGAACCCGATAAAAACGGTGGCAAATACAAGTAAATTTTATCTTTTAATTCGCTTATAACTTTTAACTCGCTTACGCTAATTTCGTTATAGTTTTTTGGCGAATAGATAACGTCGGTATAACCGTCAATATTTTTTAGTTCACTAGTTATTATAGCCTTTATATTAGCGTTAATAACTTGTTTTTTAGGCGTATAGAAATCTTTATATTTTTCGATATTATCGTCGATTTTACAAACTTTTTTAAAAAATAACGTTTCGTAAAAAGACGCGCGAAGTCTATTTAAAACACCTTTTGAAATAAATGCGTTTTCATCAAAATTTATAAAGTTTACGGTTACGTTAAATGGATAAACGTTTACCTTTTTTATGTTTAAAATCACTTCTTCACGGCTAGCACTTTGCGTTTTAGACTCTTCTAAAACAGTATCGCTATAAATCGTAATATCTCCCGAATTTAACGTTAAACGCTCGCCTACTTTTACGCTTACGTTTACGGTGAGGTCAAGTTTTTTATCTTGTTTTAACTTGTCGTTTAAAGAACTATCTTTCGTAATAGAAACTTCGTCGCCTAAATATATTTTACCTTTAAAGTAAAGCGTTTGCTTGCCGTTTTCTACTTTGCAAAAACCGTTGCCAACTTCTTTTTTATCACGCAAAATTTTAAACGCGTCGCCATCGTTAAGTTTTACGAAAGGTTTTATTGTAAAGGTATCTTTAAAAACTTTATCGACGGTAGCAACCGTCAAACCTTTATGACCTTGAATACTAGAACTTATAAAGTCCTTTTTTTGATTAAACGCTAAACCTTCGGTATAGTCGCCCCTATTATACGCTTTTTTAAGACTTTTAAATAAATCGGGCCTATTTTTACCATCGAGTATCGACCTATAAAGCATTACGGAGGCTCTAACGTATTCTTCGCTACGCATACGCCCTTCTATTTTAAACGAAGAAACACCCGCGTCAATAAGTTCGTCAACCCTATCTTTTAAGCATAAATCGGCAAGAGAAAGCGGGAATCCGTTTTTTAACGTTACGCCGTCTTTTGTTTCGTAGGCGTATTGCATACGGCAAGGTTGTTTACAAAATCCCCTATTACCACTATTACCTCCTATAAACGAAGACATATAACAATGCCCTGATAAACACGTACAAAGCGCGCCTTGAACGAAAACTTCCGTTTCGATAATTTTAGAAATTTCTTTTATATCTTCTATTTGAGTTTCGCGTGCTAAAATAACGCGTGAAAAACCGTTTTCCTTTGCTTGAATTGCGCCAAATTTATTGCAAACGCCCGCTTGCGTTGATAAATGAAGCACGGCTTTTGGTAAAATTTCTTTAATTTTTTTGCCTAAAAATAAGTCTTGCAAAATGAACGCGTCAACGCCTAAGTTATACGCGTCAATTATAGCTTTTAAAACGCTTTTTAACTCACAGTCTTTATACAAAGTATTAACAGTTAAATAGGTTTTTACACCGAATAAATTAGCGTATGATACGCCGTACTTTAACTCGTCTAACGTGAAGTTTTTTGAATTTTTACGCGCGGAAAAGTCTTGCAAACCAAGATACACTGCGTTTGCGCCACTTTCAACCGATGCAATTAAGTTGTTTAAGTTCCCCGCGGGCGATAAAATTTCAACCATAATAAAAGCGTAATACCGCCACAAGAAAAGTGGCGGTTTTTAAATTATCTTAATTCAATATTTATTTTTTTAAGGTTTGCAAGAATTTTTGCTACGTTAGCGTCAACTTCTTCCATCGTAAGCGAACGTTCAAGCGAGTTAAACACTAAATGGTACGCCATACTCTTTTTATTGTTTAAGGCAAGGTCGCCACCTTCGTAAATATCAAAAATATCAACCGAAACGAGCGTTTTATCTGCCGACCTTTTAATAAGTTTAATCATTTCGCCGTTGGTTACGGATTTATCCATAACCAAAGCCAAGTCTCTTTCAACGGACGGATATTTAGCAAAAGCCTTGAATTGTGGCTTTTTATTTAACATTTTTAAAATTTCGTAAAGATAAATTTCGCCAACGTAAACGCGCCTATCGATATCTAAATTTTCCGCAACTTCCGGATTAAGTTCACCTATAAAGCCGATAACTTTATTGCCTATAACGATATTTGCGCTACGTGTAGGATGTAAAAATTCTTTATTAGACTTAACAAAATCAACCTTAAAACTTGCGTGCAATACGTCAAACAAGCCTTCTACAACGCCTTTAAGCGTAAAGAAATCTTCATTTTCACCAAAAGCACCGAGTGAAATACATAAGTTTTCATTAGGAAGTTCAGTAAGCGGAAGCGCCTTTGGCTTATACTCAACGCCAAACTCAAAGAGCCTACCTTCCAAGTTCTTTTTGTTAAGGTTGGTTGCAATTACTTTTGCCATTGACGGCATAAGCGACGTGCGCATAACCGACATATCTTCGCCAAGCGGATTAAATATTTTAATATATTTATACTCGTCGCTTTCCGCGTCGATATTTAAAAGTTCGTAGTCTTTTTTAGAAATAAACGAATAGTTTATAGTTTCGTAAAAACCTTGATTTACTAAGTAATTTTTAGCCGTATTTATATCTTTTTGCTCTTTCGTTAAACCGCCAACGGTTAAAGAAGCGTCGTCAAGCAAGGTGTCAACTATATTATCGTAGCCGTACATTCTAATAACTTCTTCGGCGATGTCTGGATAATCTACAACGTCGTCACGATACGGCGGAATTGTAAGAGAGATATCGTCTCCGTCAATTTTAACGCCAAATTCAAGTGATTTTAAAATATTTTCGATAATATCGGTTGGAACTTCAATACCTAAAACCTTGTTTATTTTAGAAATTTGAGTATTTAAAACCTTTTGAGTAGTGTCAACGGAGTTTACGTCGATATAATTTGAGTATATAGTGCCTGCGCCTAAACTATCAATTAAAGAAAGCGCGCGCTCCATACCGAGTTTAGCAATGTACGCGTCCGTACCCTTTTCAAAGCGTGAAGAAGAGTCGCTACGCTTACCTAAACTGCGTGAAGTTTTTCTAATGCTGTCACGCTTAAACATTGCCGATTCAAATACGATTTGTTTAGTTTCATCGTTAATTGAACTGTTTTTACCGCCCATAATACCCGCTATACATTGCGGTTTTTTACCGTCGCATATAACTAAATTAGAAGTATCGAGCGTAAAATCTTTATCGTCGAGCGTGGTTATTTTTTCGCCTTCGTATGCGCGCCTTACAACGATTTTGTTATCTTCTAAATTAGCATAGTCGAAACTGTGCATAGGTTGACCTATTTCAGTTAAAACAAAGTTGGTTATATCAACTATGTTGTTTATTGCGTTAATTCCAACGCTTTTGAGCCTTTTTTGCATCCATAACGGCGACGGCTCAATTTTAACGTTATCTACAAAAGAAGCAACGTAGCGTGGACAAAGTTCACTATCTAAAACTTCAACGTTAACTTTACTTAAAGTTTCGTTTTTAACCGTTTTATAAGACGTGTTAGGCATTTTAAGCGGTCTGTTTAATAAAGCGGACACTTCACGCGCTAAACCTAAAATGCTTTGACAGTCCGGCCTATTTGCCGTAACGTTTATATCAAAAATAATTTCGCCTAAACCAACGATAGGTTTAATATCAGCGCCGTTTTCTAACGAATTATCTAAAATTAAAAGCCCGTCGTAAGAAGCGCCTTTATACATATCTTCCGTAACGCCTATTTCTCCGCCAGCGCAAAGCATGCCAAAAGAATCGTAGCCCCTTAATTTGCCGGCTTTTATAGTCATAACGCCTTCAATGGTTTTATGGTCGCTACCCGTTGCATAAACGGTTGCACCTATAAGCGCGCAAGGTGCTTTAATACCAACCTTAACGTTATCTGCTCCGCAACAAATTTGGAAAACGCCGTGAGCGCCACAGTCAACTTTGCAAAGGTGCAAGTGCGTGCCTTCGATTGCTTCACACTCTAAAACTTCGCCAACTACTACTTTGGAAATTTCTTTGCCGTATTCTATAACTTCTTCTACTTCAAAACCGCAAGAAAACAATTTTTGTTCAAGTTCGTTTGCCGAAACGCCTGTTAAATCTACGTAATCGTTTAACCAGTTTAATGGAAGTTTCATATTTAAGTTTCTCCTTATTTAAATTGCTTTAAAAAGCGTACGTCGTTTTCAAAAAATAGCCTAATATCAGGAATTTTGTATTTTAAAATTGCTATTCTTTCAATACCCATACCAAATGCGTAGCCGGAATATACGTTGCTGTCAATTCCGCAGTCTTCTAAAACCTTTTTGTTTACTATGCCCGCGCCTAAAATTTCAATCCAGCCCGTGCCTTTGCAAAGTTTACAACCTTTGCCGTGGCATTCAGAACAAGAAACGTCAACTTCAACGCTCGGTTCGGTAAACGGAAAGTACGAAGGGCGAAGTCTTGTTTTAGTGTCTTTACCAAACATAATTTTAACGAACTCGTCAAGCGTGCCTTTAAGGTCGCAAAGCGTTATACCTTTATCAACTACCAAGCCTTCCATTTGATGAAACATCGGCGAGTGTGACGCGTCGCTATCCGAACGATACACTTTGCCAGGGCTTAAAATTTTTATAGGAGGCTGAGTTTTAAGCATTACCCTTGCTTGTCCAGAAGACGTTTGCGTACGAAGTAAGATATTTTCGTTAATATAAAAAGTGTCTTGCATGTCGCGTGCGGGATGGTCTTTTGGAATATTGAGCATTTGGAAGTTGTAATAATCCTCTTCAATTTCAGGACCTTCGTAAATGCTAAAACCCATACCTGTAAACGCGTCGATAAGTTCGTTTCTAACCAAAGTTATAGGATGAAGCGCGCCAACGTTTTTAGATTTTGACGGCATAGTTATGTCTATTGCTTCGTTTATATAAGTTTTTGCGCGTTCTTCCTTTTTTAAAACTTCTTCACGCTTTGAAAAAGTTTCTTCAATTTCCGTGCGAACTTCGTTTATCATTTTGCCAACGTTAGGTCTTTCTTCCTTTGGAACGTCTTTCATACCTTTTGACAATTCCGTTATAAAACCCGACTTACCAAAATATTTAACTTTTACGTCGTTTAATTCTTTAAGCGAAGTAGCGCTTTGAACGTCATTACTTGCAAGTTCTTTAATGTTTAACAACTTTTCCTTCATAATTACTCCTTAAAATAAAAATAAGAAACGCCTAAAAAGGACGTTTCTTACTACGTGGTACCACCTTAATTCGTGTAAATTATTTTACACCTTATGCGCTGTAACGAAGCGTAACGGCTCGGCTTACTAAAAGTTCGGCTTGCAACTCAAAAGTGAATATCGTTTTATCAGCAGTTAAGGGCTTTCAGCGTAGCACCCTTAATCTCTAAACAGCAACAAAAACGCCTGTCTTTTTCATAGTTTTTATGTATATACATAAATTATAACCGTTTTTTGCGCTATTGTCAATCATTTAAAGCGTTTTAAACGCTGAAAACACCGTTCCCGATAAATACATTTCCGGAACTTTTCCTATAATTACGTTATCGTAAATCATTACCCTAATTTTATCCACCATTTTCTTTGAAGAAACTTTTGTTACGACGGTTACGTCGGGCGTTACGTCAACGTAAAGCGTGTGGCGAGTTTGGTTTATTCCCGCAGTTTCAAAGTTAGAAACAACGTCGCATTTAACTGAATTTATTGCAATAAGTGGCATTTTAATTTTAGTTCCAACGCCTTGCAAAATTCCTATTCCCGTAAAAACGCCGATAGGCACGTCAACGCCCTCGTTTATATAATCGGTCATAAAATAGCCAACGTTATCTGCAAGTTCAACGGTTAAGGAATTGAACTTATAACTATCGGCGGTAATCATAGTAATTTCGCCGTCTTGGTTTTTATGAATATTAAATAAATTTTCGTAGTTATATTTAGCGGAAAGCGTTTTGTCTATTGCGTAATACGACGCAGTTGACAAAGCGCCCGCATAAGCCGATTCGCCCGTTTTTATAAGCATTTTATTAGAATTAGAGTAAAGTGCCAAAAATATTGCAAAAAACAATATTATAAATATTACTAAACCACGCTTTTTACTTTTACGCTTTTTCATACCTATATTTTATGATTTTTAGCGCAAAAAAAGACCGCTAAACTTAGCGGTCTTTAATTATAAACAATTAAATTATATATTTGTTACTCTTTTTAGGCGCGTTTTTAAGTTCTTCCGCCTTTTCTTCATAACCTTTTCTTCCTAAAAGCGCGTAGGTTGCGTTTTTACCACCTTCAACGCCAGGTTGGTTATAAGTATCAATGTTAAACATTTCGCCGGCGTACGCAGTTTCTAGTTCGTAGAAAAACAACAACTGACCAAGCGTAAACGCGTTAAGTATAGGTAAATAAATGGTTTTGTTTACACGGTTTTTCTTTGTTAAAGCGTATTCGGTTGCAACTCTTTCGGCTTGAATAAGTTCGTTAAGAGTATGTCCCGATAAAAAGTTTACGTCAGGAATATCTTCGCAACCGTTTGGAATATTAACCGTTTGCCTATAATTATCAACGGCAATAAACGTTGTTACTTTATCAAAAGGACCTTCGGTATAAAGTTGAACTTGACTGTGTTGGTCGGTTACGCCAAGCGCTTTAACGGGAGTTTGACCAACGTAAACTAAATTTCCGTTTTTATCAACTTCCTTACCTAAACTTTCCGCCCAAAGTTGACAGTACCAGTCGGCTATAAATTTGAGAGAATCCGCATAAGGCATCATAACCGAAATATTTTTACCGTTTTTAATTGATAAGTAACTTAAATAAGCACTTGCAAGAGCCGGATTTTTAGCGTAATTTGAAGACGAGCAAAGTTTATCCATAAACTCTGCACCCTTTAAAAACTCGCTTATGTCAATGCCTAATACGCTTGCAGGAAGTAAGCCTACCGGGCAAAGTTCACTAAATCTTCCGCCAACACCGTCAGGAATATAGAAAGTTTTTAAATTTTCTTGTTTAGCAATTTTAATTAAGTTGCCTTTCGTTTTAGAAGTTGTTGCAATAACGTGCTTTGAAATATCTTTTTTGTAGATATTTTTTAAAATATCTACAATTATTAAATATTGAGCCATCGTTTCGCTAGTTGCACCGCTTTTTGTAACGATATTAAACATAGTTTTTTCAGGTTCTATAACGTCTAAAAGCGCTACCATTCTTTCAGGGTCAACGTTATCTTCAACGTAGAATTTTGGAGCATTGCGCTTATCTTTTGGCAAATCGTTGTGATGAAGGTGGCAAAGCGCGTTAAATACGGCTATCGGGCCAAGTGCCGAACCGCCTATGCCTAACACTACGAAATACTCGTAATTTTGCCTAATTTCACATGCGGTTTTTTCAATATCTAAACATATTTCACTTTGATTATACGGTAAATTTACCCAATCCGTCATACCGCTTCCACGCAAATTTTGAAAAGCGTTAAACGCATCGGTTGCAACATGACTATTATTTTCAAGTTCTACTTCCGTAAAGCCTTGACCGCCCCCTACGTAAGAAGAAAGCATATTGTTGTAATCAAGCCTTATTTTCATTTCATTTTGCCATTTTACGTCATTAAAATTTTTCATATCGCCTCCTTAAAAATATTTACTTGCTTTATCTCTTAAAAATTTTAAACTGTCTTTAATTTCGCTTATATCTTTATAATCGCCCGAGTAAACTTCAATAAGCATAGCACCGTTAAAATTAACGTCTTTAAGCCTACTAAATAAGTCGTCAAAGTCGAAAACGCCTTTTCCTGGTAAACATATTTTACCCGCATTATCAACGTCGCTTAAATGTACGGTTTGAATTGAACTTTGCATTTCGTTTATATAATCTTTATAACTATCGCCCGAAACGCGCGCTTGTTTTATATCTAAACAAGTTTTTAAGTCTTTGCAGTACTTTAAAATTTCGGTTAAAAAACCAACGTGGTTGTAATACGCCCACTCAACGTTTTCAAGACATAAATTTACGCCTTTTGATAAACAAAAATCGTTTAATTTTTTAAATTTAGGACCTATCGAGTCGTAATTATTATATAAAATGCTTTTTTTGAACCTTGCTATGCCGTGTAAGGTATAGTTTTTTGCGCCTAAAACGTTTGCCGTGTTTAAGCAGTTTTCTAAAATTTTATACGCATCTTCTATCGCACGTGGATTTTCGCCGAAAAGTTGTGGTTCAAAATGAGTATTTAAAGTGTGGATAGAGTGAACTTTTAAATTGCCCTTACGCTCGTTTAAAAGCGAGGCAAATTCTTTGGTATATTCACAATACGAACCTAAAAATATTTCAACGACGCGCGCATCAAGTTCGCCAAGCGTAAGTAAAGCATCTTCGTTATATTGCCTTTTAAATAATGAGGCAGTTGAAACACCTATTTCCATAAACTAATCCTTTTTGTAACTAATGGTAGCGCCGTCAAAGTAAATTGTAACGCTATCTCCGCTCGTAATATTACCGTCTATAATAGCGTCCGAAAGTAAGTCTTCAACGTATTTAGAAACGGCGCGCTTTAACGGTCTTGCGCCGTAGGTAGAAGAATAGCCTTCGCTTACGATATAATTTATTGCGGTATCTTCAACCTTAAACAAAACGCCTAAATCGCCAAGCCTACTTTCTATTTCTTTAAGTAAAATTTTAACAATTTCAAAGCAGTTTTCTTTTGACAATCTATTGAAAACAACTACGTCGTCAAGCCTATTTATAAACTCTGGTTTAAAGCGTTTTTTAACGCCTTCAATAGCCTTGTTTTTATCAGTATCGACACTAGAATTAAAACCGAAAGAAACGACCTTACTTTCGTCGCTTGAAAAACCAACGTTTGAAGTAAGTATTATAAGCGCGTTTTTAAAACTTACCGTTCTACCTTTATTATCGGTTAAACGGCCTTCGTCTAAAACTTGTAATAATAGGTCGAAAACGTCGGGATGCGCTTTTTCAATTTCGTCAAAAAGTACGATAGAATAAGGTTTTTTACGAATTTTTTCAGTTAGCAAACCTTCTTCTTCATAACCAACGTAACCTTGCGCAACGCCTATAAGTTTATTAACGCTAGTTTTGTCTATATACTCGCTCATATCAAAGCGAATAATACTATTTTCACTATTAAACACGCACTTTGCTAGCGCCTTTGTAAGTTCGCTTTTACCAACACCCGTTGGTCCAACGAATATAAACGAGCCGATAGGTTTATTAGGGTCTTTGAGGTTTGCGCGCGAACGGCGAACTGCCCTTGCAACCGTTTTAACGGCTTCTTCTTGACCTATAACGAATTTTGAAAGTTCTTCTTCTAAACCTAAAAGTTTTGCGCTTTCAATAGAAGATAATTGAGTTACCGGTACACCCGATATACTGCTTACCAAACGCTTAATGCTATCGCTATTAACAACCTTTTGTTTTGAGTATAAACGCGCTTCTTCCATAGCGATTTTAGAATACTCTTCACGCTTTTGATAAACTAATTTATCCGTGCTTTTAGCAAGGTCTAAATCGTTATGCTTTAAAGCAAAATCACGCTTTGAAATTAAAGAGTTTATTTCTTCTTTTAAATTTTCAAGTACACTTTTAGTATCGTTGTTTTGAAGTTGAAGCGTTGAACACGCTTCGTCTATTAAATCGATAGCCTTGTCTGGAAGGCGCTTATCTAATATGTATCTATCCGAAAGTTTAACCGCAGTTTCAACGGCTTCGTCTAAAATAGAAACGCCGTGATGCTTTTCAAATTCAAACTTAATGCCGTTAATTATGCTAATTGCGTCTTGAACACTAGGCTCGTCAATTTTAACAATTTGAAAACGCCTATCAAGAGCCGGGTCTTTTTCAATATATTTAGTGTATTCAGTTGGCGTAGTTGCGCCTATAACCATAATTTCCCCGCGTGAAAGTAGCGGTTTTAAAATTTCAACTGCGTCAACTTTACTGTCTTGCGTACTGCCCGCGCCTACCAAATTATGAATTTCATCTATATAAAAAATTATATTGTTATCGTTTAACGCATAATCTATTGCGTTTTTAAGTTTTAACTCAAAGTCGCCACGGTATCTCGTACCCGCTAAAAGCGACGCAATATCTAAACAAAAAATTCGTTTATTCTTTAAAAAATCAGGAACGTTACCGCTTACAATTTTAGTTGCAAGCCCTTCAATAACCGCACTCTTACCAACGCCCGCTTCGCCAACGAGTACGGGAGCGTTTTTAGTTTTACGCGATAAAGTTATAATGATTTTTTGAGTTTCACTATCTCTACCTATAACTTTATTGAGTTTATTTTCTTCGGCTTTTTTGGTTAAATCGTAGCCTAAACCGTCGAACGCGTCAATTTCTTTAATTTCGTTTTTAACCTTTTCCGCCTTAGGCTTTAAAAGCGTTTGTGAACTTTGCGCCATGATAGGCTTTTCAATAGGTTTTTTAACCGTTTCCGTAACTTTTGGTTTTTCAACTTTCGGTTGCGGAAAAGCGTTAATTTTAGCGTAAAGCGACGCAATATCAACGCCAAGCGCTTGTAAAATTTTGTACGCTCTACAAGTTTCAATGCTTAAAATTGCCATTAGCAAATGCGCGGTGTTTACGTAACTATTTAAATTTTTAGCAATTTCACCCGCTTTTTTGAGTGCAGTTTTACAGTTTTCCGTATATCCGCCCTTTTCCTTTCTAAACGTGGTTTTTAAGAAAGCAAAATATTTTTCGTGCGTTGCGCCCATTTCAAAAAGCGCTTTGCTCGCATCACATTTTGGCGTAAGCAAAATAGCGTACGTTATAAGTTCCGTGCTTACGTAATTTAGGTTGTATTTAGTTTTAATTTCGTTTGCAACGTTTAAAACAACGTACAAACCTTGACTATAATTTGCCATTTTAACCTTTTTATTTAGAATTTATTGAGCCTTATTTAACGAGTTCTTTTATGTATTCTTTTAATTCTGCGCCTAATTCTTTATCTCTTAAACCGTATTCGATATTAGCCTTTAAATAACCAAGCCTACTGCCCATATCGTAGTGGATTGCATCGTAAACGTAAGCAACGGCTTTATTTTGCGACGCTAAATAATCTAAAACGTCAGTAAAATAATACTCGCCGTTAGGCGCAGGCGTTAAGCCTTCAATAATGTCGAAAACGTTTGATTCAACAACGTATCTTCCAAGTGGAGAAAGCGTGCTTTTAACGTCTTCAAGTTTAGGTTTTTCAACTATTTTAGTTACGTTATAAATACCGCCGTTTTCTACGCTACTATATTCAACCGACGCGTATTTTGGAACTTCTTCCCTTAAAACGTTAGCGCAACCTATAACGGCTTTACCCGTTTTTTCATAAACGTCTATAAGTTGCTTAGTTACGGGATAAGTATCGTTAAACATAACGTCGTCGCCAAAAAGTATAGCGAAAGGGTCGTTTCCAACGAAGTCTTTTGCGTATTTTAACGCGCCCGCAGTACCGTTTAACTCTTCTTGCGTAACGTAAGAAATATTAGCCATAGTTTCAGGATACTTTACCGAATTGTAAAAATCCGTTTTATTCGCTTTTAATAAAGCAACGTCAAGTTCAGGAGAAGCGCTAAAATGGTTTTTAATAACTTCCGCGCGGTATCCAACTATAAACAAAATATCGGTTATACCGCTTTTAACCACTTCGTCTGCAATAATTTGAATTGCAGGAATATTAACGATAGGAAGCATTGCTTTTGGCACTGCTTTCGTGTAAGGCATAAACCTTGTTCCAAATCCCGCTACGGGAATAACTGCTTTTTTAACTTTTTTTACCATTATTTCACCTTTTAATATAGAATTTAAGCAGAAAAATGTTTAAAATTTTAGGCGACGTCACAAAAAATAACTGATTAGTATTATTAGGATTTGGTGAGAGTTTGTAACAAAGCCTATTTTTAGTAAAAAGCCCGTCTATTTACTGCTTTATCAACAAAATATCGGGTATAAAAACTAACCCGACATTTAAATTTTTAAATTATTTAGTGCCAAAAAGCCTATCGCCCGCGTCGCCAAGACCAGGTACGATATACGCGTGCTCGTTAAGCTTCTCATCTAATGAAGCAACGTAAATATCAACGTCAGGGTGCGCGTCCATAACGGCTTTAACACCTTCTGGAGCGGCAATTAAATTCATAAGTTTAATATCTTTACAACCGCGTTTTTTAATAAAGTCGATAGCGGCAACCGCACTACCGCCCGTTGCAAGCATAGGGTCAACTAAAATAACCGTTCTTTGTTCACAGTCAACGGGGAGTTTGCAATAATATTCAACCGGCAAATGCGTTTCAGGGTCACGGTATAAACCTATATGCCCTACTTTTGCGTTAGGAACGAGCGTTAAAATACCGTCAACCATACCAAGCCCTGCACGAAGTATTGGAACTACGGCAATACTTCTACCAGCTACGAAATTTGCTTTCGTTTTGCAAATAGGAGTTTCAATTACTCGTTCTTCAAGAGGCAAATCTCTTGTAACTTCATAAGCCATAAGCAAAGAAATTTCGTTTGCAAGTTCTCTAAAATCTTTCGTTAAAGTATCAGTCATTCTCATCATTGATACTTTATGTTGAATAAGTGGATGGTCTAATACGAATAATTTACTCATAATTTCTCCTAAATATTTATCTTAAAGTTTTTATTTAAACGTTTCGTTTTCAATTTCTAAAATTTGTGAAACGCGATTTTGATGCCTACCGCCTTCAAATTGAGTGTTCAAAAATATATCAACGAATTTCACGCAATCTTCTTTACTAGTTATACGCGCACCTAACGCTAAAACGTTAGAGTTATTGTGCTTTCTAGTCATTTCAGCAGAGAACGCATCCGTTACGTGAGCGCACCTTGCACCTTTAATTTTGTTTGAAACAATGCTCATACCTATGCCCGTACCGCATATTAAAATGCCGTAGTCACACTCGCCGTTTACAACGGCTAACGTTACTTTTTTAGCGTATTCGGGATAGTCGCAAGAATCTTCACTAAAAGTTCCAAAATC
>JAZOMW010000052.1:0-17747 GCA_045654225.1 Christensenellaceae bacterium | reverse complement strand
AATTTTGGGAATTCGACATTTATATCAAAATCATTGTCTGTTTGACATTTTGTAATATAAGCATCAATTTTCGATTCGTTATTAGTAGAGAGTTTGAATACATTTTTTGACTTATTTTTATATTTGTTGATAATTTCAAACCTATGTTCATTCGCAATTAAAATAGACATCAACTCTTCAATAAAGTTGCCAAATTGAATATTCATGGATTGCAACAATCCGCCAAAAACCCTATATTTTTTAGGTATAAAATGTATTTTTTCGTCGTGTTTTTTTAACAAGTGCTTTATTTTGTTTGTTGAACTGCATTTATTAATCATATTTAATACTGCTTGATTTATTATATTTCCAACATTTGTATCCATAATTATCCTTATTTTAGCAATGACTGTCTATATTTTTCTCGTATGTTAGCAATAGAAACCAAAGTTTCGTTTCTTGAAACATACCAATAATCAAAACCATTAAGCCTTGTTGCTATTACACCCCTTGCTTTTGCAATGCAAGTATGCATGTCGATAACGGTCCCTTTATAAACAAGATTACCGTCTTTATTTAATGTGGCGACAGGGGTGCCGTTTTTTAAATAGAAATATTCTCCTTCTTTAAAGAAACCTCGATTTATCATATCAACCATACTTGCCTTGATTGGTTTTTTATCATAAACCGCATTTGCTATATCATTGTCAATATAACTTATCTTGTCTAATCTTTCCTGCCCGAAATAGCAGTATTTTTCATCTCTTTCTATCATAATGTAGTTGCGGCCCAATTTTTTAGCCATCGCGCCTGTTGTCATTGTTCCGCCAAAAGGGTCTAGCACGACATCATTTAATTTTGAGTTTATTGCAATGATACGATAGAGTAACTCTTCTGGTTTTTGAGTTGAGTGCAATTTGTTTCCGCCACTGTCTTTTAACCTTTCTTCGCCAGAACAAACAGGAAATTTCCAAACAGACCCCATTTGTTTCCTTATGCCATTCTCGTATTGTTGTGCATTTACTGTATCTTTATTTAATTCTTTTGCAGTTTTATAATTAAATGTAAAGCGTGCGTTTTTTGATTTGGTCGCCCAAATTAGGGTTTCATGACTATTGTTTAAACGAGTTCCCATAAAATTTGGAGTAGGATTGCATTTATGCCAAACGACATCGTTAATAAACCAAAACCCAATTTCTTGCATAATTCCGCCGATAGTGTATATACACTGCATGCCACCAATAACCCAAATAGAACCATTTGGCTTTAAAACACGATAACAGGCTCCAAGCCAATTTTTTGTAAACTTAATATAACTTTCTAACGAATCAAAGTTGTCCCAACTATCATCACAGCCATTGTAAGCCGTACCCTCTACTCTTTTCAATATTCCATCGGTTCGCATCCAATATGGCGGGTCGGCAAAAATCAAATCGACACTATTTGCAGGCAATTTACTTAATTCTTCTATAGTATCGCCTTTTATTATGCAATTATATTTCAACACTGTTAAACTCCACTTAATAATTATTTTTATTATAACATAAAAAATAAAAAAAAACAATTATTGTTATAGAACAAAATCTTCAATATTTAATTGATATTTTTCAGAGTCTGCCCTTGCAACAAGTAATTCTATTTTGTTTTCAACACTTTTTGATATAAGTTCTTTCATAATTTCGCCCACCACAAAATCGTTTTGTGTTGGGGATTTAGAAAAAATCGAGTTTTTTTCACCAATTATTACGCCTATACAGGAATCGGTTGCCAAATAATCTTCTTTTATGTTGGCAACTAGTCTCCATTCCTGTTCGTAATTCCAATCCAAAGATTTTTCAAAGTAAAAATTAAAATTTGCATGCGAATCATGTCTACGATAGATAGAATAATTTATTTTATGTAAATTAGCGTATAATTTTGTGTCTTTATCAGTATCAAAAATCAAGCAGACCCCCTTTAATTTGTTGGCATAATGAGACCACATTAGATTAGAATCGCAAATCTCGCTAAAACACGTGATTTTATTAGTTTCAACTTTTATATTTTTGAAAGTTTCGCATACTTTGTTTTTTAGTTCGCTGATAACATCATTTTTTACACCTTCTTTATGTAGAACGTTAAAAAAATCGGCAAAGTTTTTACAGTTGCTAAATTTGCAATCCTCTATTCTTTTTATCATAGCTGCATGTTTAGGGATAAGACGTAAAAACTTTTTGAGCACTGTTATGGAAAATCCGAGAATATGCATTTGATAATCGTGTATAGTTAATGTACTATCAAAAATGTCATTATAAGAAGACGGACTTTCAAAGTGTATTCTTTTATTAGAAATAACATCTAGTGCATATTTTATGTTATTAAAATATTTGAATAGGTATTTTGGGTGTCTTTCTATATTTTTTTTAAATTTTAATGTTTCCATTTGTTCTCCATATATTTTATAAAAGTATAACATTTATTTTATTTGTAGGCAAGAGTAAATAAAAAAAGGACTTGAATATTCAAGTCCTTTTTAATTTTTTATATTTTATTTACGTAATTCGTCGTGAATATAGTTAAAGTTTGAAACAAGGTCGCTACCTATTTTTTTGTAAATGCGGTTAAATTCATAAAGCACGGCTCTTGCTTCTTTTAAATCTTTAACGGTGCGGTTTATGTAAACTTCAACGTCGTCTTTATTAAAGTAAAAACTTACTTGCGGATACGTTTGTTTTAAATGCGCTTGCGTTTTAACGTAATCTTTCATAGGTAAACCGCCAAACGTAACTCTTGCGGTGGTGTGATAAACGTAAGGGCCTAAACCTTCGCGTTCTTTGCCAAAAATTTTAGTTTTGTAGTAATACCTATCTCTACTAAACGAAACTGACGCCGTAAACATATTTTTATACGCCGTTGCAAAAAGGTGAGTTTGGGCGTAAGTAGCGTACCAACCGTCGTCAGTAATTTTATGGTCTATACCGCTTTTTCTATAAGAGCGCGGTGCATTTGCAAGGTTAAAAGTTTGTATTGTTCTTTTTAATTCGCCTACTGCCTTAACAGGCTTAATGCCAAAAAGTTTTGCTTGAAGGTTTAAATACTTCATTTTAACAAGTTCTTTTATAGATTTAAACATAATAAAACTCCTATAATTTTATATTAAGTTACTAAAATTATAGCATACTAAAATAAGAATTTCAATATTTTTTTAAAATTTAAAAGCTTAACCGCGTTTTTAGGTTAAGCCTTTATTTTTTATTGTTTTGCAAATGAAGATTTTAACTCTTTTTGCTCTATTAAACTTTTTAGTTTTTTATATTTTTTAACGGTTTTGCTTGCTAAAACGCCTTGCTCTAACGCAGTTGGTAAACCACCGGGCGCGTTATTCCACTGCGACGCAACTATCGCGTTTTTAACGCCTTTTATTCTTTGGCTTTTTTTAATAGGCAGTTCGCCCTTTTTTAAAATATTAGCCATATACGCTCCGCCACTTTGACCGGTGTAACGGCTATACGACGCGGGCGTCCAACAGTCAAGTAGCGTTATTTTACCTTGCAAGCACGGAAACTCCTTTTCAATAGTTTTAATGCAAATTTTAGCAATAGCAAGCTTGCTCTTATTATATTTTTCAATATTACTTTTACGCTTTTTAATCCATTTAAGCGAACTTTCATAAGAGCAAATAAACATAGTTTCAATTAACGTTTTACCGTTTTTTACCGTGTTTTTAATATACGGAAAGTTCCTAACGGTTAGCGTTTTACCGATGTACTTTGAGTACGAGCCGTCAACTAAAAGTAAAGTTTCGTCGCTAAACGGTAAAGAGTCCTTATCAACGAGTAGCGCGGTATGAAAACTTGAAAATACTTCGCCTTGAACTTTATTAAAATGCGCAGGCACTTTTAAATTTAAAATTTTGGAGTATGCAGTATCTATATCGGTGCAAAAAATTGCATAGTCTAAATTAACGTCGTTTTTGTTTTTTATTTTAATTCCGTTTATCATATTATCCTTTACTTTTGCGCCTATAACTTCGCAATTTACGTTTATTACTCCGCCAAGGCTTAAAAATTTTTGCCTTATATTATTTGCCATATTTAGCGACCCGCCTTCGGGTATCCCGCCGTTTCCGCTTGCAAAAGTTGCGTAAGAGCAAATTAAAGCAAGGCTACTAAACGGGCCTTGAATATATCCGCCCGTAACCATTTTTAAAAGCGGGTGTTTAAACTTGTTTTGCAAGTCTTCTGCGCTTAAATTTAGATACCTTTTTAGTTTTAATAGCGATATTATTTTATTAAATATAGATGTTTCTTCATCGTTATTTTTCCCCGCCATATTCATTAAATTTATAACGCTTTTTACGGCGGATATAAAAAGGTCTATTTCGCGTTTATCTTCTTTGCTAATTAAAAGCATATCGTTTTGCGTTTTGTTAACGTTTTTTGATAGGCTTAAAGTTTGATTTTTATACTTGGCAGTAAAAAAACTATCGGCATAGTAAACTGCAACACCTTGAAGCGCGCCAACGCTTTGCCAAATTTTATAATGCGGTGATTTTGGATTAGTTCCCGTTAGCCAGTGAATACAGTTGTCTATTTCATAGCCGTGCCTATACCAGCCCGTTAAGTTTCCGCCAACGGTTGAGTGCTTTTCAAAAAGTTCAACGCTATATCCCTCGTTTAATAAATATATTCCCGCAGTTAGCCCAGAAACGCCACCGCCTATTATTCCTATTTTAAAATTCGCGTTTTCCATATAAAAATTATTGTCTTTACTTTAAACTTTAAAACGCAAAATTTTGCATTTTTTTGTAGTATAGTGTATAATAAACGTATGAACAAAAAACTTAAACTTAATTTTGAAATTTTACCGTCGGGCGCGTTTTACAGTAACTTGCGCACGGTTTTATCAAAAAAAGCGTGGGACTTTGTTAGAAAGGACGCGTACTTTCGCTATAATAATAAGTGTAGCATTTGCGGTTCAAAGCCTAAAATTTTAGACGCGCACGAAGTTTGGCATTTTGACCTTGAATCAAAAACTCAAACGCTTAATGACGTTATTCCCGTTTGCAAACTTTGCCATAGCGTAATTCACATTTCACGCACGCAACTTGTTGGAAACGAAGATATGGCAATAGTTCACTTTAAAAAAGTAAACGGCGTTGATTTTAGCGCATACACCTCCGCGCTTAAACAAGCAAATTTAAAAAATATCGAACTGGATAAAGTTGATAGTTGGATTTTAAATTTAGACTGGCTTAAACGCTTTATTGAAAACTAAAAACTTAAAAAACTACAAAATTTTCCGCTTTAAACAAGCGGATTTTTTAATTTTGTAAAAAATATTTAATAATTTGCAATTAAAATTATATAATTGTGTTGACAAATTATAAAAAGGGCAATACAATATATGTAGAAAAGGGGTAAAAGGAATATGTCAAAATCGTTATACAGTTTAATTTTAAATGATGAAGTAGTGCAAAAAATAGATAAAATGGCAAGAATAAACGGTATGAGCCGTTCTAATATGATAGAAAAACTACTTGCCGATGCGGTTGGCTACGAAACACCGCAAATGCGCGCGGGCAATATTTTTGAAGAAATTGAAAAATTACTTGCAACGAGCGGTAGTATGCGATATTTAGCAAACCAGTCGCAATATATGGCGTCAATTATAAGCGCGCTAGATTATAGGTATAACCCTGCAATTAAATATAGCGTTGAGTTGTTTCCAAATTCTAAACATTTAGGTCAATTAAAGGTAATGTTAAGAACGCAAAACTCGATACTTATAGACCTTTTAAGCGACTTTTTTAATATTTACGCCTATTTAGAAAAGGCGCACTACAATAGCGGTGCGGTGCATTTATTTGAGTCAAATAGGTTTACAAGGCTTTTTGATTTTCCTAAAACGGCAATAACCACCAAAGAACTTGCCGAAAAACTTACCTTATACGTAAAGCATTTTGACGAACTTTTAAACCTTTACTTTAATAATTTAGATAGTAAAAATTTATTATCAATTATAGAGCAAAGATTTATAGTTTTAAAAATGAACGAGATAGTAATATAAAAGGAGTGGAATTATGAATAGTCAAAAATTAACGCAAAAATCAATAGAAGCAATAAATAACGCAAGTTCCATTTCACGCAGTAATCAAAACGGGCAAATAAACAGTTTACATTTATTAAGCGCGTTATTAAGTGATGAAAACGGCGTTATTATAAGCGTTTTAAAAAATTGTGGCGTTGAAACACGCGGTTTAACAAATAAAGTTGAAAGTGCGTTAAAGAGTTTGCCAACTGTTAAAGGAAGCACGGGCGAATATATTTCAAGCGACTTAACTTCCGTTTTAGATACCGCCGAAAAATACGCGGGCGAAATGAAAGACGAGTTTATATCCGTTGAGCATTTGTTTTACGGTTTAATTGAAAACGGCAACGCGGAAACGCAAAAAATATTTAAAGAATTTAATATCAACAAGCAAGCGTTTTTAAAAGGTTTAATGAACGTTCGCGGTAACACGCGCGTTACGAGTGATAATCCGGAATCAACCTACGACGTTTTAAATAAATACGGTCAAGATTTAGTTGAGCGTGCGCGTCAGCAAAAAATAGACCCGGTTATAGGGCGTGATGAAGAAATTCGTAGCGTAATACGCATACTTTCGCGCAAAACTAAAAACAACCCCGTACTCATAGGCGAAGCGGGCGTTGGTAAAACGGCTATTGCGGAAGGCTTGGCAATACGGATTATGAAAGGCGACGTTCCCGAACAGTTAAAAGAACGCAAACTATTTTCGCTTGATATAGGCGCGTTAATTGCGGGCGCAAAATACCGTGGCGAGTTTGAAGAAAGGCTTAAAGCGGTTTTACAAGAAGTTAAAAAAAGCGAAGGAAAAATTATACTTTTTATTGATGAACTTCACACGATAGTAGGCGCGGGCAAAACGGACGGCGCGATGGACGCGGGCAATTTATTAAAGCCTATGCTTGCGCGTGGCGAACTTCACTGTATAGGCGCAACCACGC
Organism: Christensenellaceae bacterium; assembly: GCA_045654225.1. Classification (GTDB taxonomy): domain Bacteria; phylum Bacillota; class Clostridia; order Christensenellales; family Borkfalkiaceae; genus HGM11412. Next base: position 10,761 of record JAZOMW010000052.1, on the reverse strand, counting down.
TTGACGAGTATAGAAAATATATTGAAAAAGACCCGGCGTTAGAAAGGCGTTTTCAACCCGTATTAGTTAGCGAGCCAAGCGTTTTAGACACCGTTTCAATACTTCGCGGTTTAAAGGAAAGATACGAAGTTTACCACGGCGTAAAAATTCAAGATAACGCGCTCGTTAGCGCGGCAACGCTTTCAAATAGGTATATAACGGACAGATTTTTACCCGATAAGGCAATAGACCTTGTTGACGAAGCGTGCGCCAATATTAAAACGGAAATGAACTCGATGCCAAGTGAAATGGACGAAGTTTCACGCAAGATTATTCAACTTGAAATTGAAGAAACGGCGCTTAAAAAGGAAAGTGACGAACTTTCTAAAACAAGGCTTAAAAAACTTACGGATGAACTTGCTACTTTGCGTGCGGAATACGCTAATATGAAATCCATTTGGGAAAGTGAAAAGAAAGGTATTAACGCCGTTCAAGATTTAAGAAAAGAAATTGAAGAAGTAAACAACCAAATTGAAAAAGCCGAGCGCGAATACGACTTAAACAAAGCAAGCGAGTTAAAGTACGGCAAACTCCCTGCGCTTAAAAAACAACTTGAAGAAGCCGAAAAGACGGGCGAGTTAAAAGAGAAAACTACTTTACTTCGCGATAAAGTTACGGCGGAAGAAATTGAAAAAATAGTTGCGCGTTGGACGGGTATTCCCGTTTCAAAATTAAAAGAAAGCGACAAGGAAAAACTAATAAATTTAGAAAGCGTTTTACACGAGCGCGTTATCGGTCAAAACGAAGCCGTTTCAAAGGTGGCGGACGCAATAATTAGGTCGCGCGCGGGTATTCAAGACCCTAATAAACCGCTTGGCTCTTTCCTATTTTTAGGTCCAACGGGCGTTGGCAAAACGGAACTTGCAAAAACGCTTGCTTCAACTCTTTTTGACGATGAAAAAAATTTAATACGCATTGATATGACGGAGTATATGGAAAAGTTTAGTGTATCGCGTTTAATAGGCGCTCCACCGGGCTACGTTGGTTTTGAAGACGGTGGTCAACTTACCGAAGCGGTTAGAAGAAAACCTTATTCCGTAGTACTTTTTGACGAAGTTGAAAAAGCGCATCCAGACGTTTTTAACGTTTTACTTCAAGTGCTTGACGACGGTAGAATTACCGATAGCCAAGGCCGTACGGTTGATTTTAAAAATACGGTTATAATTTTAACTTCAAATATAGGCTCGCCGTATATTTTAGACGGAATTAACGAAGACGGCGAAATAACTATGGAGGCAAGAGAGCAAGTTGAAAGCCTTTTAAAACAAAGTTTTAGACCGGAATTTTTAAACCGTCTTGATGAAATTGTGTTTTATAAACCGCTAACTAAAAGCGAAATTACAAGCATTGTAAAGCTTTTAATTGCGTCGCTTAAAAGCCGTTTAAAAGAAAAAGAACTCTATTTAGAAATTACTAAACCAGCAATAGATTATATTATTGACAACGGTTACGACGTAACTTACGGCGCACGCCCTTTAAAGCGCTTTATTCAAAGCAGGGTGGAAACGCTAGTTGCAAAACACATTATTAAAAGCGACCTAAAACCAAATTCCGTTTTAGTAGTTGACTGTATAAACGGCGAACTTTTTATAACGGTTAAATAAATAAAGCGTATGCAAACTGCATACGCTTTTAAACTGCAAAAAACAACAAAAAATTTAAGCAAAAAGGACGTTAATCTCTTTACACAACTCAACGATTTTAAAAAAGGGGGTTGATTTTAAGTAAATATAATGTTAAACTAAAAAGTGTGCATAAAACGATAATTGCAAAAGGGGGCTTTATGCAAATTATAAAAAAGACGGTTAAAAATATGGCAAAGCGATTAGCAGTGGTGTTGCCTTTAAGAAAAATAATTCTTATGGAAAGCATACCGGATTTGTCGGATAATACAAAAGCCGTATATGACGAGTTTATAAAAAGAGAAGTAAATAAAAAATATAAAATAATTTGGGTGGTAAGCTCATCCTTTAAAAAGAAAAAACTAGATAAAAACGTTAAGACAATAGTTTTTGACGGCAAGAAATATAATTTCAGGTTGTTTTATTATAATCTAGTTTCTAAATGTATAGTTAGTTGTAATCAGTTTTTAGCAACAAAAAGAAAAGGTCAATTTTCTATGTATTTATCACACGGTACGGGAATTAAATCTACGAGAGATTATTATAACGTACCAAAAAACACAGATTGTTGCTTGGTGGCGGGTGAAGGCGTAAAAGAATTAATGTCTTATGAATTTAATTACGATATAAGCAAAATGGTTGCGTTAGGTTTTCCAAGAAATGATATATTATGTAAAAACGTAACTTTGCCAAAAAACCTTTTTGGCAAAGAATATGATAAAGTTATAGTATGGTATCCTACGTATAGGCAACATAAAGGGGGCTCATGGTCAGCCTCGCAAGACACTTTACCGATTATAAACGACGTTACAAAAGCGAAACACTTAAACGAATATCTTATTAAAAAGGGCGTGTTGATAGTATTAAAACCTCATTTTGCGCAAGACGTTTCTTACGTAAAAGATTTAGGATTAAGCAATATTCGCTTTATTGATGATAGCTTCTTTGTAAAAAACAATATTTCCTCTTATGAATTTGTTGGCGGTTGCGACGCTCTTATTTCAGATTACTCTTCCATTTATTACGATTACACTTTATGCGATAAGCCCATTGCGGTTATTTGGGAAGATATAGAAGAATATAAACAAAAGCCAGGGTTAGTAGAAAACTACGAATATTTTTTACAAGGTGCGGAAAAAGTTTATTCAATTGAAGAAATGTTGGGCTTTGTAGAAAGGGTTGCTAACGGGGAAGACGTTTTAAAGAGTGAAAGGCGATTTGTTCGCGATTTGTGCAATTACAGCACCGACGGTAAAAGCGCTGAAAGAGTTGTAGATTTTATTTTAGAAAAAATCAATTACAAAGGGTAAAATGTTAATAGTTTTAGTCGCTTTTTTATGTATAACATTATACAAGGTTCGCTTTTCTAATTTTCATGAAGATTATATGGAAAGAGAGCAAACGGGCTCAATAAAAGGATTTTTTGCAATTATAATTGTCTTTTCACATTTTCGTAATGTTAGCGCTTTACGCTATTACGCAAGTTGCATTTTTATTAGTTAAAAAGCGTAGTACAATTTTGGTTACGGGTTTAGTTTTTATTTTTAGTTGTGCATTGTTTTTAGCGTTATACTTTGCAGGCAAAGAGTCTTGGTGGATGGATACGTTATTTTGCTACGCAGCGGGGATGATATTTGCCTTATTAGAAGAAAGAATTAAAACCTTTATGCAAAAATCAAAACTTTATAATTACGGTGCGGTTATATTTAGTTTTATTTGTTTTGCCGTTAGTTATCTTTTTGCAAAGCGCATTTTACCGTCGGTGGTTGCGGGCAATATAACGGCGGTATTATTTTGTTTGTGCGTAGTTTTAATATTGACTAAAATAAAAATTGACAACGCTATTTTGCGTTGGCTTGGCAAATATAGTTTTTACATATATATTTGTCAAAGATTGCCAATGATTGTGCTAAATGAACTTGGAGTGTCAAATGGAGCCTTATTTTTAGGAATAAGTCTCGTTTTAACTTTAATTATTTCTGTTGCAACAAACAAGTCGTTTGAAAAATTAGACAAAAAATTATTTAAAGAATCTAAAAGTTAGTTTTTAATATTTATAAGGAGAAAAAAATGTATAGTTTTATTTTGTTATCTGCTGGCAAAGGTATAAGGTTTGGCAAAGAAACTCCAAAACAATATCTATTGTTAGCGGGAAAACCTATGATAGTTCATACTCTTGAAAGAGTTGACAGTATTGAAGAAATTAAAGAATTAATAATAGTTTGCGAAAAAGAATACAACTCGCTTATTACGCGCTATATTGAAGATTATAGGATTTGCAAGAAGGTAGTTTTGGTTGAAGGTGGAAAATCAAGACAAGAGTCCGTTTATAACGCTTTAAAATCGGTGTCTTACGACAACGTAATAGTTCATGAAGCTGCAAGACCCTTGGTAACCGTTGACGACTTTAATAACCTTATAAAATGTCCGCATTTAAACGTTAGCTATACTTATCAAATTCCTTATACCGTTTTGAAAAAAGGTGAAGACAATAATATTTCGGGTGTACTTAATAGAAGCGAGCTCGTAAACATTCAACTTCCACAAAAGTTTACAAAAAAAGATTTGTTAACTGCTCATGAATTTGCTTTAAAAGAAAAAAAATCTTTTACGGAAGATGCAAGCATGGTTTATTATTATTGCAACACGCCTATCTTTTGTTTGCAAGGCAATCCTTACAACGTAAAAATGACGGAATACGTTGATTTGTTATATGGTGAAATGTTGATAAAGGAAGAATTTGTAAAGGAGAAAGACTAATGCGTACTTGTATAATAACAGGCGCAAGCGCAGGTATAGGTCGCGCTGCCGCGATAGAAATATCTAAATTAAAAGAATTCGATAATATAGTTTTGATTAGTAGAAGAGAAGACTTATTGTTAGAAACCAAGCAAATGATGTGCGGAGATTGTACGGTTGATATAGTTGCGTTTGACGTTGGCAATATTGACCAAATACCGGCGCTTATTTCTAACATTTATAAAAAGTACGGCTCTATTGATTGCTTATTAAATATTGCTGGATATACTGACCCAAAATTCTTGTTTGAAACGACGGATGAAAATTTGCGTAAAACTTTTGGAATAAACGTTTTTGCTCCTTACGTTTTATGTAGAGAGTGTGCAAAATATATGAAATCAAGCAAGGACGTTTCAAAAATAATAAACATTGCGTCAACCGCCGGCTTTACTCCAAGACCAGGATGGTCTGTTTATGCTATGAGCAAAGCGGCAATAATAGAAATGTCTTTAACGCTTACGGAAGAATTGTCGGGGTATAAGATAAAAGTATATTGTTTATCGCCAGGAAGGTGTGCTACCGAATTAAGAAAAAAACTTGCTCCCGAAGAAGACCAGTCTAAAATTATGCAACCAGAAGCAGTAGGAAAAGAAATAGCAAGAATGGCAAGCAAGTCGGAAGACTGTTTAGACGGACAAAATATAGTTATAAGAAAAAAGTTTTAACAAATTTAAAGCGTATAATATTACAAAAAAAGCGTATGCATGTTGCATACGCTTTTTTCTATATATTAAATTATTTACTCAAATATTCGTCAATTGCTTTTGCGGCGGTTTTGCCTGCGCCCATTGCGGAAATTACCGTTGATGCGCCCGTTACCGCGTCGCCACCCGCATACACGCCGTCAAGCGAAGTTTTACCGTCTTCCGTAACTATAATGCCACCGCGCCTGTTTACTTCTAAACCGTTAGTGGTATCTTTAATAAGTGGGTTAGGGCTAGTTCCTATTGACATTATAACAACGTCAACCGGAATTTCAAACTCGCTGTTTTCTACGGCGATAGGGCGTCTTCTACCTTCGCTATCTGGCTCGCCAAGTTCCATTTTAATACAAACCATACTCTTAACAAAACCGTTCATAGGGTCGCGCGCGTCGTTTGGATTTATATGCGCTTTAATTTCAACGGGGTTTGTTAAAACGTTAAATTCAATGCCTTCTTCAATAGCGTTTTCAATTTCTTCGTGCCTTGCGGGAAGTTCGTTCATAGAACGTCTATAAATAACTTTTACGTTATCTGCGCCAAGCCTTAAAGCCGTACGAGCCGCGTCCATAGCAACGTTACCGCCACCAACAACGGCAACCGTTTTGCCTTTCATAATAGGCGTTGCGCTATTTTTATAAGCCTTCATTAAATTGCTACGAGTTAAAAATTCGTTAGCCGAGTAAACGCCTTTATACGCTTCGCCCGGAATATTCATAAAGTTAGGAAGACCCGCGCCCGAGCCTATAAATATTGCTTTATAGCCCATATCAAAAAGGTCTTGAACGTTTAAAGTTTTGCCTATAACCACGTTACACTCAAACTTAACGCCAAAGCTTTCAAGTTTTTTAACTTCGCTTTTAACAATCGCTTTTGGAAGTCTAAATTCAGGAATGCCGTAAACTAACACGCCACCTTCGGTATGAAGCGCTTCAAAAACGGTTACGTCGTAACCAAGTTTAATAAGGTCGCCCGCGCAAGTAAGACCGGCAGGACCAGAGCCAACAACGGCAACTTTAATTCCGTTCTTTTCGCTTAACTCAACGCTCGTTTCAGTTGCGTTATCTGCAACGAATCTTTCAAGCCTGCCTATGCCAACCGCTTCGCCTTTAATTGCGCGTACGCATTTTGCTTCGCATTGGCTTTCTTGTGGGCAAACTCTACCGCAAATAGAGGGAAGGTTAGAAGTTTTTGCAATAACTTTATACGCTTCGTTAATATTGCCAGCCTTAATTTCTTTTATAAAGCCAGGAATATCAATTTTAACTGGACAACCGCTTACGCAAGCGGGATTTTTACATTCTAAACATCTGTTTGCTTCTTCTTGTGCCATTTCAAAGGTGTAACCAAGCGCAACTTCTTCAAAGTTTTTTCCGCGCTTGATAGGGTCTTGCATAGGCATTTCAGTTTTTTGTAAAGTCATATTAAATTTAGCCATTTACTTTTTCCCCCATCTTTTTTAAATTACAACTTTCTTCATACGCCTGGCGTTCAAAGTTTTTGTACGTTGCGCCTCTTAACATCGCCTCGTCAAAGTCAACTTCGTAAGCGTTAAAGTCAGGACCGTCAACGCAAGCAAATTTAGTAACGCGCTTGCCGTCTTTTATAAGCGTTAAACGACAACCACCGCACATACCCGTTCCGTCAATCATAATAGGGTTCATCGATACTTCGCAAGGAATGCCCGTAGGTTTAGTTGCCATTGTAACGAATTTCATCATTACGAGCGGGCCTATTGCAATAACTTTATCAAAAGTTTCGCCGTCGTTAAACATATTGTTAAGCGGAACGCAAACGTTGCCTTGCTCGCCGTAAGAGCCGTCGTCAGTATAAACGAAGCATCTAGTTGAATACTTTTTAAAATCGTCTTCTAAAATAACCAAGTCTTTATTTCTAAAACCTATAATGCTAGTTACTTTTGCGCCGTTTTCACTTAATTTTTTAACGATAGGAAAGGCTATTGCACATCCAACGCCACCGCCTACTATACAAACGTTTTTTAAACCGTCAAGTTCGGTTGCTCTACCGAGCGGACCAACGAAGTCGCTAATATAATCGCCTTCGTTTTTTTGGTTTAACGCATAGGTCGTTGCGCCAACTATTTGGAAAATTATGGTAATAGAACCGCGCACTCTATCATAGTCTGCAATAGTTAAAGGGACTCTTTCGCCTTCGTCGTCAACGCGTAAAATAATGAATTGACCGGGCTCTGCTTTTTTAGCAACTAACGGTGCTTCTATTTCCATAAGCGTAACCGTACTGTTTAAACTTTGTTTCTTTAAAATTTTATACATAATAAACGCTCTCCATAAACTTTAAACAATATTGTTTAAAATTTAACAATATACTTATATATTAGCACAAAAAACCTATAATGCCAACAAAAACGGTTGTATAACTTGACAAAAATTTATGATTATTGTAAAATGGCTATGTTTTAAGGGAGGAACTTATGAAAATTGCTATAACTTCTGACAGTACTATCGACTTATCAAAAGAACTCTTACAAGAGTTTGATATTAAAATATTACCTTTACAATTCACTTTGGGTGATAACGTTTATCGTGACGGCGACCTTACCAACCAAGACATTTTTAACTTCGTTAACAACGGTGGCGCGTTACCTAAAACGAGCGCGGAAAACGCCGAAGGTTTTAAAGAGTTTTTCACGGAAATTTTAAAGGAATACGACGCTATAATTCACTTTGACATTTCTTCCGATATAAGCAGTACGTTTAACAACGCGAGAATTGCTTCACTTGAATTTGACGGCAAGGTTGAAGTTATTGACTCTAAAAGTTTATCAACGGGTATTGCGCTTTTAGCTCTTTACGCGCGTAAACTTACAAAAACTGAAAGCGATGTTAAAGTTATTGCTGAAAAGGTTAGAGAAAGAGTTTCAAGCGTTCAAGCAAGTTTCATTGTTGAAAGGCTTGACTATTTACATAAGGGCGGAAGATGTTCAAGCGTAGCGTTACTTGGCGCTAACATTTTAAAAATTAGACCGCAAATTATTGTTAAAGACGGCAAAATGGGCAGTTACAAAAAATTTAGAGGTCCTATGCCTATGGTCGTTTCTAAATATTGTAAGGAAACGCTTGAAGAATTTAACAATCCAGACAAATCTGTAATTTTCATTACGTACAGTTCGGCTACGCCTGAAATGTTAAAAGCCGCGCACGACGTGGTTGACGGTTTGGGTTTTGAAAAGGTTTATGAAACCGTTGCAGGCGGTATAATTTCTTCACACTGTGGCGAAAACACGCTTGGCATACTTTATATAAACGACGGTAAAACAGAAGATTAAAAACGAAAGAGCACACTTGTATTAAGCGAGTGTGCTAATTTATTGAAAGTATGAGCGCAATAAAAATAGAAAGTAAGTTTTTTAACGCGAAAGATACTCTTGAATGCGGTCAAGTTTTTAGGTATAGCATTAGTGACGGCGTATATACCGTGTATAGTTTAGATAAACGTTGTAAACTTTACACGAAAAACGGCTATACTTATCTAGAAAGTGAAGACCTTGATTATTTTTCCACGTACTTTGATTTAAACACGGATTACGAAAAAATTTATAACGAAATATTAAGTTTAAACGAGCCGTTTTTAACGCAAGTTATATCGAGAGCAAAGGGTATTAGAATTTTAAGGCAAGACGTAACCGAAACGGCGTTTTCCTTTATAATTTCGCAAAACAACAACATAAAACGAATACAAAAAATAATTGAAAAATTATGCGAAAGTTTTGGGCAAAAAGTGGTTAAAAGCGACGGTGAATTTTACGCTTTTCCAACCGTTAGCGCGCTTTCAAGCGTAAGCGTTGAGTTTTTTAAAAGCATAGGGCTTGGTTATAGGGCACAGTATATTCACGGTTTTGCTTCGCTATTAAACGGTGGATACAATTTAGAAAATTTGCGTAATCTTAACACTTGCGACGTAACCAAAGAATTATTAAAAATTAAGGGTATAGGCAAAAAGGTGGCGGACTGCATTACGCTTTTTGGCTACTCTAAAACGGACAGTTTTCCCGTTGATACTTGGATAGAAAAAATATACGTTCAAAATTTAAACGGAACTGAAAAAGATAGAGTTAAAATTTCAAACGAACTTTCAACAAAGTTCGGAAAGTTATCAGGCTATATTCAACAATACGTTTTTTATTATAAACGTAGCCTTGAAAATAAGTAAATAGGAGTAAATATGATTAAAGTTGACGTTATATCCGGCTTTTTAGGCGCGGGCAAAACCACACTTATTAAAAAATTATTAAGCGGTGTAAGCAAAAATGAAAAAGTTGCCATTATTGAAAACGAGTTTGGCGAAATTGGTATTGACGGTGCGTTTTTAAAAAATTCCGGCATTGAAATTAAGGAAATAAATTCGGGCTGTATATGTTGTTCGCTTGTTGGCAACTTTGCCGAATCTTTAAAAGAATTGGTTTCAAAATATTCGCCTAATAGAATTATTATAGAGCCGTCTGGCGTGGGAAAACTTAGTGACGTTGTTAAAGCGGTAAACGACGCTAATTTAGACGTTAAAGTTAATATTATTTGCGCCGTTGTTGACGGCGGAAAATGCAAAATGTATTCTAAAAACTTTGGCGAATTCTATCTTGACCAAATTAAAGAAGCAAGCGTAGTAGTGGTTTCTAAAACGGACAAGTTAAGTGAAGAAAAAATTATTGAAACTTGCGAATTTATTAAAACTTATAATCCAACCGCAACTTTAATTACAACGCCTATTAACGCTCTTGACGGAAAATTGCTTATTGAAAATTTAGAAGACGGAATTTCTTTAACGGATATGCTTATTGCGGAACTTAAAAAGAGTGGCGCACATCACCACCACGAGCACGAGCATGAAGAGTGCCATTGCCATGACCATGAACACGAACATCATCACCATCACGGTGAAGATTGCTGTTGCGAACATCATGAACACGAGCACGGTGAAGAGTGTCACTGCCACGACCATGAACACGAGCATAACCACGAGCACGGTGAAGACTGCGGTTGTGAACACGACCACGAACATCATCACGAACATGGCGAAGAGTGCCACTGTCACGAGCATCATCACGAGCACGGCGAGTGTTGTTGCCGCGGTCATCACCACGCGGAAGAAGTTTTTGAGAGCGTTGCAATAGAAACTCCAAAATCGTATTCAGCTAAGGAATTAAACGAAATATTAACTGAACTTTGTAGCGACAACTTTGGTGTTGTTTTACGTGCTAAAGGCGTTATAAAATCAAGCGAAAGCGAGTTGTGGCATTACTTTGACCTTGTTGCAGGCGAGTTTGAAATTCGCTCTGGCGCGCCAGACGTTACTGGCAAAATTTGCGTTATAGGCAGTCAAATAGACAAGCAAAAAATTAAAAATTTATTTTAAGGGTTAAGTTATGGGAATACCTACGGTTATAATTAGAGGCATACTTGAAAGTGGAAAAACCACGTTTATAGAAGAATCGCTTTTAAACGGCGACTTTGGCGACCTTGGCAGAACGCTTATTTTATTACAAGAAGAAGGGGAAGTTGAGTTTAATAAAGACGCTTTAAAAAAGTGTAAGGCAAGCGTTAAAGTCATGTCAAAAATAAGCG
>JAZOMW010000051.1:0-10734 GCA_045654225.1 Christensenellaceae bacterium | reverse complement strand
ACTTTCGTTGACTATTATTTTGATAACTTAAACAAAAACGAAAAGAAATATAGCGTAAGCATTATTAAACCTATAACTTTTGGCTCGCTTGAAAATTTTTACAAGCAAGACAATAAGTATAACGTAATTCTTCGCGGTATGGAAAACGGCAAAGCGGTTGAAAACGTATATAAAGTAACTTGTGTTGACGAAGTTATCGACCCTTTTGTAGATATTGACGCGTATTATAAACTCGCGGTTGATAAAGACCTTAAAATAGTAGTTTCTAACACTACCGAAGCGGGCATTTGCTATCACGACACAGATAAATTCGACGATTTTGAAGGCATTACGTATCCTGCAAAATTAACTAAGTTCTTATACGCGCGTTTTAAGGCTGGGCTTGACGGCGTTTATATGATGCCAGTTGAACTTATCGACAATAACGCAACCGAACTTGAAAAATGCGTTAAGGCGTATATCGACCTTTGGAATTTAGAAGGCGAATTTAAAACTTGGGTTGAAGAAAAATGCTATTTTTCTAACACGCTCGTTGACCGTATAGTTTCGGGCTATCCAAGAGACCCTAAAACGAAAGAGCATTTAACTAATTTAATTGGTTATGAAGACAATTTAATGTCAGTTGGCGAACCTTTCGGCTTATGGGCTGTTGAAAAGAAAGGCGATATTGCTAAATACATAGTTGAAGGCTTTAACGGTATTGACGTCGTAGTAACCGACAATATCAAGTACTATAAAAAGAGAAAAGTTCGCGTTTTAAACGGTAGCCACACAAACCTTGTTCCAGTTGGTTTATGGATGAAAAAAGTTACCGTTGACGAGTGTATGAACGATAGTAAATTATTAAACTTTTTAAACGCAACTTTAAAAGACGAAATTATTCCTTTCGTATCTAATGATATTCAAGCCACAACGGAATTTGCAAATTCAGTTGTTGAAAGATTTTATAATCCTTTCTTAAACCACCAACTTTTAAGCATTTCGCTTAATAGCATTTCTAAATGGCGTGCAAGGGATTTACCGTCTTTTAAAGACTACTATGAAAAATACGGCAAAATTCCTACTAACTTAACGATAGGTTACTCGTACTTAATGGCAATTTATTCTTCGCTTAAAAAAGAAGACGACGGCAAATTCTATTGCGAGTTGCCATCAAGAAAAGTTCAAATTATTGACGACGCGCCTTATTTAGAATATTTTGCTAACGGCGGTTCTATTGAAGAATTTATGCAAAACGTTGACGTTTGGGGCGAAGACCTTAATAATTACGACGGCTTTGTAAATACCGTTATTGAAAACGTAAAACTTATAAAGAGTGGAAAAAATCTTATATGAAAAATACTGTAATTATAAATGAAAAGGACAACGTGGGTATAACTTTAAACGGTTTAAACGATATTCCCGCAGGGCATAAATTTGCTCTTTGCGATATAAAAGAAGGCGAATTCGTTATAAAGTACGGCGAAGTTATAGGTAGAGCAAAAGTAGATATTAAAAAAGGCGAGTGGGTGCATACTCATAACGTAAAATCACATTTAGACGAAACGTTTGAGTATTCCTACAATCCGCAAATAGTTAGTATTGACGCTAAAAAAGGAACTTTTAAAGGCTTTAAGCGAAAACAAGGTAGAGCGGGCGTTAGAAACGAAATTTATATTATACCAACCGTAGGTTGCGTAAATAACGTTTGTATGCGCATTGAAAAACTTTGCCAAAAGTTCGTTACGGGCTCACTTGACGGAATTTTTACGCTTACTCATCAATTCGGCTGTTCTCAACTTGGCGTAGATAATGAAAATATCAAAAAACTTTTATGTGCTATTGCGCTTAACCCTAACGCAACTAACGTTTTATTCGTTGGTTTAGGTTGTGAAAATAACGGTCTTGACGGCATTAAAGAATATTTAGCGCCGTTTAATAGAGATAATATCGCGTTTTACAATTGTCAAGACGTTAAAGACGACGTTTTAGAAGGCGTATCTATTATAGAAAAATGGGCTAAAAAAGCAAGCACGTTAACACGTGAAGACGTTTCGTTAAGCGAACTTACAATCGGTTTAAAATGCGGTGGCTCGGACGGATATTCCGGTTTAACCGCAAATCCGCTAGTTGGTAAAATTTCGGATAGAATTGTAAGTTACGGCGGTTCTGCCGTACTTACGGAAGTTCCCGAAATGTTTGGCGCGGAGCAACTTTTAATGAATAAATGCGAAAGTCAAGAAGTTTACGAAAGATACAAAAAAATGATTGTTGATTTTAAAAACTTTTACATTTCGCAAGGTTTCCCCGTTTACGAAAATCCAAGCCCGGGCAATAAAAAGGGCGGTATAACTACGCTTGAAGAAAAGTCGCTTGGTTGCGTTGAAAAGGCGGGAACTACTAATATAGTTGACGTTTTAGGCTACGGCGATATTGCTACAAAATCGGGTGTTACGGCGCTTAACGCACCGGGTAACGACCTTATTGCTTCAACCGCTCTTGGCGCGGCGGGTTGCCAAATAGTACTCTTTACAACGGGTAGGGGAACTCCGTTTTCTACCTTTGTTCCTACTATGAAAATTGCAACGAATAACAACTTATCTTCGTTTAAAGAAAACTGGATTGACTTTAACGCCTTTTCTATGGATGAAGACGGATTGTTTGATTTAATTTTAAAAACGGTAAACGGCGAATATAAGTGCAAGTCCGAAGACGTTAGAGAAATTGCCTTTTACAAAACGGGCGTAACGCTATAAGGTGGTTTATGAAGTCGTTTTTTAACGTCAAGTTTTTATTTGCGTGTTTATTTATTGTGCTTATATCGTTTATATCGGCGTTTGCAATTTACTTCTTTATAGTGCCTGCGTCTTTCGCGCCTATCGGGCTTGAAGGCGTTGCCACTATGCTTTTTTCGGTGCTTAACGAAAAGGTTAATTTAGGTTTAATTAACATAGTTTTAAACGCACCGTTACTCGTTTTAGCATATTTTAAGCTTGATAAAAAATACGTTGTTTACGTTATTTTATTTAGCGTGTTAAATTCGCTTTTTTTATCACTATTAGAAGTAGTTAACGCTCCGCAATATATCAGTCAAGACCAAAGCGGTAGAATTATAGCGTCCGTTTTTGCAGGCGTTATGCTTGGCGCAAGGGCTGGTTATATGTATAAACTAGGCGCTTCTACGGGCGGTGTTGAAATAGTTGCAAACGTAGTTCAAAAAAAATACCCGTTCTTAAACTGCGAGCGTATAGTTTCCGCGCTTTGCATTGCGCTTATGGGGCTTTCATATTTCGTTTATAAAGACGTAACTAGTATTTTGCTTTCAATAATACACTTGTTTATTTATGAAAAAGCCGTAACTTTTGTTTTACGTGATAGCCGTGAAGCAATAGAAGTTAAAATTATTACTAAAAACCCCGATGAACTTCACGACGATATCGTAAACGAACTTGGTCATAGTGCAACTATCGTAAAAAGTAAAGGTATGTATAGTGGAGACGATAACGCCATAGTTTTCGTTTTAATTAGCAGAAGGCAATTGGCGCAATTCGTAAAAATTATTAAAAAATATCCAAACACTTTCATTTATTACACAGAAGTGCAAGGCGTTTTTGGAAAATTTAGACAAAATAAAAATCAACCTATTGAAATTAAGAGAGGACAATTATGAGTTACATTAAAGAAAACTTTTTATTAAAAAACAAAACTGCGGAAAAATTGTATTTTGACTACGCGTCAAAAATGCCGATATTCGACTATCACTGTCATTTACCTGAAAAACAAATTTTAGAAAACAAACAGTTTAACGACGTTTTTGAAATTTGGCTTGCGGGCGACCATTACAAATGGCGTTTAATGCGTAACTACGGTGTTGACGAAGAGTATATTACCGGCTCAAAATCTAACAAGGAAAAGTTTATTGCTTATTGCGATACTCTTTCTACCGCTTTTGGTAACCCTTTGTATCACTGGTCGCAAGTAGAGTTAAAAGAGTTTTTTAACTGTGAACTTGAAATCAATAAAGAAAACGCCGAAACTATTTGGAACTGGTGTAACGACTATATTGCGCTTAATAAAATTACTCCACAATCTTTAATTGAAAAGAGTAACGTTGCTATTTTATTTACGACTAACGAAATTTTCGACGACCTTTCAACTTTCGTTGAAATTGCTAAAAAAGATTATAAATTTAAAGTTATTCCTGCGTTTAGAGCGGATAAAATTATGAACTGTGACGCTAAACAATACAAGGAATTTATTAAAAAACTTGAAGATTTAACTCACGAAATTAAGGATATCGACGCGCTTGAAAAAGCAATAGAAATTCGCCTTCAAGAATTTATTAAAGTAGGTACAACCGCAAGTGACATCGCTCTTGAAAAGGCGCTTCCTATTAGGGAAAAAGAAGAAGCCGATTTAGTGTTTAAAAAGGCAATTTCGCTTGGTGGCGTTAGCGAAAGTGAAACGGAAGTGTTTAAAGGCTATTTAACGTATTTCTTAATGAAATTATACGCTAAATACGATATTAGAACGGAAGTTCACCTTGGCGCAATGCGTAATAACAACTCTAAAATGCTTGAAAAATTAGGTCTTGACACCGGTTTTGACAGTATTAGTGATACTAATTCTATGACGGCTCTTTCAAGGCTTTTAGACGCGCTCAATAACGAAAATTTACTTCCTAAAACTATTTTATTTAACTTAAACCCTAAAATGAATAGCGAAATGGTTACTTTAATGGGCTGTTTCCAAGATTCTAGTTGCCGTGGCAAAATTCAATACGGTCCTGCTTGGTGGTTTTTAGATAATAAAGTTGGTATGGAAAAACATCTTAAAGATTTAACTGCAACGGGTCACTTGGGCGCTTTCGTTGGTATGCTTACCGATAGCCGTTCACTTTTATCATATCCACGCCACCACTATTTTAGGCGCATACTTTGCTCGTACCTTGGCGAAATGATGGAAAACGGAGAAATGACAACGGATATTAAATTCGTTGGCAAGGTTGTTGAAGATATTTCGTTTAACAATTCAATTAATTATTTTAATATGAAATAAAAAAACAAGTTGTTTTTTGCAACTTATTTTACAAAATTACGGAGATAAAATATATGGACTATAAAAGAATTTTAACTATACAAGATATATCATGCGTTGGTCAATGTTCGCTTACCGTAGCGTTACCTATACTTTCTGCGTGCGGGCTTGAAACCGCTATACTTCCGTCCGCAGTGCTTTCAACGCATACCGCGGGATTTAAAGGTTTTACTTTTAGAGATTTAGCGGGCGATATGCCAAAAATTAACGAACACTGGAAAAGCGAAGGTATCAAGTTTGAAGCGGTTTACACCGGTTATTTAGGCTCGATAGACCAAGTTGATTACGTTTTAGATATTGTAAAATCAACTCTTAACGAAGGCGGTTTATTTATAGTTGACCCTGCTATGGCAGATAACGGAAAATTATATCCTATTTTTGATATGGATTACGTTAAAGCTATGGTTAGGCTTTGTGAAAAGGCAGACTATTTACTTCCAAATATAACCGAAGCGTGCTTTTTAACGGGCGTTGAGTATAAAGAAGAATACGACAAAGAGTATATCGATATTTTACTTAAAAAACTTACTGAAATAGGTGCTAAAAATATAATTTTAACGGGTGTTTCGTATAAAAAAGAAACTACGGGCGTAGTAGTTTACGAAAACGGAAAATACAGTTATTACGAGCACGTTAAACTTCCAAATAGTTGTCACGGCACGGGCGATATTTACGCGTCGGCTTTCGTTGGCGCTATGATGAACGGCAAAACTGCTTATGAAAGCGCAAAAATTAGCGCGGACTACGTTGTTGAGTGTATTAAAGCAACCGCCAAAGAAAATAATCACTGGTACGGTGCTAAATTCGAGCCGTTACTTAAAGATTTAATTAAAAGTCTTGAATAAAAAACTATATTCAGTGTTATAGCCTAAAAAACAGCGATATAGCGTTATAAAAATAAAAGGAAAACAACGTTATGAAAATAAAAGTAAAAAAAACAACGCTTGAAAACGCACTTTCAAAAAGCGTTAAAAAAACGATAATAAAAAAGCCGAGTTTCTTGTTTTCAAGTTTAATAAGACTTTTAGCAATAGGCGAGTTAAAGTCAACTTCTTTTTCTTATACTATCGATAATAAAAGCGTTTTAAAAGAGCCTTGTTTAATTTTAATGAACCACTCTTGTTTTTTAGACCTTAAAATTGCTTCTAAAATACTATATCCAAACAAGTATTTTATAGTTGCCACTAACGACGCTTTCGTTGGTAAAAGTTGGCTTATGAAAAAAATAGGTTGCGTGCCAACTAATAAATACGTTTCAAGTTTAGATACTATTTCTAACATGAACTACTGTTTAAACCACTTAAAAACTAGCGTTTTAATGTTTCCGGAAGCGGGTTATTCCTTTGACGGAACTTCAACAGTTTTACCTAAAAGGCTTGGTTTGTTAGTTAAAAAATTAAACGTTCCGCTCGTAACTATTATTACTGACGGCGCGTATTTACATCAGCCTTTATACAACAACTTAAAAATGCGTAAAACAAAGGTTAGCGCAACCGTTAAATGCTTGCTTACAAAGGAAGAAGTAAAGGAAAAAACCGTTCAAGAAATTGACGAACTTATTGATAACGAATTTTCCTTTGACGCGTTTAAAAGTCAAGCGGAAAACGGCGTAATAATTAGCGATAAAGACCGCGCCGAAGGGCTTGAAAGGGTTTTATATAAATGCCCGCATTGTAATAAAGAAGGCGTAATGAAAGGCTCTAATACTTTTTTAACTTGCAACGAGTGTGGTGTAGAATACGAACTTTTAGAAAACGGCAAGTTAAAAGGTAAAAACGTTGAAACCAAGTTTGACCATATTCCGTCTTGGTATTTATGGCAAAGGGAAGAAGTTAAAAACGAAATTAAGGAAAAGCAAGAGTTTTACAGCCTTGACGTTAGCGTAATGGTTTTAAGCGACCATAAGTCGCTTTACGACGTTGGCGACGGTGTTTTAAAATGCGGAACTAATGGTTTTACTCTTTTAGATGCTAGCGGAAACTTAATATATAGTTTACCGCCCGCAAGTTCACACTCTTTAAACGTTGACTTTTTTTGGTACGAGATAGGCGATACTATATCAATAGGCGATAAAGAAAAGGCGTTTTATTGTTTTCCTAAAACGGCGTATCCGGTGGCAAAAGCAAGGTTACTTGCCGAAGAACATTATAAAATGCTAAAAAATAAATAAAAAAAGACGCATTTTTATGCGTCTTTTTTAGTGTTGTTTATTCGTTTTCAGTATGAAAATTTAATTTGCCTTGTTTATATATTTCGCAAATGAGTTTGTGCGTTTTTAACGCTTCTTCACCGCTCAAATCTAACGGTTCAAGACCTAAACAAGCCTTGTAAAATTGCTCGATTTGCGTAACGTGTTGTATTCCCCAGTAGTCCATTGACCATTTATAAGTAGCGGTCGTTTGTTGGTGTGCTTCTTCTTTTTCGCCGTTATTATAAACGATATACGCGTCGTTATAGTTAAAAGTAACGTCGCCTTTTTCACAATGGAGTTTAATTTCAATAGGCTCATCAATACCGTAATTGTTAGTTGCAAAAAAACTGTACCTTACGCCGTTTTCATATAAAACTAAACCTTCGGCGGTATCTTCAACTTTAATGGTAGGGTGTTGGCGGTTACTCATAGTGGTAAACACTTTTTTAAAAGGGCAGTCAATCATCCAGTTAACTAAGTCAACCGTGTGTATGGTTTGGTTAATAATAACGCCACCGCCTTCTTTATCCCAAGTGCCTTTCCAGTCGCAGTCGGCGTAATAAGCGTCGTCTCTTATCCAAGTTAAAACGGAGCGGGCGGAAATTATTTTACCTAATTTTCCGTCTTTAAGAGTCTTTTTAACGAATTGAGCGGAGTTATTATAACGGCATTGAAAAATTACACCGTATAAAACGCCTTTTTCTTTTGCAACTTTTACCGCGTTTTCCGCGCTTTCATAGTCGATTGACATAGGCTTTTCGCTTAAAACGTTTACGCCTTTATTAAATGCGTATTCGCTAACTTCCGTGTGTATATGGTGCGGAAGGCAAATATGCACAACGTCTAAATCTTCCTTGTCAATCATTTCTTTATAGTCGATATATGCGTTAATATTATAGTCTTTTGCAACTTTTAACGCTTTTTCGTAAACTATATCACAGCAAGCAACTAATTGAGAGTATTCAAGTTGAGATGCAGGGTCAAGATGCATAACTGAAATTCTACCACAACCTATTATTCCTACTCGTAATTTTTTCATATCGTTTTCCTTTATATATTATGTATTTAAGTGTTTTCGTTTTTTACTTCGCGAAGTACTGAAACGGAGTTTTTAATAAGAAAAGAAAGTTGGTTTATAAGTTCTTCGGTATCAATTTTTTGCCCGTCTTTAAACCATTTGTATAAATATTGCGCAACGCCACTTATTAAGTAACTAATTAGATATGGAACTAAATAGTTATCTTCGCCCCTTTCTAAACGATATATTTTGTAAAATTTATCGGTAACCGCGTCGATAGTGCCTTGTAAAATGCCGTTTGCATTGTTCGAAAACACTACGTATTCTAAAAACGCAGGCGACTTTTTACACATTGAAATAAGTTCTTTTATAAACGGTTTAGGGTCTAGCGCAAATTCGCTATACTTATATTTTGTAAAAACGCTTTCAAAGTCTAATATTAAATCGGAGGTGATTTCTTTTAAAACGTCGCTAATCTTTGTGTAGTGCGTGTAAAAAGTGTTTCGTGATACACCGCTTAAAGAAGTTATTTCCGTAACTTTAATATCTTCAACGGCACGCTCTTTTAATAAAACAGCAACCGCTTTTTTAATTCTTAAACGCGTTGAAGCGCTTTGTTTATTGTTTTGGCTAATTTTCATACTTTTATTATAATTCATTTTAAATATAAAGTAAACAATTTAATATAAATATGTATAAAAAATAGAGTATAGATAAAAATAATATTACAACGGTAAAAGAATAATTTAATTTATATTATCGCAATTCTTTTTTTTAATCCGTTGTTTATATAAATCGCTTTTAAGTCGGTTCTATACCGCTTAATGGCGGTAGAAGACCGATTTTAACAAGTTTAAAAGCGGTCTTTTGTTTCGTTGCCTTGTTTTATATAAGCATTTTCAACAAAATTTCACTTTCTAATTATTGTAATAACTGTATTTTTGTGATAGAATAATATAAAAGATAAAAGTTTGCATAATATATAAAGGTAATTTATGAAACACTTAAAAAAACTTTTTACTATTTTAATAGTTGCTACTTTGTCGCTTGCGGTAATGAGCGGTTGCATAATAACGCGCGAAGTTCCGTCGGGCGCGCAAGAAGTTAAAATCAACGTTATTGATACTAATGCTTCAACCTATAATTCTTTAACCGAAATGCTTGACGAGGTAAGACCGTCCGTATTAGAAATTTACGCAGGTCAAGAAACCGCTTCTAGTTATAGCGCGGGTAGCGGTGTAATTTTTGGAACTAGCGAAACGGGCGAAGGCGAAAGTAAAAAAACGTACTATTACGTTTTAACTTGCCACCACGTTATCGACGGTATGCAAGCCTTTATGGCAAAAGATATTTACGGTAACGAATATAAAACGCTCACTTTAATAGGTGGCGACCCAGAGTCTGATATTGCGGTTATGCGTTTTTGCCCGAAAGACGAAACGGGCGTTTTATCTGGTGAGGAACTTTCCGTTGCTACTATTCGTAGAACTAACCAAACTACTCAAAGTTATTTAAAAGTTGGCGAAAGCGTTTACGCAATAGGCAATCCTCTTGGCACTTTGGGCGGAACGGTAACGCAAGGCATAGTTTCTTCTACTAATAGAGAAGTTACGGTTGAAGGCAAAAAAATGTCGCTTATTCAAACTGACTGTGCTATAAACAGCGGTAACTCGGGCGGTGGGTTATTCGACGCTCAAGGTAATCTTATAGGCATTGTAAACGCGGGCTACGCGGGCGATATTGAAGGTTTAAACTTTGCAATACCGTCGGATATAGCAGAAGATATAGCAATTCAACTTTTAGAGCAAATTGACCCTTCGAGCGGTTACGGCTACGTTTTAAATAGGGCAAGAGTAATGGCGGTAGTTGCAAGCCAAGTTTACGGAAGTTACGACCTTGCTATTCACGACTATTCTTCAAATCCGTTCAATCAAAACTCGTACGCAACGTACGTTTTTGGTATAAAAGCGGGCAGTATTTACGCATTAGCGGGTCTTGAATACCTTGATAAACTCGTGTCAGTTCAAATAAATAACGGCGCAGTTTATGAAGTTCAGTCTGCACAAAGCCTAATTTCTTACTTTAACTCTCAAACGTTAAGTAAAGGCGACGTTGTTAAATTTGTAGTTATTAAAAACGGCGCAACCGCACAAACTAGCGTTAGCGTAACGCTTCCACAATACGTTTATACAATTTAATAACGTTCCGTCACTTAAAAAACAAAGCACTTGCAACTGCAAGTGCTTTTTTGATGGCTATAATTTAAAATTACAAAAGTTTGTTTGTGCAAAGCGTAGCAACGTTTTGTGTCCGCAAGCGGACAATGAAGTTGGAAGACTGCTAAATGATGTTGCGTGTTGTACACGCAAACGATGTTGTGTCCTATACGGGCACAAATACAAAAAACAAGGCACTTACGAATAAGCGCCTTGTTTTTTGGAGCTGGTGA
>JAZOMW010000050.1:0-5036 GCA_045654225.1 Christensenellaceae bacterium | reverse complement strand
AAAGGTGGTTTTGCCGTTACCGGACGAGCCTATTACAGACAAAACTTCGCCCTTTTCAATAGCAACGTCAATACCCTTTAAAACTTGAAGTTCGCCAAAACTTTTAGTTAAATTTTTTACTTCTAAAAATGCCATAATTACACCTTATAATATGAAAGTTTTTTCTCTGCCCAGCCAAACAACAACGTTAAAATACCGTTAAAAATCAAGTAGAATATTGCGGCGTAAACGAGTGGCGTTAAAATAACGTATGCGTTTACGGCGTGGTTGGCGGCATTAAGCAAGTCTGTTACGCCTAAAATTTGAGCAAGTGCCGTATCTTTTACAAGCGTTATAATTTCATTAGACATAGGTGGTATTATTCTTTTTACAACTTGCATTATAATTATTTTAAAGAATATTTGCGTCTTTGTAAGTCCTAAAACTTTTCCCGCTTCATATTGTCCTTGCGAAATAGATTCTATACCCGCACGGAAAATTTCAGAAAAATAGCAAGCGTAGTTTATTATAAATGCTATGGCAACGAATATAAACAACAAGGATTTTGTTGATACACCAAAGAAAATAGCCACGTCTTTATTAAGAACGCCAAATAAATATTTTGGCAAAAAACTTACAAGTAAAATTTGGAGCATTAAAGGCGTACCTCTAATAACCCAAATAATGCCTTTACACAAAAATGATATCGGCTTAAATTTTGACATCGTTCCAAACGAAATAATTAAGCCAAGCGGTAAAGACAGGATAAGGGTTACGGCAAATAACGCAAGCGTTATGCCGAAACCCTCTAAAAGTTCTATAATAATATTTACAAACATTATCCCGTTTCCTTAAATTATTCAGCAGTATAAGCAATAGGAGCAAATACAGTGTAACCGATAACTAATTTTTTAGATGCAACAACGTTGTCCCAGCTAGCGTCAGTAGCGTTTGCAAGTGGATTAGTAGTGTTTGCTGTAATTGATAAAGATTCAGTTAAACCAAAGTCTTTTGCAACTGCTTTGTAATCAGTATCTTTTAAAGCGATGATTGCTTCGTTGATTTTAGAAATTAAAGCTTCGTTACCTTTTTTAGCAGCAATACCGTATTCTTCTTGTGCAAGAACAAGGTCTTCAACGATTACGAGTTTACCTTTATAAGTACCAGTAGAAGTGTAGTAACCAGCCATTACAGAGTCAATAACAGCAACGTCGATAGAACCGTTATCAAGTGCCGTTAAAGCGTCAAGTTGGCTTTTTGAAGAAATGTATTCTTTACCAATTTCTTGGTCTGCAATAACACTTTCACCAGCAGAGCCAGATTCAGCACCAACGTTTGCGTTTGCCATTGAAGCAATATTAGTATATTTGCTAACGTCTGCTTTTCTAATAACTGCAACTTGCTTGTTATATAAGTAAGGAACTGAAATAGTCATGTTTTCTTGACGTTCAGTAGTAATAGTCATACCGTTCCAAACAAGGTCGATTGTGCCGTTTTCAAGTAATGCTTCTTTTGAATCCCAGTCAATTTCAGTAAATTCAATTTCAATGTCAGTTTTATATTCTTTGTTAAGATATTTAACTACCTTTCTTGATAATTCAATATCAAAGCCTGTAAAACTGTCTTTTTGACAAGCGGTTAAACCCATGCATGCGCCGAGAGTTAAAATTGCCGTTAATAATAATGTTACTAATTTTTTCATAATTTTTTACCTCTTTTTAATTTAGCACTTTAATGTGTTAAAGTATTTTTAATGATGTTATTATACTTCATTACTTTAAAGTTGTAAAGTGTTTTTCACTACTTTTTTAAAAATTTTTTTAATTTTTTTTAGCAAGGCTCAAAATTTAAGGAAATATCGCAAATTTTGCGAAAAATATTTTTTGCAACAAAGTCGCTTTTTTATTGAAATTTGGCAAAATTTTTATAAAAAGCAAAAAAACGGCAAAAAATCGCCGTTCTTAAACTTTAATTTATATAAATTTTTCTCTCGCGTGCGCGCATATATACGCGTACGTATGCGTAGCGTGTACGCGTCTATATAAATAAAAAAGGCGGAGTTCAAAACTCCGCCTTAATTTATTTTGTTTTACGCTTCAACCTTTTCAAGTAATTTAAGGTCAACGCCTTTTTCACTTATTTTAATGATTTCAACTTTAACGGTGTCGCCGATAGATAAAACTTCTTCAACGCTGTTAATTCTTTCTTTGCTCATTTTTGAAATGTGAATCATACCGTCTTTACCTGGTGCAAGTTCGCAGAATGCGCCAACTTTTGGTAAAATTCTAACAACGGTTGAAATAAACATATCGCCAACTTCAAGGTCTTTAACAATAGCAGTAATAATTGCTTTTGCTTGGTTAGCCCTTTCCATAGTTTCGTCGTAAGTAGCAATAAATACTTTGCCCGTTTCGTCAATATCAATTTTAACGCCCGTTTCAGCAATAATTTTGTTAATAGTTTTACCGCCTGAACCGATAACGTCCTTAATCTTTTCAGGGTCAATGTTAAACGAAATAATTTTTGGAGCGTATTTAGAAAGTTCTGGCTTAACGCTTGGTAAAACTTCAAGCATTTTATTTAAAATGTGTTGTCTTCCTTCGTTTGCTTGTGAAATAGCTTGTCTTAAAATTGCTTCGTCAATACCCTTAATTTTAATGTCCATTTGAATTGCGGTAATACCCTTTTCAGTACCTGCAACCTTAAAGTCCATATCGCCAAGGAAGTCTTCTAAACCTTGAATATCGCTCATAACGGAAACTTTACCGCTTTCAACGTCCTTAATTAAACCCATAGCAATACCTGCAACAGGGCTCTTAATAGGAACGCCGGCATCCATAAGCGCTAACGTTGAGCCACAAACAGAGCCTTGTGAAGTAGAGCCGTTTGAAGATAAAACTTCACTAACGAGCCTTATAGCGTAAGGGAATTCTTCTTCGCTTGGAATAACTGGTTCAAGCGCGCGTTCTGCAAGCGCACCGTGACCTATTTCACGACGGCCCGGACTTTTAAGCGCTCTTGCTTCGCCAGAAGCGTAACCCGGCATATTGTAGTGGTGCATATAGCGTTTAGCAACTTCTTCGTCTAAACCTTCAAGTTTTTGAACTTCCGAAATAGTGCCAAGCGTACAAGTTGTTAAAACTTGTGTTTGACCACGAGTGAATACGCCTGAGCCGTGTACTCTTGGTAAAACGCCGTTTTCACACCAAATAGGTCTAATTTCAGTTAAAGTTCTGCCGTCTGGTCTAACGCCTAAATTCGTAATTTTAGCACGAACTTTTTCTTTTGTGATGTAGTATAAAGAGTCTTTAATTTCTCTTGCCATGTCAGGGAAGATAGTTGCAAAGTGTTCTAAACAGTCTTTTTCAACTTCGTCTTGACGTTCTTGGCGAACTACTCTATCAAAAGTATCTAACGCGTAGTCAAGTTTTTCACCCGCGTACTTTCTAACTTCGTTATCTAAATCTTCTGGAATTTTATATAAATCCATTTCAAGTTTAGGTTTACCACAAGCCTTAACGATTTCTTCAATGAACGCGCATTGACGCTTAATTTCTTCGTGACCGAATAAAATTGCGTTAACCATTTGCTCGTCGTCAATTTCTTTTGCGCCGGCTTCAACCATCATAATAGCGTCTTTCGTGCCGGAAAGGTATAAGCTTAATAAACTCTTTTCTCTATCAGCCGTGCCTGGATTGATAACGTAATTACCGTCAACCATACCAACTAAAACTGAGCCCGTAGGACCTTGCCAAGGAATATCCGAAATGGATAATGCAATAGAACTACCAAGCATTGCAAGTGGTTCAGGCATAATGTTCGTGTCAACTGAAAGTGCAGTTGCAATAACGGTTACGTCGTTAAAAATACCTTTTGGGAAAAGAGGTCTAATAGGTCTATCGATAAGGCGTGAAACTAAAATAGCCTTGTCGCTTGCTCTACCCTCTCTCTTTTTGAAACCGCCTGGAATTTTACCAACGGCATACATCTTTTCTTCATAGTCAACGCTCAATGGAAAAAAGTCCATACCTTCTCTTGCAACGGGAGCCATAGTTACGTTTACCATAACAACGGTTTCGCCACATCTAACAAGACAAGAACCGTTTGCTTGTTGAGCGTATTTACCTACTTCAACAATCACTTCACGACCGCCGATTTCGGTTTTAAACGTTTTAAAATTTTCTAACATTGTTTTCTCCTTTTATACTCTAATTTATAACACCAGTAAAACCTTTACTGGAACGCATTTGAAGTAAGGCTGTATTACTGAAAGTGGTTGGCTTTAACAAAAATTTATTTTTGTGATTGACGAGAAAAACACAAAAAAGACTTGCGTTATTGTAAGGGCGCATACCCTTGCGGTCTGTAACCGAGCAAAACGCAAAGTATTTTGTAGTAGTTTTCCGTCATAAATCAACCAAATGAAGTGATAGAGCCAAAATAAAAAGGTTTCCTTTAAATACAAAAAAAGGAGTGGTTTTGCCACTCCTTGTTTTTTTATTTTCTAAGACCGAGTTTAGCAATGAGTGCTCTGTATGCTTCGATATCCTTAGATTTAAGGTAGTCAAGAAGACCTTTTCTACGACCAACCATTTTCATAAGGCCACGCCTTGAATGATTGTCGTTTTTGTTGGCTTTAAGGTGCTCGTTAAGGTGGTTAATGCGCGTAGTTAAAAGCGCAATTTGAACTTCGGCAGAGCCCGTGTCGCCTTCGTGAGTTTGGTAAGTTTCAATTACTTGTGATTTTGTTACTTTTTCCATTTTAATTTATCCTCCATTATGGAAATATTTGCTATTAAACAGAGCAATGCGTTGAGTAGTCGCCAAAACCCTGCATAAAGTACGTTATTATACTAACATATATTTAATAAAAACGCAAACGATTTTAAGGCTAATTATAAAGTTCGCGCTTGCTTTTTATAATTTCATCAATTTTTTCAATATAAGTTGCTATATTTTTTGGATTTCCGTATCTTTCAATACGATTTTCGCTATTTATTACCCTTTTTGAAACGGCGTTTGCACCGCACGCAACGTTATTTGAAGTTTCTTCCATA
>JAZOMW010000049.1:0-19181 GCA_045654225.1 Christensenellaceae bacterium | reverse complement strand
ATTGCAGATTGTATTAAACAGACCGCAAATCTTGCAAAGCAGTTTAACAAGCAAGAAAACTTAAATTGCATAATTTTTAGTGAAGATAAAATTACACTCAATATAGAAAGTGAAACCGCAAAAGCGTGCGGTGGCGGATTTTTTAATATTGACGTAACCACCTTTAAAAGATACGTATCTTCAATAGTTCCGTATCAAAACGTTTTATCAAAAGAAAGTTCGGTAATGCTTGTTAGAAAAATAATTTTAAAGCATAAAAAAGAACTCGCTTGTTTTTCTGGCTCTATATCTCGCCCTAACTTAGCGCTCACGCTTTACGAACTCATTTCTCAACTTGAAAGCGCAAACGTAACTTATAGCGATTTAAACGACTTAATTGAAAGCCAAAATGGCGAAAGCGCACTTATAAAAAAAGTTAAAGATATTGCCTTTATTTATCAAAAATACATTGAAAGTTTAACTGAAAGCGCTCTTAAAGATAGCAACAACTATTTTTCGCTAATGCCCGAACTTGTAAAGGGCGACGAACTCATTAAAAATTCAGTCGTAATTTTAAGCGGTTTTTCTTCGATTACCAAACAACGTGCGGACGCAATACGCGCTCTTAAAGAAACTGCAAAAGATATTTACGCCGTTGTGTTAGACGGGCAAAATAGCGACGTATATACCGGCGAAACCTACTTAAAAATAAAGCAAATTTTTGAAAATTTTGAAACGGAGCAAATAGAAAGCCAAACTCGTGAAGTTAAGGCGCTTTCAACTTACTTATTCGACCCTAGGGTATTTAAAAAAGATTTTAAAGGCGTTAAAACCTCATCCGTTACGGTTAGTGAATATCCGTCGCCTATAAAAGAAGTTGAAAACACCGCAAAACTCATTAAAAACAGCGTAATAAATAGCGGTTTTAGGTATAGCGATAGCGTGGTTGCGGTAGGCAATATTAAAGCCTACGGCCCTATTATTAAAAGGGTGTTTAAAGAGTATGAAATTCCGTGCTATATAGATAGTTCCGTATCTTTAAGCGAGCATCCTATATGCTCGTACGTAATAAACTATCTTAACTTTTTTAGAAAAGGCTTAACCGTTAAGGACTTTTTAAAGTTTACTTCAAGTTCGCTATTTTGTTTAGATAAAGCCCTTACTGATAAACTCTACGTTTACGTTTCTCATCACGCTTTTTCAAGGAGCGCGCTTAAAAGAGAAATAGTTATCGAAAACGAAGATACGTCTTTAATTGAAAACTTGCGCTTAAAGGCTTTTGAAGTTGCGTCATACCTAGAAAACGCAAAAACGGCAGACGAAATAGTCGAGGCTATATTAAAAATGCTCAACACTACGAGCGCGTTTTCAAATTTAGACGAATTAGGCAAAAAACTTAAAGATATAGGCGAAGTTAAGTATGCCGATTATAACGAAAAAGTTAAAGAAAAATTAGAAAGCGTACTAGAACAAATATCCTTCGTTTTAAAGGGTGAAAAAACGCCTATTATCGACTTTATAAACGTTTTTACAAGCGGTGCTACTGCAACTACCGTAGGAGCAATACCGCTGTTTAACGACGCGGTTTACGTTGGCGAAATGCAAGACGTTAAAATTAAGAGCGCTAATACTTTATACGCGCTCGGTTTAAACGGCGACGTGCCTTTCGTTAAAAGCGACACCGCGCTTTTAACCGACGGCGACCTTTATAAACTTGACGATTTTAAAATTATAATAGAGCCTAAAATTAAAATAGTTAATAAGCGTGAAAGGGAAAACGTTGCCATTGCGCTTATGTCGTTTAAAAATAGGCTTTTCGCGTCGTACTCAACGTCTTCGGTGAGCGGAGAGCAGTCAACCCGAAGCGACGTTATAAACTATTTAGTAAACATATTTAAATTAAGCGTTAACGTTTACGGAATAAAGGATGAGTTTAACGCGGTTTATAAGGGTGCAGATAATTTATCGCTTGACTACTTAACAAAAAAACCGGCGCTTAAAAAAATTGCAAAACTTTCTAGCGAGTTTAAGGAAGGAAATAGCAAAACGAGACTCGAAGTTGCGTCTTTTTATAACGCGATAGATAGCGATAATTTTAAAGAGTTAAAGAAAACGGCGGACGGGCTTTTAACCCAAACTCACGTTAAGCAAAACCTAAAAAGCGGTATGGAATTATGTTTTAACGGCGGTCACGTTTCGGCAACTACGCTAGAAAAATACTTTAACTGTCCGTACGCTAATTTTAGCCAAAACGTATTAAAACTCAAAGAAGAAATTACGGAAAATATAAAGAGTAGCGACCTTGGAACTTTGCTTCACAACTTGACGGAAGAGTACGTTAAAAATATTCAAAAGGTTACGGACAAAGAAAGTTCAAATATCGTAGTTGAAGAAATATGCGGTAGGTTATTTAGCGAAGATTTACTCGTTGATTATCAAGATAACAAAGAGCATAGCCACCTATTTTCAAGGCTTTTAAAGGAAGGTAAGCGCGTTTGCTATGCAATATACAATTCGATATCTAATTCGAGTTTTAAGCCGTATCACGTTGAAGTGCCTTTTAACGATTACGAAAAAGAGTTTAAAGCAATCAAGTTAAACGCAAAAAGCGGAACTTATAAAATTGCGGGAAAAGTAGATAGAATTGATAAATTTGAAAACAAAATTCGCATTATCGACTATAAAACGGGTTCGATAAACGCAAGTGACGAGTATTTTTACACGGGCAATAAACTTCAACTCTATTTATATATGAACGCCTTTTTAACGGGCGATTTCGAGCCCGCAGGCGCGTATTATTTTCCAGTGCACGATTCGTTTAGCGAAGAAGGCAAAAAGAATTACGTTATGCTTGGAAAAACCGTTAATAGCGAAGAGATTATTAACGCAACCGATAACAACATAAAAACCACTAGTGACAGTAATTACGTTTCTTTAAAATATAAAAAAGACGGAACGCTAACTGCAAGTTCACAAGCGCTTAATATGGAAGAAATGCAAAGTTACTTAAAGTACGCCGTTAAAATTTCGGAAAAGGGCGTTGACGAAATAAATGCGGGCTTTATAGCGCCGTCGCCATACGGCACAAGTTGCGACTTTTGCCCTTACGGCGGTATGTGCGGAGCGAGTGAAGAAAATACGCAAATAAGAAAGGCTAAAAAAGTAACTTCATCAACCATTATAAACGCGGTAAACGATAGCGAAAACAAGGGAGAAAACGATGCGTAACTATACAACTTTAACAAAAAGTCAATATCAAGCTGTGTTTCACGATGGTGGCAACGTTATAGTTTCCGCTTCTGCCGGCAGTGGAAAAACGCACGTCGTAATAGAGCGCATTATCAGGCTTATAACTCAAAAAAACGTGCCCGTTGAAAGAATTTTAGCAGTTACTTTTACAAACGCCGCCGCAAGCGAAATGAAAGAAAAATTAAAAAAAGCGCTTACGGAAGAATATAATGAAAGCGGTGATTTACGCTTTAAGCGTGAACTTGAAAAAGTCAATATTGCTAACGTTAGTACTATACACTCTTTTTGCGCCAACCTATTAAAAAAGTATTTTTACAGTTTAGGGCTTGACGCGTCTTTTACCGTGCTAGACGCTAAAAAGAGTAAAAAACTACAAGCAAAGGCAATGTCAAGCCTATTTGAAAGGCTTTATACGGAAGGTAGCGAAAGTTTTATTAAACTAGTTGATATCTTTGGTGGCAAGCGTAAAGACAAAGGTTTAAGAAAAATCATTGATAAAATTTACACTTTTTCGGGCAGTGAACTCGGGCTTGACGAACTTAAACGCAAGAGTATAAAGAGCCACGAGGCTGTAATTGAAATTGTAAACGGTAAAATTTTAGAGTATTTTAAAGAAGAAGCAAGCGAATACGTAGAAATATTTGAAAATTTAAAGCAAAGTTTTGTAGGTGATGAAAAACGCCAAAACGCATGTGAGTTGCTTTTAGAACTTGCAACTGCTTTAAGTAACGCAACTAACTTGTTTGAATTTGCAAAAAACTACGGCGGTTTTGAAATTAGGCTACCGCAAAACAAGTGTGAAAACAAAGAACTTTTAGAAGATTTTAAATATTTTGCAAACGAATTTAAAAATACTTACACCTATATTTTTGAAACGTTTATAGGCGGAGAACAAGAGTGTAAAACTTTTGTAAGTAATAATATAGAAATTGTTGAACAACTTTTCAATTTAACTTCTTTATACGAGCAAGAATACGCGAATTTAAAAAGCGAAGAAAACGGCGTTGACTTTTTAGACCTTGAAAAATACGTTATTAAACTATTTGAAAACCAAGATATTTTAAAGGAAATATCTTCAAGTTTTGATTACGTTTTTGTTGACGAATATCAAGACGTAAACGCTTTACAAGAGCAAATTATTACTAAAATTTCTAATAACAACGCCTTTTTGGTTGGCGACAGTAAGCAAAGTATTTACGCTTTTAGGGGTTGTAATCCTAAATACTTTATTGAAAAGTATCAAAAGTATTTAAACGGCGACGGCGGAACGGCAATTTCGCTCGACGTTAATTTTAGAAGCGCTAAAAATATTATAGAACTAACCAACAACGTTTTTAGTGACGTTTTTACGGAAAAGTTTTCCGGTCAAAACTATAAAGACAATAAAATGATTTACGGTAACGGTTATAAAACGTTTGACGGCGAAACCGCAATTCATCTTATAGAGAGCGCTAAAAAGGAAGAGGTTGAGCAAGAAAATAGCAAAGTTTATTCGGTAATAGAAAACTACGGTAGCGCGTTAAAAAAAGAGTATAGTAGCCAAGTAGTTTTAACCATAAACCTTATAACCGACCTACTTAAAACGCAGTATTACGATATAAAAGAAAGCGATGAAAGTAAAAGGTTAAAGCAAGTAGAATATAAAGATATATGCGTGCTCGTTCGCGGTATGAACGGTTACGGCGAAGAGCTCGTTTCTAGCCTTTACGACGTTGGAATACCAGTTACTTCAAGCGCGTCCGTAGGCGTTGGAAAATATCCTGAAATAAAGGCTTTAATCGACGTTTTAAAAACCGTTTTGATGCCAAGGCGCGATATTCCTATTGCCTCCGCATTACTTAATTTCGGTGGTTTTAGCGAGCAAGAACTTGCTCAAATAAAAAGTGCGAACGCAAAGGAAAAATCTTTTTATAACTGTCTTTTATTATATTTAGAAAAGGGCGGAAGTTTAAAGGAAAAAATACAAAACTTTTTAACTTGGCTTGATAGCGTAAGGCTTATAGCGGAATACGCACCTGCAAGCGAAGTGCTTTATAAAATTATAGGCGACACCGGGTATGATAGCAAACTTTTATCTATGCCGTTTGGCGAAGAAAGGTTAAAGCGCGTTGAACGCTTTATTGCGGAAAGTTCGTCGCTTGATAAAAACCTAACGGTAGGCGAGTTTATTGAATATTTAGAAGACTCGCTTGATGAAATTACTCAAAGTCAAACCGCGGGCGAAAACACCGTTCAAGTTATGACGGAGCACGCGTCGAAAGGTTTAGAATTTCCTATCGTTATCGTTGCGGATTTTGAAAAGCCGTTTAACTCGCGCGATATTTCGGGAGACGTTTTATTTAGCAAAGACTTCGGTGTAGTTCCTAAAAACTATAATTTAGACGAAATGACTTATAGCGAAAACGTTTTAAGGCAAGTTGTAAAACTTGAATACAAGCGCGAGCGTGCGGTTGAAGAAGCAAGGCTTTTTTACGTTGCTATAACTAGGGCAAAGTGCGCCGTTCATTTTATAGCAAACACTTCTTCGCTTTTTAACAAGCGTTTATACTACAACTTTAAAATGGCAGATAGGCAAAAGTGCTATTTAAAGGTAGGCGACGCACCTATAATTTATCACCCAGAAAGTGAATTGGTTTTAAACGAAAATAAAAACGGCGTTGCGGTAGTAGGCAAGCAAGTCGATAATGATTTAGCGCTTAAAATAAAGGAAAATTTACTTTTTAAATACCCTTACGAAGAAGATACCGCTTTACCGCTTAAAAGTTCGGTTTCGGAAGTGAATAAAGGCGAAGAATTAGAATACTATGAAAAAACTAACTTATTCGGCTTTTCTAATAGCGAAACGGGTACTGCGTATCATAAATTTTTAGAACTTTGCAACTTTTATGGTGAAGACGCGGCAGTTCAAAAAAGCGAAATGCTTAAAAACGGCACGCTTTTAAAAGAGCAGGCCGACCTTTTAAGCGATAGCAATTTACAAAGCATTTTAAAGTTAGATATCTTTAAAAAAATTAAGGGGTATAAACATTTAAAAGAGCAAAAATTCTGTTGTTTATTTGACGCTAATCAACTTGGTTATAAAAACACGAACGAGCAAATTTTAGTTCAAGGTATAGTTGACCTTTTAGCAGTAAATGGCGATACCGCAATTTTAATAGATTATAAGTATTCTACCATTAAAAACGACGACGACCTAATTAAAAATTACTACACGCAACTTAAACTTTATAAAGAAGCGGTAGAAAAGTGTTCTAACTATAAAATTAGCGAAGTTTATTTAATAAACGTTTTACAACTTAAATGCGTAAAGGTTGACCTTTAAGTATAAAAAAATAAAACTTGTTCAATAATTTAGTTAATTATGGAGCAGGTTTTTTTATTTGTAATTGATTATTTAAAAAAAGGTGTTGAAAATAATTATACGCTTTATTTTATTATTGCTTTTTCACTAACGCCTATTATTGGTTTTTTAATAGAAACGTTTTTAATTCTGTTTTTTAAAAGGAGTTTAAAAGGCGAGTTTTATAAAAGCGTTACGAGTTTATCGGCGCTTTTATTGACCGTATTTTCAGTTAGTAGTTTTTCAACCAATCAACTTATTTTTAAAAGTGCGGTAGAAGTATTTTACTATAACGCAAGCGCGATATTACTTTACTTTATAATGCACTTAATGCTAAAAATTATATTAAATAAACCCGTAAATCAAACCGCGTATAAAACGGAGCAAGAAAGTGAAACTGCAAGCGTAAATTTAGAGCCAACAAACGTTAAGCGTATGGTTGAAACCATTACTTGTAAAACCGTAAACGAGCAAGAATATTCAGGCTATCTTAACGTAGAATATTTAAAAGCGCTAATAGATAAACTTAAACAAAGCGATTTAGAAGAGCAAGAATTATTAGAAATTGAAGAGTTTGAAGTATATTTATTAAACTTTGTATCAAGGCAACCAACGGGTAGCGAAAGGCAAGTATTATCAAATTATATAGGTTTACTTTTTAAAAAACTTGCTAAATATAACGTTGTAAACGAATAAGAAAAATAAATTGTAGAGAGCAACGGTTGCTATGCAACAGTTTCGCCGAGCGAAGCGAACGCCAACTGCGAAAGCAGTTATATTGCCTGTCGGCAGTTTTATTTTTCCTAACGGAAAAGTGATATTTGCTGTCGCAAGTTATATTTTGCTTCGCAAAGTTTTATTTGCTAGCGCAAGTGATATTCGCCTACGGTGAGTTGCGGATTTAATTTTATATATAAAAAACGTCCACAACTTTTAACCGCAAGGTTAAAAATAAAACTTTGGCTTTGCCAAAATAAAACTTTAACGAAGTTAAAATATAACTAAAAAAGAGTGTGAATTTTCACACTCTTTTTACTTTTATTTTTTCATAAGTCTTTTAGGTTTTCTTATTCGGTTAAGTTGTTTGTTCATTTTTAAAAGGTCTTCTTTCGTAAATGAAACGTTTACCATACCTATCATAGAAGTAAGCCTTAAAACGGTAAATCCGCCAAGCATACCCATAACGTCTTTCATATCAACGTCAAAGCCGGCAGGTTTAGCGCCTTTGCCTTTTTTGTTGTTCATTTTTCTCATAATGCCAAGCCCGAATTTCATAACCCAAAGTTTTCCGCAAAGCGTACTCATTATGTCGCTCATTTTATCGTTAAGCGAGAATCTTCCTTCCGGTGCATCAACGTCAAACCAGTTAAGAATTGCGCCTTTTTCTTTTAAGACGTAGTCTTGGTTCATTTCTTCGACTTTTCTTATAACGCTTTCGTCGCTAAATTCGCCCGCTTTTGCAACGAGTTTAGATTCGCCCTCGTTTTTAACCGTAAAGTAGAAGAAGTGGTTATCGCTTGTTTGTTTATCAACGAGTTCTCCGTTCACAAAAAGTTCAACTTCCGGAAGGTTAGAGTAAACCGTAACCTTAGTTTCGCTTTCAACTCTATCTATATAACGTTTAGAACAAATGTGAACGAACGGGTCGGTTGAAAGCCATGCTTTATAAGCGTAGAAAGAGTCTTTTTTATACTTTCTATCCATAGTAACAAGACCTTTATGGTTTTGACCGTTTTCACCGCCTTCCGCGCGCGCGTCCGCACCGAAGTCGAACATATTCCAAACGTGAGTAGCCCAAAGATACTTTCTTGTAAATAATTGTTTAATAAGTTCTTCGTGATAGTACGATTGATATTCTTCCGTATAGTCGCCTTGCATAGGGTTTGAAGTATGCCAGTTAAGCGCTTCGCAACCGTATTCCGAAACGCCGATAGGAATAGACGGGTGCATAGCGTGGAATTTATCAAACCAAGGTCCGTTCATAGAGGTATCGCCACCGTACCAACCAAAGTAGTGGTTATATGAAACAACGTCAGGAATTTTTACGTATTCCGCGTTCATAGGACACATAGAAACGCAAGCAATAGTAGTTAAACGCGTGCTATCTAAACTGTGAACAAGGTCGTTTAAAACGCGGTGGTTGTCAATAAGGTCAGGGTCTTTATCGCCACCCATAGTAATTTCGTTTGAAAGCCCCCAAACTACGATAGAAGGGTGGTTGTAGTTTTGGCAAACAAGTTCCTTCATTTGAGAAATGGTGTTTTCTCTGCCGTTAGGAAGGTGTTTAGAAATATATGGAATTTCCGCCCAAATTACTAAACCTTTTTCGTCGCAAAGGTCGTAAAAATACTGGTCGTGTTGATAGTGCGCAAGCCTTATAGTAGTTGCGCCAACTTCCATAATTAAATCGATATCTTCTTCGTGATGCTCTTTTAAAAGCGCGTTGCCAACGCCAAGCCTATCTTGGTGGCGTGACACACCGCGAAGTGGATATTCGTTACCGTTTAAAATAAAACCGCGTTCAGGGTCAATTTCAAAAAAACGGCAACCAAAACGAGTGCAAACGTTATCTAAAACTTCGCCGTTTTCAACTAGTTCAACTTCACAGCAGTATAAATAAGGGTCTATTCTACCGTTCCAAAGGTGAGCGTTTTCAATAACGAAGTTTGCCTTTAATTCCGTGCTTTCTACTTTTTGAAGTTCGTTTTCTTCTTTATCGTAAATTGTGTAAACTAATTTTTGACCTTCTTTAAGGTTTTTTACGAATACTTCTACTTCTACTTCCGCATTTGCATCTTTAACGATAGGCGTAACCATTATACCGGGAGCGCCGTAATACTCTAAATCAAAATGGCTTTCGCTAACCAAAATTAAATTTACGTTACGGTATAAACCGCCGTAGAACGTAAAGTCTGCCATTTGCGGATAAACAAAGTCGTTAGGCGAGTTGTCAACTAAAACCGTGAGTTCGCTTTCTTCTTTTAAATAAGGCGTTAAATCAACTCTAAAAGTAGAATAACCGCCGTCGTGGTGGTAAACTTTAACGTCGTCAACTAAAACGTCGCAAGAAGAGTTTGCGCCGTTAATTTCTAAAAAGTATTTGTCGGCTTTTTCAAGTTCGCTTGCCTTTAAAACTTTTTTATACGCGCAAGTTCCCCTAAAATAATCGTTTCCGCCGTCGTGGCCGTCAACTGCGTTCCAAGTATGCGGAAGACAAACGGTGGTAGCGTTTTCTTGCGCTTCCGCACCGTAATTTTTTATAAAATCCCAATTTTCGTTTAAACTGATAATACGTCTCATATAATAATTCCTTTTAAATTTTAAATTAAACGCCCGACTTGTTTATCGGGCGTTTTGTTTTACAAGTTACGCCGAAAACTCGGCTATTTTTTTTACGCTTCTACTGCGGGTGCAGTTTCAACTTTTTCAGCTTCGTGTTTTGCTTTAAGGTCTGCTTCCATTTGAGCAAGAGTTTTCTTGTCAAGGTTGTAGATAACTGCAATGCCAATAAATTGTAAAATTGCGCTAAACATATATAAAGCTGCAACTAACCAGCACATATTAAGTGCGGTTTGAGGAGATTGAAGAAGCGTGCCGTATTTGGCTTCGTAACCAAGCCAGCCCATTATTAAGAGAACCATTGAAGGGCCGATGCCTTGCGCAAGTTTTCTAAAGAAAGAGTGGATAGAGTAAACTTTACCTTCTTCACGAGTGCCGAATTTCCATTCGTTATAGTCGATAGCGTCGCCCATCATAGCCCAAGATACGCAAGTGTAAATACCCATACCTATACCAAATATCGTTAAGCCTAATAAGTAAACTACTAACGAAGCCATAGGGTTGCTAATTAACGGGAATATAAACATTACTAACGCGCCGAAAATCGAAACCATCGTGCCTACAACCGACGATTCTTTTTTACCGTATTTCTTAACTATTTTAGTAATGAACGGCATAAATATGAACATAGGAATAAAACCTATCATTTGCACCAAACCAGAAAGTTCTGCCATTTTAAAGTGAATAGCAAACATAATGGTAGTAGCAGTAGTAGCGGCGTTCATACCAAGGAACATACCCATAGCGGCGAGTGTTGCACCAACTGCTGGGCGGTTCTTTATAAATTTGCCAAACGCGCTAAATAAATTGAATTTTTCAGTTTGCTCGTTAGTTTTAACTGAATTTTCATCAACGCGGAGAGTAATTGTTTTAATCATAAACATAAACGCAATAAAGCCGATTACGCCCATAATCAAAGCGGCCCAGAAAACGTTTTCACCAAGAAGAATTTGCAACTTGTCGCCCGTTGCAGGGTTTAAAACGTTATCGCCGGGATTGTAAGGAGTACCCGTAATAGGGTGCTTGCTAAGATTTTCAGGAGTAAATAAATGCGCCGTGTCTTCTGGTATTTCTATATTGTCTAAAAAGCTAGTAGTACCGTCGAATTTTACCGTTTTCCAAATAAGAGATGGAAGAATAGTCATAGGTAAAATGTTGCCTATCATAGAACCGATTGAACGCCAAGTTGAAAGTTGTGCGCGTTCGCCGTTATCTTCCGTAATAAGAGAAAGCATTGAACCGTAAGGAACGTTAGCAATCGTATAGAACGCGTCCCAAATTAAATAACCGCCAACAAAGAGTACGCATTTAACCCATAAATCAGCGTTAGGGAATGGTAAGAATACCATTGCGCCACCAACGAGTAAGCCTAACGCACCTATAAAGATATAGGTTTTAAACTTGCCCATTTTGTACTTTCTTTTATCGTTGTCAATTAAAGTACCAATAAGCGGGTCGTTAACGGCGTCCCAAATTTGAACGATGAGTAAAAGTAAAGAAAGTAATCCCGTTTCAAGCATCATAAACACCAACCAGAAAGTTTGAACGGTGCTTTTAAGCGAGAAACTCATATTGCAACCGAGGTCGCCGGCTGCATATGCAAGTTTGTCCATTATGCCAAACTTGCGCTTGCCATTTTCATCTAACTGTACTGTTCTAGCCATATTAATTCTCCTTTATTAAATAACATTTAATACATACATTTTAACAAATCTTTCACAATTCTACAATAGCCCAAAATTAAACATTTGTGACACTTTTATCGTTTTTTGTTGACCAAATCAAAAAAAACGGCTATAATAACAATAGTATTCGTATTTTTAATATAATTATTAAAATAATTTTTAAAAGGTTCAAGTTATGTATAAAAAATGTAAAACCGCGCCGTCAAGTATTAGGCAAAGGGAAATTGAAGCCGTATTTTTAAAATTGTTAACTATAAGTTCTTACGAAACTCTTACCGTTTGTGAAATTTGCAAGCAGGCAAAAATTCCAAGAAAGGCGTTTTATAGGTATTTTGACGGAAAGGAGGGTTTGTTAAAAGCGTTAATAGAACACACCTTACAAGGATATCAAGACTATTATAAAAATTTTAAAAGAGAAAGGCGCACGCTTAAAGGCGAACTTGAATGTTACTTTTCGTTTTGGCTCGTAGAGCCACAATACACTTTTTTAAAAGTTGTAATAAACAATTCTTTGGTAGGGCATTTATTAAAAGCGTCGCAAGGCGCTAGCATAATAGATAGTTCTATCGGCGAAAAATTCTTACCTAACGAAACAGAAAAAATGCGCTTGCAAATTTTTAATTTTGCAATTTCAGGGCTTATGACGCTTATGCTTGAATGGTTTAACGGCGGGCATAAAGAAGAGCCTAGCGAGATGGCGGAAATCGCTTGCCGTTTAATAAAGCAACCGCTATTTCCAAATCTTGACAGTTTAGGCATATATTAAAAACGGCTTTTAAACGTCGTAAAAAATAAAAAAGTAGCAAAAATTTGCTACTTTTTTGGTTATTATTTACTTTTTGCGTCGAAAATTACGTTGCAAATTTCACTTGCAAAATCTTGTTCGTGGCTAACTAGTATTATTGCACCCTCGTAGCGTTTAAGCGCTTGTTTTAAGGCTTCTTTTGCGCGCACGTCAAGGTGGTTAGTCGGTTCGTCTAAAATAAGTACGTTTGACGCAGTGTTATTTAAAACTGCAAGTTTAGTTCTAACTTGTTCGCCACCGCTCATATTCGATATCGGCTTTAAGGAAAGTTCGCCTTTTAACCCTACCTTTGCAACTTCTCTACGTTGGTCTTTTACGTTAGCCCTAGGAAACGCTTCGTTAAAATACTGAATAGCGCTCATATTCGGGTTTTCAAAGTCAAGTTCTTGGTTGAGTAGCGCAATTTTAGTAGAAATATGAAAGTTAAAAGTGCCTTTTAACGCGGGAATTTTATTAGTAATAGTTTTTATAAAAGTAGTTTTACCAACGCCGTTAGTACCCCTTATCCAAAGTTTGTCGGTGGAAGACATGTGAATATTTATAGGCGGAATAAGCGTTTTATTATATCCTACTTCTAAATCTTTTATAATCAAAAAATCTTTCGTGTGAAGCGGAATATAAGGAAAGTTAAACTCTGCGTCGTGAATAGTAACGGGCTTTTGCATAACCACAATTTTGTCAAGCATTTTTTTACGCGAGTTAGCCATACCCGCAGTTGCCGCGCGCGCCTTATTTTTATCAATATAGGTTTGCATACGCTTAATTTCTAACTGTTGGCGGTTATACTCTTCTTCGTATTGCTTGGCGTTCATTTCGTGTTGAGTTAAAAACGAGGAGTAGTTGCCCGAGTATTTTTTAATAGTTCCGTTTTCAATGCTTATAATAAACTTGCAAACGTTATTTAAAAACGACGTATCGTGCGAAATAACCAAAAACGTTTTTTTAAACGAGTTTAAGTATTTTTCAAGCCAAGCAATATGTTCTATATCTAAAAAGTTGGTAGGCTCGTCAAGAAGCATTACGTCAACTTCTTCAAGTAAGAGTTTTGAAAGCATTAGTTTTGCGCGTTCGCCACCTGATAGGCGCGAAATAACCGTGTCGTAACCTAAACCGCCTATTCCAAGCCCGCCCGCAACTTTTTTAATGTTAGATTCTAAATCGTAAAAGTTAGCGTTGTCTAAAATTTCTTGCAAGTTTGAAGTTTTTTTAATTAACTTGTTTAACTCGTCGTCACTTTCAACCGTAGCCATTTTTTCGTAAAGCGCTTGAAGTTTATTATCTATTTCGTATAAATAAGTAAACGCGCTTTGTAAATATTCCATAATAGTTAAGGAGCGGTCAATTTCGGCGTGTTGGTCTAGATACGCCCATCTAACGTTTGGTTGGCGTAAAACTTCGCCGTCGTCTTGCGTTAAAGTGCCTGCTAAAATGTTTATAAAGGTCGTTTTGCCGGCGCCGTTTAAACCTACTACGCCTATATGCTCGCCGTTATTTACGGTAAGTGAAGCGTTGTTAAATAAAAACTTGTCATCGTAGCGGTGCGTTAATCCGCGAATATCAAGAATACTCATAAAAATTTCCGTCAGTTAAAAAATAATAGTAATATGATATAAGATTTACAAAAAATAGTCAAGTTGATTGTAATTAATTTCTAATTATGGTATAATTACAAAAAATAGATAAAGAGAGTGGTTTATGAAAAATTTTAAATATAAATTTTCGCGTATAATGCTAATTTTATTGTTTGCAGGAATAGTTTTAGGCGTTGCTTGTATAGCGCTTAACGTGGTAAGAATAGTAAACGTAATAAAAAGCAACACGCAATTAAACTCGTACGATACGTTATCAATAATAATTTCAATAGCCTTGTCCGTCTCGTTTATAATTTTTGCTATTTCAGCGCTCGCGCGCTCGTACTATGAAATAACGGAAAAGGGCGTACTTTTTAAATGTGGTTTTGTTAAAACTAAAATAGACGCAAGCGAAGTTAAAGAAATTAAATACGAAAAAAATAAATTAGAACTCGTGTTTTTAGACGAAAGTTATTTTGTAATAGCAATCGAATTAAAAGAGTACGAAAAATTTATTGACGAGTTCCACTCAAAATTTAAAAATATTCCGTATATTCAAATAACTGAACCTAAAAAATAAGGCTTTGTTGCCAAAATAAAAAAGAACTGCAAAAGCAGTTCTTTTCTTTTATGCAAGTTTTACGGCGGTTATACCTATACTTAAATAGTTTATCGTATCGCTACCCGTGTTAGTTAAGGTTAAAGTTTGAGTAGTAGGGGCAAAGATTATGGCAGTTTTTTCAAAAGTATCAGTTATAGTTGATGCCGATAAAATCGTGGAAACGACCGTTCCGTTTTGGTTAAGCGACAAGTTCATATCTGCAGAACTGCCCGTTATAAAATAAGTTACTAAATAATAACCCGCAGTAACCGTTAAAGTTCCGCCCGCTACGGTTGTAGTGTTGTTTGGCGTTTGTACGCTTATAGCAACGGGGCTAGCCTCGCTAGGAGCAAGCGTTCCGTTACTTGTAAGGGCGTAAACGGCGTTAGACAAACCGTCAACACCCGCAGGGCCTTGCGGGCCGGTAGGGCCGACAGGACCTTGTGGACCAGTTGCGCCCGTTAAACCGATAGGGCCTTGTGGGCCGGTTGCACCCGTAGCACCAGTTGCGCCCCTCAAACCGATAGGGCCTTGTGGACCCGCAGGACCTTGTGGGCCGGTTGCACCCGTAGCACCAGTTGCGCCCCTCAAACCGATAGGGCCTTGTGGACCCGCAGGACCTTGTGGACCGGTTGCACCCGTAGCACCAGTTGCACCCGTCAAACCGATAGGACCTTGTGGACCCGCAGGACCTTGTGGACCCGCAGGACCTTGTGGTCCTTGTGGACCGGTTGGACCTACTGGACCGCGCGGTCCAACGGTAGAAACGATAACGCGCTGATTTCTATTTGGACAGTTGTTTTGTTGATTGTTACATAAATTAAAAAACATAAGTTTAAAAATCCCTTATAATTTATTAGCCGTACGGCCAGTATTATTATACGCAAAGAGCAAAAAAAGTGTTATAATAGTTGCTTTTTTTAACTTTTATGTTAAACTATTTAAGATGAGTACCAAAACTTTTAAAAACTACAATAAAACTTTATACGCGTGTTGCTTTGGCTATATAGTGCAATCGGTGGTAAATAATTTTTTACCGCTTTTATTTGCGCACTTTGCCACTTTTTACGGTATTCCGTTTTATTTAATATCTTTTATAGTTTTTTATAACTTTGGATTGCAAATTATAGTAGATAGTTTTTCGGCAAACTTAACATTAAAATTAGGTTATAGAAAAACCGCAATACTTTCGTGCGTAATTGCAATGCTTGGCTTATTAGTTATAGGCGCTGTACCTATTTTTACTCAAAACAGCATCTTAATTTATATAGCAATTTTAATATCGGTAACTTTTATGGCGGTTGGCGGTGGAATAACGGAAGTAATTTTAAGTCCGCTAGTTGAAGCGTTGCCACTTAATAACAAAAGCGCAAAAATGAATTTACTACACTCTTTTTATTGTGTGGGTCATATTTTAGTAGTAGTGCTTGCAACGCTATTTTTTAAGTTTATAGGCATAGATTTTTGGTTTATATTTTCACTAATTTTAACGCTCGTTCCTATCGTTGGAGTGCTTCTTTTTATAAATTGCCCGATTATTACTCCGCAAGGCGACGATAAGCCCGTTAAAAAGTTACAACTTTTTAAAAACAAAACCTTTATTTTATTTTTTATAATTATGATAATGGCGGGCTCTATGGAGCAAGCCGTTGCACAATGGATAAGTTTTTACGCGGAAGAAGGCTTGCAAGTTGATAAGTCCACGGGCGACGTAATAGGCGTTTTGCTCTTTGCCGTATTTATGTTTATTTCGCGCTTGTTCTTCGGCTTAAAAAAGAATAACTTTAACGTAGGAAAATCGCTTTTTATATGCGCTTTACTAATGGTTGTAACCATAATTTTATCGGCAATAATTCCGCAAAAACTCGTATCGCTTTTACTGTTTAGTTTAAGCGGATTGTTCGTTGGTTTAACTTGGCCTGGAACGTATGCGTACGCCGGTGAAACCTTTAAAACGGGCGGAACTGTAATGTTTTCTTTACTTGCGTTAGGCGGTGATATAGGTTGCACGCTCGGTCCAAGTTTAGTTGGTTTAGTAAGCGAATTTACAAGCCTTGAAATAGGCGTTTTATCTTCGATAATTTTTCCTATAATAATGGCGGTTTTAACTTTTATTTTATTAAAAAGAAATAAAAATAGTGAAAAGTAATATACGACGGCGCTTGCAATTTTATTTTCAATATGATAAACTATTTATAATAGTTAACTTATATAATAACGCTTTTTGCTATGTTTTAAAATTTGCCTTTTAACTAAACTTTTAACTTGGCTAAAATTAAGGGCGAGTTTGAAAACGCAGATAGAGCTTGTAAATTTACGGCAAGAAAAATAAACGAAAACGAATAACAATTTTTAGTAGGTGAAAAAATGAACAAAGAAACGTTAAAAGCAGTAAAAGAAGTTTACAAAATTGAAAGCGAGTGTATAGCCGAAATGGAAAACCACTTCAACGTTGAAAGTTTTTCAAAGGCGGTTGACTTACTTAAAAACGCAACTAGAATAGGCACTTGCGGATGCGGTCATTCAGGTATTATATGTAGGCATTTTGCGCATTTACTTTGTTGTATTGAACAACCCGCAAGGTTTATTTCGCCTGCGGAAGCGGTGCACGGCGCTACGGGATTTTTACAAGAAGGCGACGTTATGGTTTTTGCGTCGCGTGGTGGAAAAACGAAAGAACTTTTACCTATTTTAGAAATTTGCAAAAAGAAAAACGTAAAAGTAATAACGGTAACGGAAAATTTAGAAAGTCCGCTTGCGTTGGGCGCAGACGTGGTTTTAAAGCAATACGTTAATAAAGAAACTGACAAGTATAATTCGCAAGGTACTACTTCAACAACGTCTTTATGCGTAATTTTCCACACTTTACAAACCGCGCTTATTGAAGAAACGGGATTTTTAAACGAACAATTCGC
This sequence comes from Christensenellaceae bacterium, assembly GCA_045654225.1. GTDB lineage: Bacteria > Bacillota > Clostridia > Christensenellales > Borkfalkiaceae > HGM11412. The sequence goes on along the minus strand of JAZOMW010000049.1, from coordinate 1,697 downwards.
GCTTATTCATCCGGGCGGAGCAGTAGGCGAAAGGTTGAATAAATAATAAAGGGGAAAATAAAAATGGTAAAAAACTATAAAATAAGCGAGCCGTTTTTTGAATACGGTCCAAAATGTTATATGTACGGCAAAACCCTTGTTGAAATGGCAAAAGGGCTTGAAAAACTTGCAATCAAGTACGATATAGACGTTGTTTTAGATATTCCCGACACGGAAATTTACAACGTTGCGCGTAGCGTTGACACTAGTAGAGTTCACGTTTATTCGCAACATATGGATAGTATTCCCGTAGGTCGCGGAATGGGTAGAACTTTACCCGAAGCGTTAAAAGAAGCGGGAGCGGTAGGCGTAATGCTCAACCACGCTGAGCATAAACTCACGCTTGAAGAAATTGAAAAGGCAATAAAACGAGCGGACGAATTAGGTCTTGCAACTATGGTTTGCGCCGATTCTATTGAAGAAGTTAAAGCAATAGCGCGTTTAGCACCAAATATAATAGTTGCCGAGCCTACCGAACTTATAGGCACGGGTAAACCTGCGGACAAAGAATACGTTGACGCAGTTATAAAAGTTATCAAGGAAATAAATCCAGACATTAAGCCTTTCCCTTCGGCAGGCATATCAAAAGGTGAAGACTGCTACAATATTATAAAAGCGGGCTCGTCGGCATCGGGATGTTCAAGCGCGATAGCAAAGGCGGAAAATCCGCTCGCTCTTGCCGAAGAAATGATTTCGGCAGTAAGAAGGGCGTACGACGAGCGCATTAGCAAAAAATAGAAAATGGATATATCTTTGTTTGACGTTTTCGTTCAAGGCATAGGATTTGTAGGTATAGCGTTAAATATTTGGGCGGTACAGTTTAATAAACACTGGCAAATAGTTTTACTTAAAACGCTAGGCTCGTTAATGTTTACGTTGCAATACGTGTTCTTAAAGGCGTACACGGGTTTGGCGATGGACGGTATAGGCATATTTCGCAACCTTTTATTTATATTCGTAGTAAAAAGCGAAAAAACCACTTTGCCTTGGATAATATTATTTTCATCATTAACAATAGCGTTAGGCGTCTTAACTTTTGAAGGCGCAATAAGTTTACTTGCAATAGTGGCAAAGTTACTGTCATGTGTATCTTACGGAATAAAAAGCCCGAAAGTTATAAGAATGCTTAACTTGCCGTCAAGCGCGTGTTGGCTTGTGTACAACACCTTGCATTTCACTTTGGCGGGTATTTTGAACGAAATTCTTGTAATTACGTCAATAATAATAGCGGAAATCCGCTTCTATTATAAAGAGAAAAAGGGGAATAGAAACAACCAAATGAAAACCGCTCCTATTGATAGAGTGGTTGCCGTTACCGATTCGTTTAAAAGCAACGGTAGTGAAGATGGTGATATAAACTTATAAAAAAGCAGTTTAAAAACGTTAAAAAAAGCGGGGAAAACACCGCTTTTTTTCATTGCTTAAAAATATTTAATTTGTCCGCGTCGATAAAGGAAGAATTGCGCGGAATTTTTAATCTAAAAAACCTGTAAGATAGTCAATGGAAACGTCAAAATAATTTGCTAAAAGTTTTAACTGCTCGATACTCGGTTCGCTATTTCCTTTTTCCCAGTGCGAAATTGCCATTTTAGACATGTTAACTATTTTCGCAATTTGAACTTGCGTAACGCCTTTTTCTAATCTTAATTCTTTTAATC
>JAZOMW010000048.1:0-8448 GCA_045654225.1 Christensenellaceae bacterium | reverse complement strand
TTAAAAATTGTTTAAAGTTTCTTTCACCTATAAAGCATATACCCGTACTATCTTTCTTTTTAGCGGTGGCAAGGCCGTTTTCTTCGGCAATTTTGCGAACTTCGGCTTTGGTTAAGTTTGCAAGCGGAAACAACACGTTTTTAAGTTGCGCTTGCGTTACTTGGTTTAAAAAGTAGGTTTGGTCTTTATTAGAATCTTTTGCCTTTAATAAATAGTGAACGCCGTTTTCATGGAGTATTCCACAGTAATGACCCGTTGCTATATAGTCTGCTCCAAGCCCCATAGCGTAATCTTTAAAAGGACCGAATTTAATTTCTCTATTACACAAAACGTCCGGATTAGGAGTTCTGCCCGCTTCGTATTCTTTTAAGAAATATTTAAAAACTCTATCCATATATTCTTTTGAGAAGTTTACCGTATAATACGGAATATCTAAAAGAGCACAAACTCTTCTAACGTCCGCATAATCGTCTTCCGCGGTACAAGCACCGCTAGTATTGGTTTCTTCCCAGTTTTTCATATAAAGGCCGATTACGTTATAGCCTTGATTTTTAAGTAAAAGTGCGGCAACTGAACTGTCAACACCGCCACTCATACCTACAACTACCGTTTTTTTGTTCATAATTTTACCATTTACGTTTATTTTTATTATTTTAACATAATAAAATAAAAGTAACAACTATTTTTAGTATTTACTAAACTTTATATTTATGATAAAATAAATAAAGGTCGAATTATTATGAAGGTTAAAGAGTTTTTTAAGGGCAAGTTCTTCACGTTTTGCTTTATAGCGTACGTTTTACTAACGGCGTTTATAATGTCAACGTCGCTAACGGAAGCAACTGAAAGCAAAAAACAAAGCGGTTTTGTTTCTATCGCAATTTCAAACGTGGTAGAATTCGTTACAGGTGGTAGCGTAGATTTAAGCGCTAACGGCAGGACGGAAGACTTTCCTAAAAGCATACAACTAAATAACGTGCCTAATCGCGAACTGATGGTTGGCGAATCTTTTAATTTAAGTTACAATTACACTGGCGGTAAAAATTATTCTTTTTTAACACCGTCATATTACTCTACTAACGAAAACGTTTTAACCGTAAACTCAAAAACCGGCAAGGTTACCGTTATAAGCGAAGGTCAAGCAACTATCGGGGTTAAAGAGTCAACGGCTAATATACGCAACGAAATTCCAGTTGTGGTTGGAAACGGCGTTTACGTACCGTCACTAAACCTTATAAAAGGCACTTGTGAAAATAACGGAAATTTCTATTTTAGTCCGTTAAATAGCGTTGGCTCGCTATACTATATATATATAGATAGCGAAATTGACGAAAATAGTTTATCGGTTTCTTCTACGGATAGCAACGCGTTTCAATTTATAAAGTCAAAATCGATGATTGCTTTTTTAACTAAAAAGGTCGGCTCGTTTGATATTGTGGTTAGCGGAAAATATTTTAACGTAAACTCTCTTGAAAGCGGGAACGAGCAAACGCTAACCAAAACTTTTAGCGTAAACGTTGAAAGCCACTTGCTTAACAAACCGACGCTTGACTTTTCTTTTGAAAGCGACCTAATTGAAATTTATAAAGGCGACAAAACTGAAATTGAGTTTTTTAACGATAGACACGCTCAAAGCGACGCGATTTTAAAAAGCCAAAAAACGTTGCTTCACACTTATGATAGAAACAAATTAACCGTTGAAAGCGAAAACGGCGAACTTTTTATTACTCCAAACGGCGTTGGCAATTTTGAGTATAAGGTGCTTTATAGCGACGGTGTTTCAATTAAAACCGCCACCCTAAACGTAAACTCACTTCAAAAAAAGCCGAGCAATATTGAGATGAAGACTACGAATAAAAACGTTGTGCTAGAAATGTATTCTTATTTAACGATTGTTAGCAACGGCGAAACTTTAAACGCGGAAGAATTTATTTGGACTACGAGCGATAAAAAAATAGCCACCGTAGATAACGGCAAAATTATGGGGCACGACTTTGGAAAAGTTACAATAACCGCCACGTCTAAAACGTATAGCGACGTAGTAATTGAAAAAACCTTTAAAGTAGTTCCGTCGTACGAATACGTTATAAGAAAAATCGTTGGACATTTTTTACTCTTTTCAATACTTGCCTTTTTTGCTAAAATAGTGTATTTTAGACTTGCAAAAGTAATAAGCGTAAATAAAACCAAGTTCTTCGCCGTTATATTTACTATTTTGGCAGGACTAATAACCGCTATCGTTAGCGAAATTTTGCAACTCGACCTATTCGTTTACAAAAGAACTTTTGCATTTGGCGATATTTTAATAAACTTTGGCGGATACGCCTTCGGTTTTTTAATAACCTTGCTTATATTTTATTTAATTTACAAGCACAAAAACAAAAAAGTTTAGTAGGCGCTCCTACTAAACCATAACTGCCCGTAGCCCAACAGGATAAGGCGCAAGATTCCGATTCTTGTAGATGCTGGTTCAACTCCAACCGGGCAGGCCAAAAATTCGACAAGTTTGAACTTGTCGATTTTTTATTTAGCGTTAATTATTTGATATTCTATACAACTGCAAGTATTTTTATTGCTCATAAAAAGTTTACAATTATTTAATTTTAGGGTATAATGATTTTATAAATTTAAGGTGGTGTTTTATGAGTAATTGCACGCATAATTGTTCTACTTGTAAAGACGGCGGTTGTAAAGATAGAAAAGCTAGTACCGTTGACTTTAATAAAGATAGTAAAGTAAATAAAATTATTGCCGTTGTAAGCGGAAAAGGCGGTGTTGGAAAATCACTCGTTTCATCTATGCTTGCAATAAACGCTAAAAATAAAGGACTTAAAACCGCGCTACTTGACGCGGACATAACGGGTCCGTCTATTCCTAAAATTTTCGGTGTTCCGTCAAGCGTAAGGGCTACGGGTAGCGAACAAGGCTTAATTCCCGTAACCACGAAGAGCGGTGTTGATATAATGAGCATCAACCTTTTACTTGAAGAAGAAACCAAGCCCGTTGTTTGGCGTGGCCCCGTTATTTCGGCAGTGGTAGAGCAATTTTATACCGACGTTTTGTGGAAAGAAAAAGATATAATGTTTATAGATATGCCACCTGGAACGGGCGACGTACCGCTTACGGTTTTCCAAAAATTTAAAGTTGACGGCATAATAGTGGTTACAACCCCGCAAGAACTTAATAATATGATAGTAGAAAAGTCTATTTTAATGGCAAACATGCTCAATATTCCCGTTTTAGGAATAGTTGAAAATATGGCGTATTACGAATGTGAAGATTGCGGAAAAAAAGAATATATATTTGGTAAAGGTAGAGCCAAAGAAGTTGCCGATAAATACGGCGTTAAGGTTTTGGCAAGTTTACCGATTAAACCGTCTATTGCCCGCCTTGTTGACGAAGGCAATATTGATAAAGTTGACGTAACCAACCTTGACGGTGCTTTAAAAATTATAATGGAGAATAAATAGTATGACACTTGAACAATTCAAAAAAGAAAAAATTGAAGCAATGAAGGCTCGCAACGCTGACGCGGTTAGCGCTCTTAACGCGTTGATTTCAAAAATAATGAACTTGACTATTGAAAGGCGCGCAGAAGGAAAAGAAGTTTTAGAAAGCGATATAGACGCATTACTTAAAAAAGTTGAAAAAGAACTTATAGAAGAAAAAGAAGGCTTTGAAAAAGCAGGAAGAACTGAAAACGTTATAAGTTTAAACGGTCAAATTGAGTGTATTAAAAAATACCTTCCTAAAATGCTTTCTATTGATGAAATTAAAAGCATTATTTCAACCCTTGAAGATAAGTCGCTTCCAAGCATTATGAAACACTTTAAGTTAAATTACAACGGCAAAGTTGACATGAAAGAAGTATCAATTATAGCAAAAGAGTTTTAAAAGGCTAAAAACGGTTGGTTTTACACGTAATTTTTGTTATACGCGTAAAATTTTTATAAAAAACTTGAAATTTAACAATTTTTAATATATACTGTAAATATTAAAATATATAGGAATAGCATTATGTCCCTTTACGAAGATAAACTTAATTTACAAAACACGAATAATAAAGAAAAGGTTTTAGACGTTTCTACCGAGCCTTTATTCAACGGCGGTAGCGCGGAAGAACTTGATTATTTAGAGCCTAAAAAACAAGAAGTTGATTTTGACGTTCTTTATAAAGGCAAATTAAAAGAAGAAAGACTTGCAAGCGATACGCACGCGGAAGCCGTAAACGAATTAGACGTAACCGAAGAAGTTTTATTTAAAACCGGCGTTGAAGATTTAGCAATTGAAGAAGACGCTGAAATTTTAGAAGAAACGCTTTCGTTTAAAGAACCTGTTAGACCGGACTACGTTGCGGAAGAAGTTTTATTTAGCAAAGAAGGCGAGCAACTTACTATTGACAACTTGTCTATCGTGGGTGAAACCGCCACTAGCGAAAATAGCGACTTGATTGACGACGGGCTTGATGCAAGTGATAGCCAACTTTCTTTTGACGACCTTGATATCAACGTTAGTCTAGATGAAAGTGAAGACGATTTTGAAACTCAAAAAATCGTTTACACAAAGAAAAGTTTTGCAGAAAAAATGTTTGATTGCGACCCTATTATTTTAGAAAGGTACGACGAACTTAAAAACTTGCTTTTAATTTACAAAAAAGTTAAATCAAGAATTTCAAACACATGCGACACGTTTAAATTTGGCAGTACGCAACTTGCTAAAATTTCAACTTCAGGAAAATCTCTTAAACTTTACTTAAACCTTGATATGACGGAAGTTGAACCACGCTTAAAGTGTAAAGAAGCGGGACACAAAAAAGCCTATCAGGAAGTTCCGGTATTTTTAAGAATTCGCTCTCCGCGTTCAATGAAAAACGCTAAATACTTAATAAACCAACTTGCAACTAAATTTAATTTGGTTGAAAATCCAAAGAGCGTTTTAGTAAATTCCGTTGAACTTTTAAAAGAAAAATTAGATTAAAACGTAATAAAAAAGCCGTAGTTTTTACTACGGCTTTTAATTATTTTTGAGCAGTTTGTTTTGCTAAATCTCTTGCACTCGTTCTGTTTTCTAAATTGATATCGCCCGCTTTTATAAGCGCTATTTTTGTAAGGTACGGTCCAACGAGTTCGTAAATTAACACGGCAAACAAGGTAATAGACTGAACTATAACGCCTACCTCGCCAAGCGCAAGCGCTTTTGACGACATACCTATTGCTACGCCCGCTTGCGGTAAAAGCGTTATTCCCAAGTAATTTACTATGCTTTTATCACAACCCGAAATTTTTGCGCTTAACCCTGCGCCAAAGTATTTTCCTACCGACCTTGATAAAACGAAAGTTAAACCTATTAAAACTACCGCTATTTGACTAAATAACAAAAGGTCAAGCTTCGCGCCCGAAAGAACGAAAAATAGAACGTAAAGCGGTGTAGTCCACCTATCCGCCCTTTCCATAAGCTCTTCTGAAAAGTCGCAAATGTTACAAAAAATAGTGCCTAGCATCATACAAGATAGAAGTGGAGAAAAGGCTATATCAACCCCTAAAATAGGCGGATAATCTAAACTTGAAATTGCAACCGTTAACATTACGAACGTTACCGAAATTGACAAACGCTTTGAACGTGAGTGGAAAATCTTTTCCGTAAGCGTAAATAGGTAACCCACAAGCGCACCTAGACCAAGAGATAAAACTACTTCAAGTAAAGGCTCTAATACAACGGAAAGAACGTCTACTTGACCAACGCTTATAGTTTTTGCGATGCCGAAAGATATTGCAAACAATACTAGACCTACCGCGTCGTCAAGCGCTACAACGGGAAGTAAAATGTCGGTTAATTTTCCTTTTGCCTTATATTGCTTAACAACCATTAACGTTGCAGCGGGCGCTGTTGCAGACGCTATCGCGCCTAAAATTATTGCTGCGGGAAGTGGCAAAACGTTAGGCCAAATAAGATGCACCACGATTAAAACTATATCTACTAAAACCGTTGTAAACACGGCTTGAAATATGCCTATAATAGTTGCTTGTTTGCCTATTTTTTTAAGTTGAGAAAGCCTAAACTCGTTTCCTATTGAAAACGCTATAAAACCAAGCGCTAAATCGCAAAGAATATCGTAACTTTTAACTTGGTCGGGCGAAGTAAAACCTAAACCGTTTACGTTAAGTAATCCTAAACAAAACGGGCCTATTATTATACCCGTAACTAAATACGCGGTAACCGCGGGCAAACTAAATATTTTTGCTATTCTCGTAAGAAGCAAGCCCACGAGTAATGCTATTGAAAGTGAAAGTAATATAAGCGAAGTGTTCATTTTTTTACCTTCTATTAAAATTATTTTTGCGTTTTTAATTATATTACTTTGCATTTTTAAAGTCAACGAATTAAGCCACAATTTCAAAATTAAAAAAGGTTGGAATTTAGGGATTTCCTATAAGGGAAATTTAATTTAATGCAAAAGTGTAGCCCACTATACTTCGCATAAAGCGAAATATAGTGGGCTTTTCATATCCACAAAATATTAATTATATTAGTTGTATTTTTAGCCTTGTGGCTAAAAGTTATATTGCTTGTTTAACAAGCAGTTATATTTTGGCTATCGCCAAAGTTATATTAAATAAATCCTTAACTCGCCGTAAGGCGAATATAACTGCGTAGCAATATCACTTGTCGTTAGACAAATATCACAAATCCGTTTACGGATTTATTTAGTTGCCGAATCCCTTACAGGGACTCGGCTTTTTCCAACCTTTTTTTAAATTTCAACAACTTTGAGAGAATTTCTAACAACTTGTCTTGCTTCTTTAACGTTTGCAATTTCTTTTGACGCCATTGCTTGGCAAAGTAGGTTTCCTACCGCAGTTCCTTCCGTAGGGCCTACCATAACGCGCTTTTTAGTATATTTTTTAGTAAGTTCGTTAAGGTACGCGTCCTTACTACCGCCACCAACTATGTTTAATACGTCAAACGTTTGACCGGTTACTTCTTCCGTTTCCTTAATTACGCTAGCGTAAGTAGTTGCTAAACTCTTATACACAACGTCCATAACTTGACCTATCGAAGTAGGAACGTTTAAACCGTTCTTACGGCAATAGTCTTTAACGGCTTCAATCATACTGTCGGGCGCTAAAAAGGCGTTGTCGTTAAGGTCAACTACCGAGCCAACGTCTTCTAACTTTGCCATATTCATAAGCTCGTCGTAACTATAATTATTGTTAAGTTCTTTTTTAATATTTTGGAAAGTCCACATTCCCGTAATATTCTTTAAAAACCTTATAGTGTTACCGTATCCGCCCTCGTTAGTTGCGTTAAACTTATACGCGGTTTCGCTAGTTATCGGCTCTTTAAGTTCGGTGCCAAGTAAACTCCACGTTCCGCTCGATATATAAAGCGGAGTTTCGCTATCGCTTGGAACGGCAACAACCGCGCTTGCAGTATCGTGAGACGCTGGCAAGCATACCAAAGTTTCATAGCCTATTTCGTTTGCAATTTCTTTTTTAACCTTTCCTACTATCGTTCCTGGTTTGGTTAAAGGACCGAACAGTTTTTTAGGAAAACCCAATCTTTCAATAATTTCAGTTGACCAAGTGCGCGTTTTAGCGTCGAGCATACCCGTAGTTGAGGCGTGCGTATATTCGTTTAAAGGAATACCCGAAAGTAAATAGTGAAGATAGTCAACTACGGAAATCATTTTTTCCGCCTTTTCAAGTTTTCCGCTTAACTTATCGCAATAAAGTTGATATATAGTGTTATAAGACGCGCGTTGAATACCCGTTATTGAATAAAGTTCTTTAAAAGGAATAATTTGTTCAACCTTTTCCATAACGTCTTGCGTGCGTGAATCTCTATATGAAAAAACTTCGTCAATTAAATTGCCGTCTTTATCAAGTAAAGCGTAGTCAACGCCCCAAGTATCAATGCCAACTGAATATGGAATAACGCCAAGATTTTTACACTCTTTTAAACCTTCAACTATGTTTTTAAAGAGTTTTTCAACGTTCCAAATCATTTTACCGTCTTTCTTTTCAGCGCCGTTTTCAAAACGGTAAATTTCTTTTAAAGTAATGCGCCCGTTTTCAAGGTGGCCTAAAATATGCCTACCGCTTGAAGCGCCTATATCTATAGATAAATAATACATAAATTATTCTCCTTTTTTACTAATATATATTAACACTTTTTATCTAACAATTCAATACTTATTTTTACTTTAACCGTAGCTACTTTTACGGCTTTTTAAAAAGATTAGTTCTATCTTCGTTAGTTAAAGCTTTTAAAACGTTTTCGCTTGCAAAAGGAATTTCTTTTCTAACGTCTTTTAAAAGATTTTTAACGTACTCCCTTTGCGTGTGCTTGTTTGCAGGGCAAGGGTTGTGTAGTATGGGAAAATCTTTGGTAAAAGAATAAACGTCTCTTTCGCGAGCGTAAATTAAAGGTCTAATTACGGTTAAGTCT
>JAZOMW010000047.1:0-42362 GCA_045654225.1 Christensenellaceae bacterium | reverse complement strand
GAATTGCAACTTGCGTTCCTAGAAGCGTGGTTTTAAACTCTTTAAACGCATTTGAAAAACTTGCAAAAATTTATAATTTAAAGGTTAAATAATATGGAAGCATTTTTTACAATGTTATCAAACGTTTTAATTTTTATTGCCCTTGCCGTTCCAGGTTTTATAATGGCTAAAACGAACGTTATTAAAGAAAGCGAATCACAACCGCTTTCGCGCATACTCATTTACATTGGCGTTCCTTTTTTAGTTGCTTCAAACGCTTTACAAATTACTTTTGATAGCGCCACTTTAATTATAATTGCCCTTTCCGCCCTTATAAGCGTATTGTATACGGCGGTTTGGTACGTTTTATCAAAGCCCGCAACGAGTTTTATTAAAGATTTTAAAACGCAAGGCGTTGCCCGCTTTGAAATTTGGTCAAGCAACAACGGATTTTTAGGTATTCCGCTTGCCGTTGCGGTGTTTAGCAATATGCCACTCGTAATTATGTGCGTAGTTATTGCAAACATTATAAACAACGTTGCAATGTTTACTATCGGCGTGTATTTAATTTCGGGCGATAAAAAGAATATTTCTATTAAAAAAATAATAACCAACCCTTGTTTAATCGGCTTTGTTGTTGGCATTATTTTAAACTTTACGAAAGTTACTGCGGTCGTTCCGCAAATTAGCGATTATATAAACTACTTAACGCCTATCGTTACGCCTATTTCAATGTTCGTGTTAGGCATAAAACTTGGAAGTATTAAAATTGCAAGTTTGTTTAAAAATAAATATTTGTACGTAGTTTCACTTTATAAACTTATTTTTGTTCCAACTTTGCTCGTTGGAGTTATGCTTTTATTAGGGCTTGTTTTACACGTTCCAAACGAATTGATACTCGGTATGTTTGTAGCGTTTGCAACGCCTTCTGCAAGCATGGCAACAACTTTTGCCGATAACTACGGTGGCGATAGCAAAAGCGCCGCAATATTTACAATAGGCACTACTATTTTATCGGTTATTACGATACCCGTTTTATATTACCTACTAATGTTAATAATTTAAAAAAATAAAAACCAACTCACAGCGAGTTGGTTTTTTTAATTTTATTAACTTGTCCAAGTAGAAGTAGTGTATTTAATATCGTGTTCTTTACAAAAATCCCAAAACTTTTGGTCGCTAAAATTTTCTGTAAAAGCACTAGTTATCATTTGTTTAAGAGTGCCTTTATACTCTTTTTTTAGCGAGTCTTTAAATTTTTTAGAATTTTCCTTATCTAAATAATAAGTTCTTTCAAAATCCATACCGCCAAATTCACTCACGCCAAAATCGGTATAACCTATACTAATTCCGTCGTCTTTTTCTTCAAGCCAAAACCCGCTCGTTCCTTCACGCATAATAAAACCCCTTTTAAAAATAATTTAAAGTTCAAAAATTTCGCCGTATTTAGGAATAGTAACGCTTGTTGTTGGCGATATTTTTAAAATTTGCTCTTTAACTAATTTAGCATGTTTTTCCGTCCATATAAAATGCTCTTCACGATATCTATTTAAATGCGTTAAAATTATGCTTTTTTTAGATGCGTTTAACATAAAATAGGCACAATCTTTACTTATAGGCTCGTAATAGTTAGGGTCTAACGCATTGTCGGAAAGCCAAATATGAGCAAAACAATGGTCGGCGTTAAGCGTAGGATAGTTAACTATATTATAATCGCGCACGTCTGACGGAAAAGCAATTTCAGGCGCATTTTCGCCTTTTATAACGTAGCCTACACAATCAAGCCCTTTTTTGTTTTCAGGGCGGAAATGCCTACCTTCTAAAACTTTTACGGTAAGCGGACCAACGCTAAACTCGTCGCCTACTTTTACTTCAATAATACGTTCCCTTTTAACACCGTAAGACAAAACTCTTTCCATTAAAAACGAAGGCACTACGAAAGTAATATCGCTATCCTTAATTGCTTCAATAGTGCGACCTTCTAAAAGGTCGGGGTGACCGTGAGTTAAAAAGTAACAGTTTAAATCTTTAAAATACTCTTTAATATTTGAAGGCGTAGTTGCTATATCGTATAATGCTAAAAACGCTACGTCCATAGCCCATTTGTAGCCGTTACTTGAAAATAAATAAGACGACGGGGAAATTAGCGTACCGTAACTGCCCTTTTGCTTATCGAAAATTTTAAGAGAATTTTTAAAGCAAGTATCAAAGTTTTGCCTTAAATCATCGTAAATTTTTGCAACTAACGGATAACTTTGTTTCAAGTTATTAACGGATATGATAAGCCCTTGCTCTTCGTTTAATTTATGCTCGAATCTTTTAGGGTCAAGTTCGATATTATATACTCCAAAATAAGTATGCGGAAGCGCTTTTATATAATTTATTAGCGGTTCTTTAATACTTTCAATAGGAAAATACGTTTTATCTTCGCTATACGCGTGAATATGCGTGTGTATAACGCGTTTTAAAAACTCTTTTGAAGGTATTTCTGCACCGCCTATAAAATTGGCGTTATACCAAGTATAATGCCCCCATATCAAAGCAAATGCCAACGTTTTCACGGTTGACTTCTTTTACTATATCTAACACTAAAACGGTGGTGTCGCCGTCCGTTTTGTCGGGCATTTTGCGGTTGTTTTCAAGCGCTAATTTTACGGGATAATTATTTTCAATAATAAAATTGGATAAATTCGTTAGCATTTTTACGTTATCGCCGTTTACTGGATGAAGCGTAACCGTAAGGGAACGTTGGCGCAAAGCGTTAAGCAAGTCTTTTAAAGGCTCGAAAACGTTTTTAAGCGAATCTTCTTCCGTTTGCGGGTCTGCGTGAACGGTAATTTCAAAACCGTTATTCCATAAAGTGTTTGCCACCCCGTAAAACGTCTTGACTGCTTGAAGAGCCTAAAACACTTCTTAACTCAATGCTTTTAACACCTAAATCAACTAGTTTTGGAAGCAAATTAACGTATTCACCATTATTAAGTTTAGCGTACGATAACGAAGTTCCTATCATTTATTTTACCTTAAATTTATAATAAATAATTTTATCACAACAAAATTAAAAAATCAAGGCGTAAAAATAAAAAAAGCACTATTTAAAGTGCTTTTTGTTTTGGAGGCACCACCCGGATTCGGACCGGGGCGTAAAGGTTTTGCAGACCTTGGCCTTACCACTTGGCTATGGTGCCGTTAATTTTGGTGGGAGTAATAGGGCTCGAACCTATGACCCTCTGCTTGTAAGGCAGATGCTCTCCCAGCTGAGCTATACTCCCAAATTTTTCAAGTGCCTTTATAATATAGCAAAAAAAAAGTATAAAAGCAAGTGTTTTTAAGCGTTTAATGAAAAAAATATTATTTATTTTATTATACGCTACTTTTAAAAAAAGTTGCAACTTTTTTAAATATTACTTAAAAAGTAAATTCAAATTATTGCTTTTTAAAATAAATTGATATATACTTTAACAAAGGAGTAAAAACAATATGAAACTTACAAACAAATATTTGTGCGATTTATTAAATAGAGTAGAAAAAAGAAATCCTAACGAACCTGAATTTATTCAAGCGGTAACCGAAGTTTTCGTAACGCTTCAACCCGTTATTGAAAAACGCCCTGACCTTGTTCAAGCAGGCGTTATTGAAAGGCTTGTTGAACCTGAAAGGCAAATTATTTTTAGAGTTCCTTGGGTTGACGATAATGGAAACCACGTTGTTAACCGCGGTTTTAGAGTTCAATTTAATAGTGCAATAGGCCCTTATAAAGGCGGTATAAGATTCCATCCGTCAGTTAATTTAAGTATTATTAAATTTTTAGGCTTTGAACAAACTTTTAAAAACAGTTTAACAACTCTCCCTATGGGCGGTGGTAAAGGCGGTAGTGACTTTGACCCGAAAGGTAAAAGCGACGGCGAAATTATGAGATTTTGCCAAAGTTTTATAACTGAACTTTACCGTCATATCGGTGCAGACCGTGACGTTCCCGCAGGCGATATTGGCGTTGGCGCAAGAGAAGTTGGCTATATGTTCGGTCAATACAAGCGCTTAACTAACGAATATACCGGCGTTTTAACTGGTAAGGGCTTGACTTACGGCGGTTCACTTGCAAGAAAACAAGCAACGGGCTACGGTTTATGCTATTTTACTGACGAAATGCTTAAAGCAAACGGCAAATCGTTTAAAGACCAAACGGTTGTTGTTTCAGGTTCTGGTAACGTTGCGATTTACGCTTGTGAAAAGGCAACTGAACTTGGTGCAAAGGTAGTTGCAATGTCAGATAGTAACGGTTATATTTACGACGAAAACGGAATTGACCTTGACGCGGTTAAACAAATTAAAGAAGTTGATAGAAAGAGAATTAGCGAATACGTTAAATACCACCCTAACGCTAAATACGAAGAAGGCTCTAAAAACATTTGGAAAGTTAAATGCGATATTGCCCTTCCTTGCGCAACTCAAAACGAAGTTGACGGTGAAAGTGCAAAAGCACTTGCAAATAACGGTTGCTACTGTTTAGCGGAAGGCGCAAATATGCCGTCAACACCAGAAGCAATTGAAGTTTACTTTGCCTCTAATATGCTTTACGGCCCTGCAAAAGCGGCTAACGCGGGTGGCGTTGCAACTTCCGGCCTTGAAATGACGCAAAACAGTATGCGCCTTTCTTGGACGTTTGAAGAGGTTGACGAAAAGTTACACGGCATTATGGTTCAAATTTTTAAAGCGTGTGACGAATATAGTAAAGCGTACGGTATGCCAACTAACTATATGGCTGGCGCAAATATTGCGGGCTTTATGAAAGTTGCAGAATCTATGAAAGCACAAGGCGACGTTTAAGATTTAAATTATTAAAAGCGGACTAAATAGTCCGCTTTTTTTTAGTTATATTTTAACTTACGTTAAAGTTTTATTGTTTGCAAAAGCAAACAGTTTTATTTTGGCAAAGCCAAAGTTTTATTTTTAACCTTATGGTTAAAAGTTATGGTTATTTTTTATATATAAAATTAAATCCACAACTCGGCGTAGGCGAATATCACTTGCGCTAGCAAATAAAACTTTGCGAAGCAAAATATAACTTGCGACAGCAAATATCACTTTTCCGTTAGGAAAAATAAAACTGCCGACAGGCAATATAACTGCTTTCGCAGTTGGCGTTCGCTACGCTCGGCTAAACTTTGCAAAGCAACGTTACTCTGCTTTTTTTCGTAACTTTGCTAAAATTCGCATTTCAAGCCGTGAAACTTGAACTTGTGAAACGCCTAAAATGCGCGCTACTTCTCCTTGCGTTTTGTCCTTAAAATAGCGTAGATATATAATTTGTTGCTCGCGCTCGTCAAGCGTAGATATTAGGCTTTTTAAATAAAGCGAGTCAATATGCTCGTCTTCTAAATAATTTGACGGAAGTTTATCAATTAAACTTAAACCTGCGTCGTCACCGTCTTCTACTCTTTCATAAATAGAAATAGGCATTTTTGACGAATCTAACGCAAAAACAACGTCTTCCTTTTCCATATTTAAGGCTTTTGCAATTTCCTCTACCGTTGGTTCTACGCCCTTGTCTTTTAACTGCTTTTCAACGAATTTTGATATTTCACTTGCTTGCATTTTTATTAAGCGTGAAACTTTTATTTCGCCGTCGTCGCGTAAAAAACGCTTAATTTCGCCAAGTATCATAGGCACGGCGTAAGTTGAAAAGCGCACGTTAAAACTTTCGTCAAAGTTATTTATAGCCTTTAAAAAACCTATTGAGCCAAGTTGGAATAAATCGTCGTAATCAACGCCCTTGTTTTTAAAGCGTGAAACTAAACTTCTAATAAGCATTACGTTATTTTTTAAAAGTATTTCCTTACTTTCACTGTCCCCTTCTTTACTGCGCCTTATAAGTGTTAAAGTTTCTTCAAAAGAAAGCATACTACTCCTTATCGGCGTTGTTTGCTATTTTTTTTGTCATAATAACAGTCGTGCCTTCGTTTAATTTAGATATAACCTCAACGCTATCCATAAAACTGCGCATAACCGTAAATCCCATACCCGACCTTTCGCTTTCTATACCCGTAGTAAAGAAAGGCTCTTGGGCTAGGTCAACGTTTTCAATACCAACACCGCCGTCTTTAATTTTAATATGTATGCTTTGCCCGTCTATTTCGGCGCTAATTTCAACAATTCCCGTTTGATTTTTATAACCATGAACTATGGCGTTTGTAACGGCTTCGGAAACGGCGGTTTTAACGTCGCTAATTTCGGAAAGCGTTGGATTTAAAGTTAGCATAAAAGACGCTATAACGTTTCTTGCAAACGCTTCGTTTTCGGAAATTGAAATAAAACTTAAATTCATTTTGTTTTGCATATAAACTCCTAAATTTTTGGCATAATTTTGTAAAGCCCTGAAATTTGCATTATTTTTTCTACGGTATTTGTTGGGTTTTCAACGAACACCCCCATTCCTTTTGCCTTAATTTTTTTATATCTACCAAGTAGCATACCTATACCCGTACTGTCCATAAACGAAAGCGACGAAAAGTTAAAAACAACGTTTTGCGTTTTTGGATATTTACCAATAATTTCGTCAATAACCGTACGCGTATTTTGCGCACTGCACTCGTCAAGTTCGCCTATTAAGTAAAGATATAAGTTGCCGTTTGATAAAGTGTAATTAACTTTCATAAACACCTCAATTAACTAACATATTACTATAAAGATGAACTAAAATTTTGCATTTAACCGTCGCAATTTGACTGTTTTTGTAATGTTTAAGGCATAAAAAAAGCGACTTAAAAAAAGTCGCTGTTTTTTTATAATTTATTCGGTCGGGGCATCGTACATATTTGGAAAATAGTTTGAGTTTTCAAGTTCAAACTTAAAGTCGGTAGTAGATATATTTAAAACTATATTTCCGTTTAAGTCCGTGCGGTATAAAGAAATAGGGGCTTTAACTCCGTTTTCTTTATGGTTTAAAAGCAAGTCTAAAACTTCTTGGTGCGGATGCCCGTAACTATTGCCCTCGCCACAACTTGCTATTGCGTATTCGGGTTTAACAACATCTAAAAACGGTTTAGTAGTTGAAGTTTTTGAGCCGTGATGCCCAAGTTTTAAAACTTCAACGTCTAAATATTCTAAATCACTGCTTGACGTGTATTTAGATAAAAACTCATCTAAACTTTCATTTTCCGCGTCGCCTGTAAATAAAATATCGGTATCACAGTAACTGAATTTAATTATAGGCGAATAACTGTTTACGTCGCTGTACGCAATATCGCTAACGCTTACGGTTGGAGTTAAAAAGTCGAAAGTAAAGGTGTAAACTTCATTATTGTAATGAATATTTTTAGAAAAATCGCTATTGTAATTAAAGAATTCCCACTCGCATTTTTTAGTTTCACTGCCGTCAAAGTAAGTTTCATCTGACAAGTAAGTTAAAAACGTTGCGTACGCGTTAGAATTTGCTTCTTTACTTCCCTTGTTAAAATCGTCTGTAAAAGTGTTTTCGCCACCGTGTTTAATATACGGCCTAAACACTTTTTTAATTTGGAAATTTTCAAAAATTTTGTCCATCGCGCCGATATGGTCGGCATCGCTATGCGTTGCCAAAACGTAATCGATGGTAGTTAATTTTAAAGTGTTTTTTAAATAGTCAAGTAAGTCGCTATCGTTATACGCGTCGATAAGCATAGTAGTATTATCAGGCAGTCTTATTACTATTGAATCACCTTGACCAACGTCAACAAAATGAATTTCAACGTCCTTTAACTTGTCAACGTAAACGTCGTCACCGATAACTTCGGTTACAAAATTTTCTTCTTTCGGCTTAAATAAATTTAAAATTTTATCAAAAACGTCGGGTCTAAAATAACAAAGTAAAATAAAGCCTGCTATTATTAAAAACGCAACTATCGCTATTGTTCTCTTTGCTACCGGCGGTAACCCCGCCACCGCCTTTTGAACTTTTTTAGAGTTGGAAATTTTTCTTTTAGAAACTTTCTTTTTAGCCATAAACTTCACCTTTTATCTATTGTATGTTCTTAAATTATATTATATATTAAATTAGGCTAAAATTCAATATTTTTATTTAATTTCTATATCGATATCGCCAGTGTCGGTAGTAATTTTACACATACCGCCACTACTTAATCTAGGAACGTCAACGTCGCCGGTATTTGAAGATACCGTAAACGTTTTTTCGGTTAAAAGCGTGCCTTCAACGTCGCCCGTACTTGTTTTAATTTCAATTTCACCCGCGTCTAAACCGTTAAACTCAACGTCGCCCGTACTTCTTTTAATTTTTAACTTTTCCTCTATTATAACGCTGGTTAAATAAAGGTCGCCGGTGCTTCCGCTTGATAAAAAGTTTTTACAATTTACGTTCTTTAATATAACTTTACCTGTTGAAACGTTTACTATCACACTCTCGTTAACCGTTAAGTTAGTAGCGCTAACGTTACCAGTAGAAGTTGTAAGCGAAAGCGAGTTTGCGGTTAAATTTTCTATTTTTATATCGCCCGTGCTTGCTTTAAGCGCAATATCATTAGTTACGGTAGCAAAGCATTTAATATCGCCCGTTGAAAGTTCAACACTCATATTTTCAAAAGTGAAATCTTTTGAAATTTCAATATCGCCAGTATCGCTTTTAACGTTTAAATTAGAATAATTGCCGTTTGGCAAATATATAGTTATTTTTGCGCTTTGAAAACTTATACCTATATAATCAAGCGCGCTCATTTCGTTATTAACTGATATTTGTAGCGTTTCATTATCAACCTTAACGGTATGCGTGCACTTTTCCCTTTCAACGCAAATTACTTTTGCCTTTTCCGTTTCACTTTTAATAATTTTAACGTCTGCCGTGTCCGCACTAATCGAAATCGAGTTAAATTCACCATTTAATTCGTAAGTATTCGTTTCAAATTTAACGGTTGATAACTTGTTAAAATCCCAGTTAATTTTAAACATTGCTATCGTAAAAACGATTGAACCTATAACTATTAAAAAGACGGCTATAATAAGCCAAATTTTACTTTTTTTACTCATTTTTATTCCCCCTTTTTAATAATTTTTTAATTAAAATAATTGTGCTTTTTGTAAGTAAGTTGGTTAAGTAAAACAAAAGTATTGATAGCCCAAAACACGTTAAACTTAAACCTATTACTGCAAGCCCTTGTATAACACTACTACTAAAAAGGTAAACCATACCCGCTACTATTCCGCCAAATGCAGAAACAACTAGCGCTAAACTTACAGCGTAAAGCGATATTAAAACCGCAAAAACCGATGCGCAAATTGAAATTACAACTGAAAAAACAGTGACTAAAAGTGAAAACCATATAGGAAAACCTAATATAATTAAAACTATTTTCCACGCTTCGTTTATTTTTACGTCGTTTAACACCTTTTTACCCTTTTCAATAAGCGACGGCTCGTTATCGTTTAAAATCTCGCTGGCAACTCTATCAACCGAACCAAGTTCGCTTATAGCGTCTTCTTCCGTAGCGCCTTCTTCCTTTTTATCTTCAATCATTTCGCTGTAAAAGCTTAGACGCTCTTCAATTTCATTTTTAGGCAAGCCTTTTAACTTTTTTTTGATTGCTTTTAAAAATTCTTGCTTATTCATTTTTTGCGTCCCCCTTTACTACGAATTGATAAATTGAAGTAACCTCACTCCACTCTTCAATAAAATCTTTAATGCGACCAAGCCCTGCGTTTGTAATGTGATAATACTTTCTCAATCTTCCGTCGTACTCAACGGTGCGTACGGTTAGCATATTTGAAAGTTCTAACCTTTTTAGTATGGTGTAAAGCGTTGATTCAGATAGTTCTATATAAGGCTTTAAATCTTTAATGATTTTATAGCCGTACGAATCTTCGTTTTTTATTGCGGATAGTACGCATACGTCTAATATACCGCGTTTTAGTTGAGCGTCCATATAATATCTCTCCTTACGCAATACATCGTAACACGAAGTATTGTGATTTGTCAATAGTTTTTTAAAAAAACAACAAAAAAATCGCACCTAAAAGGTGCGAATATTTTTAAATTTTAATTTCTTTAAGTAAAGCGCCTAAAAATTCAACGTTTTTATGCGTTAGGTCTAAATTTTGCGCCATATTATCTGCAAGCGTTAAAGTTATTAAAAATAAAAAATAGGCGTCTTTTTCGCTTTCGTCATAATTAAAATCTTTAAAAAGTTCTTTTTTAACCACATTTTTATCAATTTTATCAACGTTGTAAATTTTTAAATCCATTAAAAAGTCGTGATTTTTAATTAAAAAAGTAATCAGTTCCCACTCTCTTGCATCAAGGTTAAAATGCTTAAACGATTTATTAAAAATTTCTACGCTACGCCTTACGTGCCCTTTAAAAGTATCGTAAACGGTGCCGTCAACTTCTTTTTTTGTAGCGCAATCAGGCTTGCCCAAATCATGAAAAAATGCGGAAAGAGCAAGCATTTTTCTTGCGTTGTAGTTAAGGTCTTTTGAAAGTGCGTTTACGTGCTTTACGGTATGTAAAATATGGTCTAAAACGTTATACACGTGCCAAGGCGTGTTTTGCGGTTGCAAACTTGCATATAAAATTTCTGGCAATACTTTTGAAAGCCACTTACTATACGCAACGTTTTTTAGCGCAGAATAATAGTTTTCAACCACGTTATCACTTAAAATTGTTTTATAAAAAACAGATAAATAATCTTCGTTATTTATAAACTTATCGCCGTTTTTTACAATTAAATCTTTTTCAGTTTTGCCTATACGTGAAACTGGTACCATGTTACTCCTGAATAAATTACAAAATATAATTTATTATAGCATAAAATTTAAAAAAACGCTATACTATTGTTATTTATTTAAAACAACTTCACGTGAGTTTACCCTTTCTAAAATATCTTCAAATTTTTCGTTTGGATTTTTAAAGATTTCCGCGCATAACGCCATAGGAAGCCTAATTCCGCCGTCGTAAACACCACCCATACATAAGTTTACGTTGTTATCGCTTAATAAAAGCGCAAGTTCGGCAATACGCCTTGCCCTGTCGCCGTTTTTAATCCAACCGGCAGTTAAAGTGGTCCAACCGCTACTTCTTAAATATCTATCGTGCTCTTGAACGAAAGTTGAGTTTTGCCCTAACACGAAAGGACCTTTTTGGTGAATAAACCTAGTCCAGTCAAGCGTGGCGTGGCCTTTAAACAATATTCCGGTTTTAGCGTCTTTACCCCTTAATAAAATTATATCTTTTGTAAATTGTACCGTTTTTTGGAATTTTTCCTCATCACAAAGGTTAAATACGCCATAACTATAAGGAAAATCGCCACAGTCTTCCCATAAAATTTCAATGCGCTTATCTACCCTTGCAATTTCGTTTAAATAATTGTGAACTGAAAGGGCGTGCAAGCCAAATTGAATTTTTAAATTAGGCTCTTTTTCTAAAAGTTTACCCGCAACTTCGTTTACAAAATCAGTAACTATTGAAGCTATACATTTACCGTTTAAAGTTTCCATATTGGTTTCGGTAAACGATTGAAAGTAAATACCGTCGCCAAGACCTTGCCAAGTTGAATAATAAGCGTTATAAACGCTTTTTTTCATTTCTTCAAGCATTTCTTCATTAAGAGCGGTTAAGTTTTCACAACGTTTTTCATCCCAGCCCCAAGCAAAGCCCCAAATAACTTCAATGTTGTATGAGTGCGCGTATTCAACAACGTCACGCGCGTTAAGCGGTGCATAGTCGTTCCATAAAATGAGTTGGTTTAAGCCAAGCCTTGCCATATCGTCAATATACTCGCGGTAGTTGTTTATTGCGTGACCCCAAGCAAAAATTGAACGCGTTTTACTTAAAATTTCTTCTTTATGTTCGCCCGGAACTAACCTACCGTCAAAAAATCTGTAAGAAAGTTTGCCCGCAATCATCGGTGAATATTTAATAACGTAATCGTCAATAAAATAAACCGCGCCTCTAAATAACGCATCTTCATTATTAGCGGTAATTAAAACTAACGAGTTGTTTTCAATATCAGGGTTATCTATAACCTTTAAAAAATAACCGTTATTTGGAATTTCTTCCTTATTTATATAATTTTGAATAATTTTACTGTCGTCATACAAAGAAACAACTATTGCACTTTGTTCTACCTTTAAAGAACTTTCCTTATTGACAGGCAAAACGTGAATTTTATATACGCCTAGTTCCCTTAAAACGTATTTACCCATTTCTTTGCTTAAAAATTCAACGGCCTTTCTTTGC
Organism: Christensenellaceae bacterium; assembly: GCA_045654225.1. Taxonomy (GTDB): domain Bacteria; phylum Bacillota; class Clostridia; order Christensenellales; family Borkfalkiaceae; genus HGM11412. The sequence goes on along the minus strand of JAZOMW010000047.1, from coordinate 30,163 downwards.
ATACCGCTATAATTAGTGTAAATAATTTCCCAAGATGTTTGTTTCATTTTAATATCTCCTTGAATTAAATTATACCTAATAACCACAAAATAGTAAATGAATTATTTTATATAAAAATATAATTTTTTGATACTATTGACATATTATAAATTTAGTGATAAAATTAGGTTATGGTTAATTTAGAAAAGTTATTAAAAAGTGAATATAGGGTTAGTTACGTTAACTCTCTCAAACAAAGTTTTCAAAACAATGAAAGTTTTTCAAGTGTTGGCAAGCCTAAAAAATATCATTTATTTTTGCTTATAGAGAGCGGAAAAGTTGAATATTTATTAAAAAACGGGGTAAAATTAGTTGCAAACAGTGGTGATTTAGTTTATATACCCGCAGGGTGCGAGTACACTTCTAAATTTATAAACGAGCAAAACTCATCAGTTACTACAATAGGCGTAAATTTTTTACTTAACAGTGAAAGTGGCGAATATTTACAAAATAATAAAATTTATTCCTTTAATGCGCAAAGTTTAAAAAAAGTAATTTACGAAATTGAAATGCTTTCATATAGTTTTAACCAAGTAAAGAATAAATACAACGCGCAAATTTACAATGCGTTTAATATTATAAGCGATGACTTTTTTAAATTTGAACACACTAATATTGACTTTTTAATTATAAAAGACGGTGTTGAATATCTACACAAATATTACTATGAAAATTTTGATATTAACTATCTTGCAACCCTTTCAAATATTAGTGAAGTTTATTTTAGGCGTTTATTTAAAAAAACGTTTGGATATCCGCCCGCGGAGTATAGAATAAAACTACGCATAAATAAAGCGTGTGATTATTTAAAATACACCACGCTCCCCGTTCATCAAATAGCGGAGGAATTAGGGTTTATTGACCCTGCCTACTTTACAAAAATTTTCAAGCAAGAGCGCGAAGTAACACCGCTACAATATAGAAATTTAAAATAACACAAAAGCGAAACCAAATAAGGTTTCGCTTTTATTTTAAAGTGTTTTTAAAAAGTTATAAAAATCTAATAGTAAAGAAGCTGACGCTATGTGACAATTTATCCAAAAGTCATTAAGGTCGTTTGAACAATCTTCGTGCATCCAATAAGTTGGAATTGCTCCGCTTTCTTCGTTTTGAACACGCGTTATCATATTAGCAAGCGCACGCGCTTTATCTACGTAAAGCGGGTTTTTAGTAATTTTATACACACTGCAAAATGCGCGCATAACAGTGGCGGAACTTGAGTCTATTGGTAAATACCAACCGTATTGCTCTAAACAAGCGGGATATAAATAGTTGGAACTGTCGTAAATTGTAAGCGAAGAGTGTTTACCCCAAACTACGAACTGGTCTTCAACAAAACGAATAAGGTCGCTCGCAACTTCAATATCTTCTTTTGAATATTCGCTTTTGTTTGCTATATATTCAACGTACGCATCCGCTGCAAAGTGAGTTAAGTTTTCATAATTACTTGCAGGCATAACGTCTTCAAACTGCGCTTCAAAATTGTAGGTTTTTAAACCAACTTCTTTTATATAGTTAAACGCTTTATTGTAAATATCTAAATAACTTTCGTTTAAAGTTACGTCGTATAATTTTTATGCGCTTTTGCTATTTCTTGAGGCATACATAAATTTAGGGTTACAGGCTCGCCGTTAATTGCATATACTTTAAGTGGCCAAGTACCCTTGTCGTTTATGGTATTTTCGTAATAGTTTGCAATTTTTATTGCCGCGTCTAAATACTTTTGGTCTTTTATAGTTTCGTAAAGGTTTAAATACGCTATCATTACCGTTGCAGGATAAATAAGCATAATTTGGCCATCGTATTTTTCCGCCGTGTGCTTAACGCCTTTAAAGTATAAACAAAACGTATTTAATAAAAAATAAAATCAGTAATAAATTTACAATTTAAACGATATAAAAACGTTAAAATTAAATATTTACGCCTTAAAATGCAAAAATAAATGCAAGCAGAATTTGCTTGCATTTTTTATTCTATTCTTCTATTTTTTAATGACGACGGCGGAAATCCAAATTTTTGGCTAAACTCGCGAGAAAAAAACTTCTCATCTAAAAATCCACACTCAAAAGCAACTTCTTTTACGGTTAAATTTGTTTGAGTAAGCAAGTTAAACGCCTTGTTCATTCTCAACTTTATAACATACGCTTTTGGCGAAATTCCGTAGTGTTTATTAAACGCGCGCTGTAACGATGATTTACTCATAAACCCAGCGTTTGCAACGCTTAACATATCAATGTTTGGATTGCAAAAATTTTGCTCTACGTAGTTTAAACATTTTTCAAAAGCAGAACTAACGGCATTAGTATTACCGTCAGTTTCAATGCTTTGCAAAAGGTTAAAAATTATACTTTTTGCTCTAAATTGAGAACAATTTTCTTTCCAACACTCTAAAAGTTCGTTAAACAAGTTTTTAAAGCGTAACGCGTTTGAAAGGTGGTAAACTTCAGGCTCAAAATAATTGCAGTCTTTCAAATGCACCACTATAATTTCACTACCTAACGATTCTACTTCGTATTCAACGTTAGCAGGAATGAACGAAACGTTGCCACTTTCCACTAAAAAACTTTTTGATTTAAATTTAAAGTTACACTTTCCACTTAATCTAAACGCGAGTGCGCCATACGGGCGTGCGCTTACCAAAAACTTACCGTCTTTATGCTTTGCGCGAAACACAGATAGTACTTTAAAATTTAATTCTTCATAGTTGTAAAGCACATCAAATTCCCCCTTAATTAGCATTTTAACATACAATGACTAAAAAGTCCACCCATTTGAACAAAAAATAAGTTTTTAAAATAAGTTTAAAACGCTATAATTAAATTATAAATTTAAAAAAATAGGTGTAAAAAATGAATATTACTGTAGTTTTTCCAAAAAATGCACATAGCGCGTATAAAATAAGCGCAAACGAGTTTCTTAGCCTTGCCTTAAAAAGCACGAATAACAAATTTACGCTTTGCAATGACGAAGAGTATTTATTGTTACCAAAAAATCCAAATACGGTTGTTTTACTTGGTAATGACAGCGTAAATACGGTAACGGCAAATCTATATTTAAAAGGTAAAATTCCCGCTTTTAATTTTTCTTACGGGTCTGACGATTACGTTATCAAAACCGTAAAAATTGACGGTACTACTTACCTTATTTTAGCAGGTGCACGCCCACGCGCTACGCTTTACGCAGTTTACCGCTACTTTGAAAAATTTTTGAATTACAAATATTTTTGGGACGGAGATAGAATACCTAAAAACGCGTCTTGTATTTTTGAAGATATCGACCTTTTAGAAAGCCCACGCTTCGAATACCGCGGTATAAGATATTTTGCTCATAGAAGTTTACACCGCTTTCAAGCCGAACATTGGGGCTATGAAGATTGGAAAAACGAAATTGACTGGATACTTAAATCAAGGCTCAATTTATTTATGTTGCGCACGGGTATGGATGACGTTTGGCAAAAAGCCTTTCCCGATATCGTGCCTTACCCTTCCCTTACCGATAAAGCGGAAAATTCGGGCTACGGGTATGACGACCGCAGTCTATTTTGGCCACTTGAATATAAGGGAGAGTTAAGAAAAAAAATATTAACCTACGCTTTTGAACGCGACCTTATGCACCCGGAAGATACCGGAACTATGACGCATTGGTATTCGCGCACGCCAAAAGAATTTATTGAAAACGTAAAGCCTACTTTTTTAGCGCAAAGCACTAATAGTTATAACGAACAAACGGGGCTTGTTTTTGATATTAGAGATGATAAAAACTTTGATTATTATTCTCACCTTACCGACACGCACGTTAAGGAATACGGTCAAGGTCAAATATTTCACACAATAGGGCTTGCAGAACGTAGATTTTCACAAGATAAAAATGAAAACGCACGTTTAAAACTTTATACTTATCGTAAAATTAGCAAAAATATTAAGGAAAAATACCCAAACTCTCCACTTTTAATAGCAAGTTGGGATTTATGGATGTATTACACGCCTAACGAAGTTAAAGATTTGCTTAGTGAACTTGATAAAAACCAAGCAATTTTATTTGATTACACAAGCGAAGTTCAAGATAAAAACAACTTTACAAATTGGAACTTAGTAGGAAAATTTCCTTGGATTTTCGGCATATTTGGCGGGCTTGAAAAACACCACGATATAAGGGGAAATTTTAGCCTTATGAACGAAAGGCTTAAAATTGCAAAAAAAGATAAAATGTGTAAAGGTATGGTATTTTGGCCAGAATTTTCGCACGGAAGTTCGTTATACCTTCACTACTTAACAAAAAACGCTTGGGAAAACAAAACTTTGAGCGTTAATGAACTTATTAAAGATTTTTGTTCCGCTCGTTATAGTGAAAGCAATTTTAACGTAATGCAAACCGCGTGGAAAAATTTAATGCCCGTATCAAAACTTATGACTTGGGGCACGTACGACGAAGACGAAGTTATTTTGTTTGATGACCTTTATGAAAATATTAAAGCGCGCGCTAAATTTGATTTGGGCGAATTTGACCGCAACGTTACACTTTTAAAGCCGTTTAACGATGCTAAAAAATATGCAATTAAAGTATTAAAAACACTTAAAAAAGTTGACGTTAACGATAGCCAAATTGAGCGCGACGTTTACGATATTATACGCACCGTAATAGGTCGCTATATAAACGCTTGTATTTTAAAAGCACAAATTGATTTTGCTAAAAAAGACGTAAATAGCGTTGAAAATTTATCAACTTGCGCAATTACACTACTTAATAACCTTGCACTTTTACTTGGCGGACACAGCGACTATTCTCTTTACAAGTCTCTTAAACGCCTTAAAACGGAAACGGTTACAAACCCTAATTTTGAAGAAACGCTAAAAAACAATTCAGAGTGTCAATATTGTAGAGCCCACATTTATGAAAACGCTATGTGTTTATACTTGCCAGAAGTTAAAATATGGCTTAACGAAGCAGTTAATTCTTTAAAAGAAAGTAGAGAATTTAATAGAGATTTAGCGCTTGAAAAAATTAACGAAAATAGGTCTATTTATTTTAAAACACCGCTTAAAAATTTAGAAGTTAAAAGTTTAAGCATTAACAGAATTTTAGATAACTGTTTATACGTTTTGCAAAACACGAATTTAGAAGTGTAAAAAATAAAATAGCACCATTTTCTTGCTTAGTTTAGATAAAAAACACTAATCGTTTTAAAGTGCTTTTAAGCGGTGTTTTAATTGACAAAATTAAAAGGCAACTATATAATGCTATAGTAAGGAAATTATTTATATGACTTTTGACGTATTACTTTTATTTATTTTTAATATAATTGCAATTTCACTATGCTCGTAAAACAAATAATCGCCTTGAATTATAACGTTTTCAATTAAAAACACAAGTAAACCAAGTTCTAATAGCACTGCAACTGCTAAAATTGATAGCGCTATTATAACTGATAAAAGACCTTTTAAAAATCTCATTATCTTCTCCGTTTTTTATTACGATATTATAGTATTTACGCCTTTTTACATAGACAAACAAGGGTTTCAACGTGTTTTGTTTGTGGAAACATGTCAAACGGCGTTATACTTTCAATTTCGTATAAACTTTCGCCGTCGTTTTTTACAAGTTGATTGCCGTCATATACTAACTTATTAGTCAAAATTCCAACGTCGCGAGCAAGTGTTTGCGGTGAGCAAGAAACGTAGATAACGCGGTTTGGTTTTTCTTTTAAAATTGCGTTTAAAACGGCTATATCGCAACCTTTTCTTGGCGGGTCTAATACAACTATAACGTTGCCACCGCCTTTACTAACTTCGCTTATAACGCTTGGCAAAACGTCTTCACAAGGGGCGCAAATATTTTCCATTTTACTCTCTAAACCGTTTTCTTTTGCTAAAATATTAGCACTGTCAACGGCTTCTTTTACAATTTCAATACCTATTGCCTTTTTGCTTTCCTTTGCAAGCATAGCAGTCATTACGCCCGCGCCACTATACGCGTCAATAACAGTTAAATCGTTAACGCCTTTAATTTCATTTAATACTGCCGTGTAAAGTTTTGTTTTAACGTCGTTATTAACTTGCATAAACGACTGGCACATAACGGGATATTTAATGCCAAATTCTTCTTTATAATAAAAATCTTCACCGTAAATTTTAGTATAGTTTGAACCTAAAATGGCGTTGCCATCACCCGTATTTTCGTTTATAAAAAGTGAAAACTCGTTAAATTTTGACTGTAAAATGCTAATAAGTTTATCCGTTTTTGGCAAAGTTTTACCGTTTATTACTACAATTATTGAAACGGCGTTACCTATATTGCGCATAACCACGTGCCTTAAAACGCCTTTTTTAGTTTGCTCGTTATAGCAAGAAACGCCGTTTTCGCTAATAAATTTTTTAAAACATAAAAGAATATCTTTTGCTTCGCCTTGCTGAATTGGGCAACTTTCAACTTCAACTATTCTATGTGAATTTTCCGCAAAAAAGCCTATTTTATTTTCACCGTTCACGCTTCTTATAGGAAATTGAATTTTGTTCCTATAACCGTATTCGCTATCGCTTTTTACGCCATTTTCAACACTTACGTTTAAGCCTGCAATTTTATAAAAACAATCTTTTATAATATCACTTTTAATTTTAAGTTGAGTTTCGTAATTTGTGTGTTGAAGTTGGCAACCGCCACATTTTTTAAACACGCTACATTTAGGCTCTACCCTATTTTTTGAAGGCGTTAAAACTTCAATTAACTTACAATACGCAACGTTTTTGTTTACTTTTAATACTTTAAAAGAAACCTCTTCGTTAAGTAGTGCAAACGGTACGAAACAAACCGTACCGTCTTGATATTTTATAATGCCTTCGCCATTATACCCTATTGATGAAATTGTACCTTTTAAAATATCGTTCTTTTTCATAAAAATAATTAAAGTTTTAACCTTTTCATAATTATAAGCGTAAGTTTTTGAATTCGCATAAAAGCAACGTCGTAAATAAAACCGATAATAACCCCGCCTATAAATAAAACGTAGATTGCAACATCTTTTAAATAGTCGCTTACGTCAACGAACATATTAAGTAAATAATACATTACGTAAAGTAGCGCGGTAAACCATAAAACTTTTACTATGGTAAAAATATTTATAGGTTTTTTGTTCTTTGAAATTAAATAGTAGTTAAGTATAGGATGTAAGCCAAAAAAAAGGGCAAAACACACAATAACGGTAAAGTTACTACTTGCAAAAATAAGCGCAAGTAGTAAAGATGCAAAATACGTTAGTATTGCACCTTTATAACTGTTTTTAGAAAGTGGCAACGTTACAGCTAAACTTGCCATAAATAAGCAAGACAAATCTAGCGTTGGAAAGTACGCGCCAATAACTAAAAGTATTGTGCATAATGCCGAAGATATTGCGGAAAGCGCAATAATTTTTCCATTTTTCATAATTATCTACAACTGCAACAACAGTTAAGCAAAGTGTTACAAATAATCATATCGCAACACCATTGCATACAACTACTTCCGCCAAGTTGCGGTGTTTCTTCGCCTAAACCAGAATTTTGATATGGAGAAGAACCTGATTTATTCCAGTCTGGATTTATATTTTGTCTAGTATTCATACGCTCGTTAAGCCTATTTAAAGCGTTTTTATACTTTTCGTTAGAGCCGTCTAATTGAATAGCAATTTCAAGTTGTTTTTTACTTTCGTTAAACCAGTTCTTTTTATAAAAAACTACCGATTGATAATAGTGCCACTCGCTGTCTCTTTCATCAAACGAATCAAGTTTTTCTTGCGCTAATTGAAGATTTCCGCTTTTAATTGCGTTTTCAATTTCTACGTACAAACTCGTTTCGCTTCTGTTTTCTTTGCTTTGGCTTCTATACGAACAAATTTCTTGATATGCAATTTCAAGTTCGGTAAGTTTTTTAGCCGCAATATTGCCAGCGTCGCCTTCCAAAAACCTTTCTTCAAGGTATTTAGATTTAAGTTCGCTATATTTATTAAAAAGAACTTCGTCGCTATCAAATTCGTTAGCGTTTAAAATTTTATAGTATTTGTCCATTTTTACTCCTTAGTCCCCTTTTTTGCTTTTTGAAGTATTGATACCGTTGTTTTTGGTATTCCTTTAAACAATATATTTTCAACAAGGTCGCCGTTAAATTTTTTAGGAATATTTTTATAAGTTTCCGCAATTTGTGAAAGTACGGTGTTAAAAATAAATGCTACTTCACTTGAATTTTTTTCTATAAACTCTGCGTAAGTATTTTGACCGTACGCGTTATAAAAAACGTTATACGACTTATTTTTTATATCTTTATCGTAGTCGTCAAGCGCGTCTATTAAGTAAACCCATTTGCCTAATGCGTAGGTTAAATTGTAAGTATCTTCCGTAGAAAACTCGCCAAATAAAATATTTGAAATTTTTGCCATAAGCGTTGCAAACGAATCGCTTACAATATCAACGCTTTTAGTTCCTTGTTTTTCAAGTTGTAAAAGGTTTTTATAGCCTTCACAAACAATTTCATCCATTTTAGGCTCGGCTTTTTTTGCCCTTTTATAGCCCGTACTTATTATTGCGCTTTTAAACGAGCCTTTATGCTCGTCTAATATATCATCACAAAGTTTATAATGCGCTAAAATTAAATTTAAACTCGCAAGTTTTTTAGAAATTTCATCGGGTTTAGCGATAGGGCGCGATTTTATAGGGTGCGCTATACAACGCTTTTTTTCAATTTCAACGTCAACACCTAAAATATTGTGAGTTAAAGCGCTTAAAAACGCAACGTCGTAATAAAGCGCAAAACGCGCAACGTTTCCGCTAACCTTTTTAATACTTTTGCATATACCGCAGTAAAGCGCGTTATACAAAGTATCGTCTTTTAAATATAAATACGGTTTGTCGGGCTTTAAATATCCAAACATTATAATTCCGCCTTGTATAAGCCTACTTTTTTATAAACTTTTCTTACCGTTTTGCTTGCTATGCGATAAGCGTTTTCCGCGCCTTTAAGCATAACGGAATTAAGGTACGCTTTATCTTTTATAAGTTCTAAACGCTTATTAGTTATAGGCTTAATACCTTCGGCAACAGCCTCGCCAACCTTTAACTTAAAGTCGCCATAACCTTTTCCTTCAAACTCTTTAACCGCGTCTTCTATTGAAATTCCGCTAAATACCGAGTATATAGTTAACAAGTTGCTAATACCCGCTTTATTTTCCACGTCGAAAATAATCTTATTGTCGCTATCGGTAACCGCTTTTTTGAACTTTCTAATAATAGTGTCCGTATCGTCGTACATAGAAACGTAAGCGTTGATATTCTCGTCACTCTTACTCATTTTTTTAGTAGGGTCGCTAAGCGACATTATTTTTGCGCCGTATTTAGGAAAAATACCTTCGGGCACGGTAAAAGTTTCGCCGTATCTATTGTTAAAGCGAAGCGCTAAATCACGCGTGAGTTCGATGTGTTGCTTTTGGTCCGCTCCAACGGGAACTACTGCGGTGTTATAAAGCAAAATATCCGCCGCCATCAATACAGGATAGTCCATAAGCCCCATATTAACGTTATCTTGGTGCGTTCTTGACTTATCTTTAAACTGAGTCATTCTATTAAGTTCGCCAGGGTACGTAATGGTGTTTAAAACCCAAGTAAGTTCCGCATGGCTTGGAACGTGTGATTGAACGAACATTATACATTTTTCAGGGTCAATACCGCACGCCAAATATAAAGCCAATAACTCGTAAGTTGCTTTTTTTAAACTTTGCGGGTCTTGTTTAACGGTTAAACAATGAAGGTCCGCTATTGAATAAATACAGTTATATTCGTCTTGCAATTTTACAAAGTTGTTTATTGCGCCAACGTAATTGCCGATAGTTGGAGTACCGCTTGGTTGAACGGCGCTAAAAAGTGTTTTTTTATCTTCCATAATACCCTTATTTTAAAAATTTAGAAAATTTTAATGTAATTTAATTACATTATAGCATTAAATTTAACAAAAATCAATTAAATACACAGCTTAATAGTTTGCAATACGTCTTGAAAAGAAAGAGTTTTTCTTTTAACGTAAAACTTTAAGTTTTTGTTATTTTCAATGCAAGGCGGAATTTCAATAGCGGTTTCGTTATACAGTAACCGCTCCGCCTTGTCAATAGAAAGTTCGTTTTTATTAGTAATTGCCTTTAAAACTTTGCGTGTAAATTTATACGGAGATATAAGCGCGGGCATTAAAAATACGGAATCATCATCGTAACTATTAACGTATTCAACAAGCGGAATAAAACTTTCGGCGCTTACTACGTCTAACGGATAATCGTATTCTTCAAAAAACTCGCTAATAACGTCGTCAATTTCGTTTTCGTTAAAGCTTGAAAAGAAGCAGTCTTTTATTTTTACGTTTACAGGCTTTAAGGTTGCAACCGTGATTACGCCTATCGGTAAACCTATCTTTTTTGCAATAAATAAGGCAAGTAAAAAATTAGCGTCGCTTTGAGTTAACGCAACGTTAAACTTGTCGCCTAAATTTAATTGACCGCTTTCAATAAGGTCGCAATACGAACTAAAAAAGACGGCTATTATTGAAGAAATTTCGCCTATAAGGTCAGTTTTATCAAAAATATAGTCGCTATAATCGGCAACGTTACCGTCAAAAAGTTCAAGCAAATTTAACCCGTCGTCAACCGAAACTACGGACGCGGGATATTGCGCGTTTTTTATACTTTCAAAATTCTTTTTATCTAACTTGCGATTTGTTAAAAGTTCGTAAACGGCTATAATTCTATCGTAAAAATCAAGGTCTAATAAAGACGAGATAAACGCGCCGTCAAAATATGGAAAATCGGCAGGTAAAAACGACCCGCCGATATTTATAGTTTGTTTAAACAATTTTACAGTTTTGTTCATTTTAATCAATATATTTTACTATGTAGTCTGGCAAATCTTCACGAGTTGAACTAACTGAAACAACAAATTTTAAGTTAGCGTATTCTTTTTGTAACGCTTCCATAGAATCAAAAAGTTCTTTTCCGTTTTCTAAATCGTTACCAACAATTCTCTTTAAACCATCAATAAACACGTATTCAATATCGCTATTGCCCGCAAGCAAGCCGTTAATAAAACCGTTGAAAGCAACTGCGCCACTAATTTTATAATCTTCCGTATAAACGCATCTAACGTTAAAGTTTATGCTTACCGTTGAAAAACTTTTATCAGTAATGAATACGACGTTACCTTTCGCATTGTCGCCCGCGTTGTTTACTTGGTCAAGCATAATTTTAGTTTTGCCGAAGCCTTTTGGTCCGTAAATAATGTTAATCATAGAGTTTTCCCCCTAAATTTATTTGTACTATTATTATATATCAAAACTTTAAAGTTTTCAATAGGTATTTTATAAATTCTTTGAATATTTTGTAAAATTTTTATGAAGTTTTATTCGTTTTACGAGCATAAAAGAAAACCGCCAACAATTTGGCGGTTTATATTACGTTGTGTTAAAAATTAACTGCTAGGCTTATCAATGAATATGCTTGATTTAGCAAAATTTAATTTTGCGATTGATAAGAAAACCCCTTACTCTTCTTCGTTTGCAAGTTTTGCTTCCCTATCTTTTATGGCAAGCATTTCAATCATTTCGTCAATGTCGCCGTTTAAAAAGTTTTCAAGCGAATAAAGCGTAAAGCCTATGCGGTGGTCGGTAATTCTGCCTTGTGGAAAGTTATAAGTTCTAATTCTTTCAGACCTATCGCCCGTGCCTATTTGACTCTTTCTATTTTCGTCGTATTCTTTTCTGTATTGAGAATTGTAATAGTCGTAAAGCCTGCTTTTTAACACTTTTAAAGCCTTTTCTCTATTTTTAATTTGTGAACGCTCGTCTTGACAAGTTACTACTATACCCGTTGGCAAGTGAGTCATACGAATACAACTTTCCGTTTTGTTGACGTGTTGACCGCCCGCGCCACTACTTCTAAAAGTATCGATTTTTAAGTCTTTTTCTTCAATTTTAACTTCTACGTCTTCGGCTTCTGGAAGTACCGCCACCGTTGCGGTTGAAGTTTGAATTCTTCCTTGCGACTCGGTTTCGGGAACGCGTTGAACTCTATGAACGCCACTTTCGTATTTGAGTTTTGAATACGCGCCCTTGCCTATTACGGAGAAAGTAACTTCTTTTACACCGCCGAGTTCGGTAAAGTTAGAGTCAATTTCTTCGCTTTTAAACCTATGCTTGTCGGCATAGTTTACGTACATACGGTATAGTTCATAGGCAAAAAGCGCCGCTTCTTCACCGCCCGCGCCCGCGCGAATTTCAATAATTACGTTCTTATCGTCGTTTTCGTCTTTTGGAATAAGTAAAATTTTAAGTTCGCCGTTTATAATTTCTTCTTTTTCTTTCAGCGCCAAAATTTCATCATTTAAAAATTCTTTCATTTCTAAATCAGTTTCAATAGCATAAGAATTTTGTGCCTCTTCCTTTTCGGTTAGAACTTTTTTTAATTCTTTGTATTTTTCAACAACGTCTTGCATATTTGAAAGTTCTTTGGTGTACTTTTTCCACTCGTCCATATTTCGTATAACTTCCGGGTCGGCAACGAGTTCGTTAAGTTTTTCATACCTTTCTAAAATTGCTTCAAGTTTTCCGTTCATTTTTTTACTACCTTTATAATTCTTTCAACGCCGTTTATATCTTTAAAAACTTGCGCGTCTAAATAATTTTGAGATTTTTTAAATATTTCAACAATTTCACTTGCTTGACCTATTCCACACTCCATATATAACGCTCCGTTTTCAAGCAAGAATTTATACGCGTTTTCGCATAAAATTTTATAAAAATCAAGCCCGTCAACCCCGCCGTCAAGCGCGAGTATCGGCTCTTTTTTAACTTCTTTTTGTAAGGAAGTTAAATCTTCCGTTTTAATATACGGCGGATTAGATACGATAACATCGTATCTATCGCTTACGTTTTCAAACATATTAGAGTGAACAAACGTTACGTTAGCACCGTTTTCTTCCGCGCTTTTTTTTGCTAAATTTAAAGCCTTTTCGCTTACGTCAACCGCGGTTACGTTAAAGCCCTTTAACTTGTTTAAGGCTATTGCTATTGCTCCGCTACCCGTACACATATCTAAAACGGTTTTTGCGCCGTCGTTTTCCTTAACTATTAACGCGCATAACTCTTCCGTTTCAGGTCTTGGAATTAAAACGTTTTCGTCAACGTTAATTTTAAACCCGTAAAAGTCCGCGTCTTTAAAAATATACGCAAGCGGTATGCCTTGCGCCCTTTTAAGCGCGTATTCTATTGCTATTTTACTTTGCGCTACGGTTACTAATTTAGATTTATCGCTAATGCTACTGCGCTTTATATCTAAAACACGGCAAACTATCCAGTCGGCATCCGCTAAATCTTCAATTTTTGCGTCTTTTAAAATTGATAAAACTTTACCGTGAAGCGTTTGAGCACTACCAAAAACGTTAAATTTTGTTGGCTTAATATCTAAATTTTCATCCATTTCCAAAACTTTGCTGAACGCAGTTATGGCAACTTCTATCATGCTATCGTCAGGCTCACGCGTTGTAATGCGTTGTAGTAATAGCCCCGGCGCTTTAAATATTAAAACGAATTTGCTTTGAGTTTTTGCTAAAAGTTTTAAAATTTCGTAAGAAACACCGCTAACGAAAGGCAAAAGCGAAAGTTTTAATAAAAACCTTAATACCTTACCTATAAAGCCCGTAAACGTTACGCCTAAATTTTGAAGAAGTACGTTTACGATAGAAAACACTAAAATGCTAACAATCATTACTAAAAAAGTAAAGGTCGTACCGCATCTATCGTGAACGCGAGTACACTTTTTAACGTTTTCAACCGTCAATTCTTTTCCACTTTCATAGCAAGAAATAGTTTTGTGTTCCGCGCCGTGATACATAAACGTTCGCCTAACGTCTTTAATTAAAGACGTTAAAAGTATATAGCAAATAAAAATTGTTATTCTTATTAAACCTTCAACTAAAAAGTAAAGCAAAGAAGTATTCGATTTAAAAGGTAAAAGGTCTGCAATAAACTGCGGTAAAAAGAAAAATAAAAAAAGCGACAATACCAAACCGAGCGCAACCGAAATAAATACGGCAAAGTCAACGGCGTTTACACCCGTTTTCTTTTCGACGTATTTATCGAATTTTGAAGTTTCTTCTTCTCCAAAAACGGATGCCGAGCGCATAAGCGTTTTAGTTCCTAAAACGAGCGAATCAAAAAACGCAACTACGCCACGAACGATAGGAAATTTTAAGAATTTACTTTTTTGCGCCTTTCCGCCAATTCTGTTAGTTTCAACTAAAATTTCACCGCTTTCCGCGCGGACTGCGGTTGCCATAGAAGTTTTACCACGCATCATTACGCCTTCTATAACCGCTTGACCGCCTATTGAAGTTTTTTTGCATTGATTATTTTTCATAACGCATTTACCCTGTTTAAATTAGGCGAACGTTACATAAAGCGATTGATTTTAACAAAAATATATTTTTGTGATTAACGAGAAAAATGCAAAAAAGACGAGCGTTCTTGTGAGGGCGCATACCCATGCGGTCTGTAACCGAAGAAAACGCAAAGTATTTTGTAGGATTTTTCCGTTAAAAAAACAAGCAGTGTTGTAACGGAGCCTTAATAAAATAGCGCCAAGAATAAATCTTGACGCCGTAAACATACCTAAAACGGTATTGTTTTAGATAAATTAAATACCGTATCTCTTCTTAAATTTATCAACACGACCACCAGCATCTACAAGTTTTTGCTTACCTGTAAAGAAAGGGTGGCATTTAGAACAAATATCAATCTTAATTAAATCTACGTTTTTTGTAGTACCAGTACGGAAAGATGCGCCACAAGCACATTGTACGTCAACGATTTTATAATTTGGATGAATATTATCTTTCATAATTAGCACCTCTTGAATTTTATTACTTTGCTATTATATATTAAATTTTTGTTTAAGTCAACATTTTATAGCGCCTTATAAGTAAAATTTTTTGCTAATATTTAAAAAAATATAAAATTTTTACTTACAGCACGTCTAAACGAAAGCAAGTTTATACCACATTTTAAAATAATTGTTTTTTTAGTTGCAAAAATAAAGTAAGTGGTATATAATTTAGTGAAAGGAAAATTATGATTTATTGGCAAATAACGAACAAAAACGAAATAACAAAAGTCAATTCAACCGTAAATTTAGAAAACGTTGACGACGTTAAGGTTAAAATAACCAAATGCTATATATCTCGCAAAGATATTTTAGACTATACCGGCGCATCGAAACGCAAAACTCCGTTTACTCCGTCTAATATTGCGGTTGCTCAAATTACGGAAACGCTTCAAGAATCTAATTACTTTGTAAAAGGCGCAAAAGTTTATTTGTCGCCTATGACCGCCCTTGACCTTCCCGACGATAGTCAAGAAAAAGGTCTTACCGCTTTTAGCGACGGATTTTTAAAAGAGTTTCAAGTAGTTAGCAAAAACAACTTACACATTTTACCGAGTACCGTTAGCGATAGCGACGCGCTCTTTATTTACCACCTTTCCCTTGCAATTTCAGTAATTGACGCGTTAAACATTAAACAAGGCGATTACGTTGCAATTATCGGTGGAACTATACTTGCAAACGTTATAGCACAACTTGTAATGTATTATAAAGCAGTTCCCGTTGTAATTGATAATAATCAAGAAAACCTTGACCTTGCTTATAAAACGGACATTTATTATACTTTGAAAGCAGACAAAACGCTTGAAAGCAACGTTTTATCAATAACCGGCGGTAGAAAATGCCCTAAAATTATTTACGTTACGGACAGTGACGTTGATATTTCAACTATCGATACTGTTTCCGCATTAAAAGCAAGCGTTGCAATTACCGGCTTTACGGACTGCAAACAAAAACTTTCGGTTACTCAGTTACTTAACAAGCAACTTCAATTAAACTTTATTAAAAGCGGTTACAGTAACGTTGGTGCGGCTATCAACTTACTTATTCAAAAAGCCGTTAAACTCGACTATTATAAGTTGCCCGAATATAAATTCGACTATATTCCTAAACATTTTGAAAACGCGGTTAAAAAACTTGAAAACGGCGAAAACTGCGAGTTTACCGTAGATTTATTATAAAATTTAACTAAAAAATCCTTTGCTTTTCGCAAAGGATTTTTTCTTTTTAGTTTCAGTAAAAAACCGCATTTTAATCTTCAAAAGTTATTGAGTGATAGTAAGTTTTAGTATCGTTTGGCTCAATAGTTAAAATGCCTTTTTTAGTTTCAATATCGCCGTTAGTATCAATAACGTCAGGCAAGCCGTTCCAAGGCTCTATTGCTATAAACGACGCGCCGTTTTCCGTCCATAAAACAAGGTTAGTAAAGTCGTTAAAATAAAGCGATAGCACGCTTTTGCCGTCTTTTAATAAATTAACGCGCTTTGATTTTACGTTTTCTACGACGATTGAGCCCGTTGCGTAAACACCGCCTTCTCTTTCAATTTCGTCGTCGCTAAAAAGAGAGTAAGAAAGTGGCAACGCTCCGTTTTGCAACTCCAAATTATATTTATAGTTTGAAAGCATATTAGATTTTAAGCCTGTTGAAGTTATAAAGTCTTTATCGCTATCAAATTCAATAGAATAATCTTCAAAATTGCCGTCTAAACTAAACGCTTCGTGACATCCTACGCTAAAATACGCCTTTGTTTCACCGTTATTTTCAACGATGTAATAAACTTTTAAACTGTCGCCGTCGAGTTTAAAAAAGACTCTTAAATCAACGCTAAACGGATATATTTTTTTAGTTTCTTCACTACTTTTTAAAAGTAGTGATACGGATGTTTTTTCTTCACTAAGAACTTCAAACTCACTTCTTTTTGCATAGCCGTGAATAGGCACGTTTTCAACCGCCTTTCCACCTATTTTATATTGAGTATTTACGAGCCTTCCGCAAAATGGAAAAAGTATAGGCGCGTGACCGCTCCAATAACCTTCCGCACCTTGCCAAATGCGTTCAACGCCGTTCTTTTTAACACTTATAATTTCCGCACCGAAAGTTGAAATTGAAACTTCTAAACTTTCGCTATAAAGTTTTATAATTCTTGACATAAAAACTCCCTATCTCGTTTAATTTTTTGCTAATTTTATTGTATAACTTATAAAAAATTTTGTCAATGCTTACGTTTCTAAAACTTTAAAATAAATATTTTTGTTTTTACGTCCATTTTACTTTGTAAAATTTAAATATTTGTGCTATACTATAAAAATTGAAGTTAAAATTTTCTATTCATTTGGAGGTTCTTTTTATGGATATGAAATTGATTGAAAAAAAATGGCAAGCAAAATGGGAAAAAGACAAGTCTCATTCTTTTGACAAAAAGAATATTTCTAAAAAGTACTACACTCTTGAAATGTTCTCTTACCCGTCTGCCGCTAAACTCCACGTTGGCCACTGGTACAACTACGGCCCTACCGACAGTTTTGCAAGATACAAAAAAATGAAAGGCTATGAAGTTTTTCAACCTATGGGCTTTGACGCTTTCGGTCTTCCTGCCGAAAACTACGCAATAAAAACGGGTATTCACCCGCTCGATTCTACCGTTGCTAATATGGAAACGATGGAAAACACATTGCGTGAAATGGGCGCAATGTTCGACTGGTCACACGAAATTAAAACTTGTATGCCCGACTATTATAAGTGGACGCAATGGATATTTTTACAACTTTACAACCACGGATTAGCGTATAGAAAGGAAGCGCCTGTAAACTGGTGTCCTAGTTGTCAAACCGTGCTTGCAAACGAACAAGTTATTCAAGGCTCTTGCGAAAGATGTCATAATTTAGTTATTCAAAAAGACTTAACTCAATGGTTCTTTAAAATTACGGACTATGCCGAAGAACTTTTACAAGGGCTTGACGGTTTAGACTGGCCTTCAAAAACAAAGGCTATGCAAAAGAACTGGATAGGAAAGTCAATCGGCGGTGAAATATTATTCAAGTGCGAAAACGGTGAAGATGAGTTTAGAGTATTCACTACCCGTGCCGACACGGTATTCGGCGTTTCATACGTAGTTTTAGCACCTGAACATCCACTCGTTAAAAAACTTATGACTAAAAAGCAGTCTGCCGAAGTTTTAGAGTATATTGAAAACACTTTAAAAGCAAAGGAAATTGAAAGACTTTCGCTTGATAGAGAAAAAACGGGCGTATTTACGGGCGCGTACTGTATAAACCCGGTAAACGGTAAAAAAGTTCCTATTTGGATATCCGACTACGTTTTATATTCATACGGCACAGGTTGCGTAATGGGCGTTCCCGCTCACGACGAGCGCGACTTCGTGTTTGCTAACAAATACGGTTTAGAAATTACGAGAGTAGTTAAAGGCGTAAACGGCGTTAACGACGAATTGCCTTTCGTAGAAGAAGGAATTATAGTAAACAGCGTTGATTACGACGGCTTGACTTGTGAAGAAGCGCGTAAAAAGATTTTAACCGACCTTGCTAAACAAAACTCGGGCGCGTTTAAAGTAAATTATAGACTTCGCGACTGGCTCGTTTCACGCCAAAGATACTGGGGCGCACCTATTCCTATTATATACTGCCCTACTTGCGGTATAGTTCCCGTTCCTGAAAAGGATTTGCCTGTTAAACTTCCGTACAACGTAGAGTTTAAGCCTGACGGAAAATCACCGCTTGCTAAATGTGAGGAATTTATCAACTGCAAATGTCCAAAATGCGGTGCGGACGCTAAACGCGACCCCGACACTCTCGACACCTTCGTATGTTCAAGTTGGTACTTTTTAAGATATCCGGACGCGCACAACTCAAAACAAGCGTTCGATAGCGAACTTATAAACCAAATGTTACCGGTTGACAAATACGTTGGCGGTGCGGAACACGCTTGTATGCACCTTTTATACGCAAGGTTCTTTACAAAGGCTTTAAGGGATATGGGCTATCTTAACTTTGACGAGCCGTTTAAATCACTCGTTCACCAAGGCGTGATGTTAGGCCCGGACGGCAACCGTATGAGTAAATCACGCGGAAACGTTATTTCGCCTGACGATTACGTTAAACAATATGGCTCCGATATATTTAGAATGTATCTTATGTTCGGTTTCTCTTATACAGAAGGCGGTCCTTGGAACGACGGTGGCATAAAGAGTATTTCTAAGTTTATGGATAGAGTTGAAAAAATAGTAACTACCGTAAACGGCTATAAAAACAATAAAGTTGCAACTTATGAAGCGGACGAAAAAGAACTTAACTACGCAAGACACTACGCAATTAAAAGCGTTGATAGAGATATGGAAAACTTCTCGTTTAACACGGCTATTGCCCGCCTTATGGAATACGTTACCGCTATTTATAAGTACGACGGCAAAGAACAAAGCGCTAAAAACGTTGTGCTTTTAAAAGAGTGCGTAACCGATTTATTGCTTTTAATTGCTCCGTTTGCTCCACATTTTAGTGAGGAACTTTGGTCAATTTGCGGAAATAAAAAGTCTATATTTGAAAACGCTTACCCTGTTTTTGACGAAAACGCTCTTGTTAAAGACGAAATTGAACTTGCCGTTCAAATTAACAGTAAAAACAAAGCTAAAATTATGGTTAGCCCAACTGCTACCGATAAAGAAATTGAACAAATTGCATTGTCTAATAGCACGATATCTGCAATAATTCAAGACAAAACCGTTAGAAAAGTTATAGTAGTTAAATCAAGGCTTGTAAACGTTATAGTTTAATAAACACACAAAAAAACACTTTGCCAAAACGGCAAAGTGTTTTTAGTTTTAGTATTAAATAATTTCTAGATTATTTCTTAACGCGTTTAAAATTGAAAGAACGCTAATTACTAAAACGGGCGCAACCGCAACTACTAAATTAGTAATTAAACCAAAACCACAAAGTATTGAAAATAGCGCCTTTACTATAAGCGTTAAAACCGCGTTTTGAATTATTATAGACTTAAAACGCTTTAAAAGTTTAACCGTAAACGGAACTTTTTTAAGGCTACCGTCTTTAACAACGACGTTAAAACCGTCCTTTTCGCTTAAAGAAAGTGTAACGCTTGCGTCGGTCAAAGTATCGCCAACCGCTAAAACGGTTGAGCCTTTATAGGAGTTTTTAAGCGATATAACTTCGTTATTTTTACCGTTTTCATCAAGATTTGAAACGGATGCGGAAATAGAAAGTTCTTTTCTAAGTTTTGAAGTGCTATCTTTCGGTTTTGAAGAAAGTAAAACGGTTTTTAAAACGTTAGCATCGTAAAGCTCTAAAACGCTACCGTACGCGTTTTCTTTTAATTCACCGCTATCCGTAACAAATACGTTTTGACCTAAAAACGCAACGGTTTTTACGTTTGCAACGTTTAAATAAGCATCTTCGCCGTTTACTAAAACGCCGTATTTTAGAGCGTGTTTATAAACTAGCGCATAAGAAAGCGGTACGGAAATTATAGACGGAGTTAGCGAAAAAATTAAAAGTATTGCGTTTGCCCTTTTTGCGCACTCTAATAAATTATTGCTAAAATTTCCTAAAATTATAGGCAGAATAAAAGCAATAAACAAACAAACTACAAACACCGAACCTAAAACAATACCGTTTATTTTGTTTATTTTTGAATTTGCTTTTAAGTTAAAGTTAAAATCTAACTCGTACTTTTCAGTTATATCGAGTTTAAAGAGTTCGTAAAGCGTAGTAACGGTTGTATAAACAATCATAACCACCGCGCCACCAAGCGAAGTTCCTAAAATTAAGGAAGAAATAGCCCCTAAAAATAGCGCGATATTACTAAAATTAAACTGCTTTTTAAAAATCGACGATAAAGTGCCGAAAATAAACTCGTAACTAGCAACGGAAAATGCTACCACGTAAAAATATTCGGCAACTTCTTGCGTTTTTTTGAAAGCGCTTAAAATTAAGCCCGTTATCAAAATTATTAAAGACACGCCTATTTCTATAAACTTATACTTTAACTCTTTTTTTCTAACTTGCTTTTCATCAACTTCTTCGTAGCTGTTGCCTTCATCGGTATCTTCGGCGACATCTTCAACGTTTTTATAAACGTATTCTTCGCCAGTTTCTTCAACGTCAACTTCTTCAAAGTACGGCTCGCTATCTAATTGATATTCGTCGCTTAAAAGGTTTATAATTGCAACTAAAACGTCGTAATCGCTAGACCACGAGTCTAAAACGTAAGACAAAACGCCGTTTTCTACGTCAAACTTAACGTCTAAAACGCCTTTAATTTCTTTTATTGAATTTTCAATTTCATTTACAGTTTTACCGTTAACGCTATCTAAAACTTTAATTTTTTTAATTTGCTCGTTCATAATTTTTGCCATCTTTTTATTATTGTTTTTATTATATTATTTTATGTAAGTTTTGTCAATTTGTTTGATAAAAAACGCTTATTTATATATATTTTGAAAAAATATCTATAAAATACTTACAAAAAACACTAAAAATAATTGAAAAAAATGTAATATCGTGTTACAATTTTTATTACAGTATTAAAACTGCTTTATTAAAGGTATAAAATAATGAAAGAAAAAACTAAAAAGGAAAGTAAAAAATTAAACAAAAGCGACGCTTTGAAAAATGAAGTGTTAATTACGGAAGACGTAAAAAGCGAAAGTTTAAATAAAGTTACAATTCCTAACAATCAACCTAAAAAGAACAAATTAAAAATAAAGTCTAAGCGCCACTGCACTCCGCAAAACAAAGCAACGCGCATTAACGCTACTATTAAAAACGGTTTAAGCGACAAGCAAGTTGAAGACAGATACGTTAATAGACTTTCAAATGCCGTTACGGAAAAGTATAGTAAATCAATACTTTCAATAATATTTAGCAATACTTTTACCTTCTTTAACTTTTTATGCGTTTTAGTTTTAATTGCCTATTTAACGGTTAAACCTGGTATTGGCAACTTTACGTTCATTTTACCTTTTACATTTAACCTTATAATTGCAATTATTCAAGAAATACGCGCCAAAGTATCAGTTGAAAAACTATCTCTTTTACAAGCGCCGTCAACAACCGTAGTTAGAAACGGCCAAGAACAAGAAGTTCCGTCAAGCGAACTCGTTTTAGACGATATCTTTAAAGTTATTACGGGCAACCAAATACCCGTTGACGGCATAGTTTTAGACGGCTATATAGAAGTTAACGAATCTCTTTTAACGGGCGAATCTATCGCGGTTAAAAAATACGTTGGCGATACTATTATGGCTGGCAGTTACGTTACTAGCGGTGCTTGCTACGCAAAGGCGGACAAGGTTGGAAGCGAGTGCTACGTTCAAAAACTTACCGCAAAGGCTAAAAAGTTTAAAAAACCGCATAGCGAACTTATGAACACACTTAACTGGATTATTAAAGTTATAGGTATTTTGATAGTTCCTATTGCGATAGGTATAGGTTTAGTAAATTACAAAAACGCTCTTATAGAAAACGTGCACTTAGCGGAAATAGGAGAAGAATTACTTAACGTTCCGCTTTACGTTGTTACAAGAACTTGTTCGGTTATTTTAGGTATGATACCTGCCGGACTTATGCTTTTAACAACTATTGCCCTTTCGCTTGGCGTTATAAGGTTGTTTAAAAACAATACGTTAGTTCAAGATATGTATTCACTTGAAATGCTTGCACGCGTAAACGTTTTATGTCTTGACAAAACCGGAACTATAACCGACGGTAAAATGAAAATTGAAGAAGAAATTTTACTTGCGGAACGCCATAAATACGCGCTTAACGATATTATAGGCAATATGGAAAACATTTTAGACGACCATAACCAAACCGCAATAGCGTTAAGAGCGCACTATATACCAAATACCGATTTTACCGCAATAAAAACGTTGCCGTTCTCTTCTCAAAGAAAATTTAGCGCGGTTACCTTTTTAAACGTTGGAACGTACGCTATCGGCGCACCCGAATTTATACTTTCGGAAATTCCGCAAGATATAAAACTTATAATAGACCGCTACACTATTGCGGGAAATAGAGTTTTATTACTTGCCTACTCCACTGCAAGTATTACCGCAAAAGAAAAATTACCTTCGACTATGAAGCCCGTTGCTTTAATAGTTTTAAGCGACAATATTAGACCCGAAGCCATTGAAACTATTAAATGGTTTAAAGAAAACGACGTTCAAGTAAAAGTAATTTCGGGCGATAACCCTATTACCGTTTCCGAAATAGCAAAACGCGCGGGTATTGAAAACGCGTCTAACTGGATAAATTTAGAAGGTCTTTCTAATAAAGAAATTGCTTCGGTTGCTAACAAATACACGGTTTTTGGTAGAGTTACGCCGGACCAAAAGGCTGTTTTAATAAAAGCGCTTAAAAGAGTTGGCCACACCGTTGCTATGACGGGTGACGGCGTTAACGATATTTTAGCAATGCGTGAAGCGGACTGTTCCGTAACCGTTGCTTCGGGCGCGGATTCAGTTAAAAATATTGCGCACATAGTTCTTGCCGACAATAACTTTAATTCAATGCCAAAAGTAGTTCAAGAAGGTAGGCGTGTTATTAACAATATTAAAACGTCATCTTCACTATTTTTAATGAAAACCATATTTATAACGTTACTTGCACTAATTTCAATAGTTATAGATGAAGCGTTCCCGTTTAATTCAGTAATGCTTGTAATGCTTGAATTAGTAGTTATAGGCTTTGCATCGCTTTTACTATCGCTTCAACCGAACGAAAATCGAGTGGAAGGCGACTTTTTAGGCTCGATATTCGGCAAAGCCATACCTGGCGCTTTGATAATGCTACTTAACGTTTACGTAATAACCTTTTTTAAAAAATTAGGAATTTTTGATTCCGAACTTATGGCAACCACAATGCAAGTTGTAGGCTTTACGGTAGGCGGAGCAATATATCTATATAAAATATGTAAACCGTATAACGTTTTAAGGTCTATTTTAATGATTATAGTTGCGGTGGCAATAGTATTTTGGATACTTGTTTTACTTGACACTTCTAATCTTATAGGCAGAAACCTATTTGAACTTGAAAACGTATTTACAAAAGCCACTTGGGAAAACGGCTTACTTATGGTTACTATTGCAATGGCAGACTCTTACATTTTAGATATGTTGTTTAGATTTAATAACAAAACTTTATCGGGATTAGTCAAACGCTAAAATATAAAAACAAAAAAACTGTGCTAACTAGCACAGTTTTTTAAATTGTAAAATAGCCTAAAATATTATACCGAATAATCCTAAAATATAATAAATTAAACCGGTTGCAACGCTACCTATTACGCCAAATACTATTATAGGGCCTGCAACAACGAACATTTTTGCAGCCAAGCCGTAAATGTAACCTTCACTTTTAAATTCCATTGCGGGCGATACTACGGAGTTTGCAAAACCAGTAATAGGCACTATCGAGCCACCGCCCGCATACTTGCCTATTCTATCGTAAACACCAAGCCCAGTAAGTAACGCTCCTAAAAATATCATTACCATTGAAGTTGCACCCGCTAGAATATCGCCGTATAAATTTAACCAGTACATTAACATAAAGCGCACGAACTGACCGATTAAACATATTATTCCGCCTACCCAAAAAGCGTGGAATAGAGTTTTTACCTCGTTAGTTTTAGGGGCAAGCGACGCAACTAAATTAAGATATTCCGTATTCGTGTTTTCTTTATTTTTTCCTGTCATTTTCTACTTCCTTTTTTAAAATTTCAGTTGGGGTGATAGATTTTTGCTCTTCACTATAAAACGTTTTATGGTTTTTCATACCCTTATTATTTTCAAAACATAAAAAATAATACTCAAAAAATAAAAAATGCAAGCGTTTTGCTTGCATTTTTGTTTTATTTTTTATAATAATCAGTGCCGTATAAAGACTTCATATCAACGTCAAACTTTCTTACCTTTTCGTATTGCTTAACGTCAATACTTTCGTCAAACTTTTCAATATTCTTTCTTTGCTCGCGCGAAAGTCTTGTTGGAACTTCAACTATAACGGTAACGTACATATCGCCAACAACTCGCCTTGACTTTATGCCTTTTGAACGAACTATAAACGTTTTTCCGCTTTGCGTGCCTTCCGGAATAGTAAACTCGATAGTATCGTCAAGCGTAGGAAGGGTTACTTTTCCGCCTAAAACCGCAGTTTTATACGATATAGGTAGTTCAACGTAAAGGTCGTAATTTTTACGCTTAAATATTTTGTGCGGTAAAACTTTGAAAACGACTATTAAGTCGCCCGCCTCTCCGCCAAGTGTTGACGCGTCGCCGTAAGCGCGCTTTTTCATATACGAATTAGTATCCGCGCCCGCAGGTATATCAAGCGTAACGGTAGTAGATTTTTTATTATAGCCCTTGCCCATGCAAGCGTCGCACTTTTCAATAATCTTTTTACCCGTTCCGCTACATTCAGGGCACGCCTTAACGCTAATAGAACGGAAAATTCCACCGCCCGAAACGTATTGAACTTGACCGCTACCTTTACAGTTTTGACAAGTTGAGTATTGAGTGCCGTTTTTAGCGCCCGTGCTTTTACACTTTTCACAAGGCTCTTTACGCGTATAAGTAATATCACGTTTACAGCCCTTTGCAGCGTCTAAAAAGGAAAGTTCAACTTCAAGCGTTACGTCTTGACCTTTTTTGTTTTGCTCGGTAAAACCACCGCCACCGCCCGTAAATTGACTAAAAATATCGCCGAATATATCGCCAAAGCCACCAAAACCACCGTCGCCACCAAAGTTAAAGCCACCCATATTTGGATGCTCTTGTTCGTAGTCGTATTGCCTACGCTTTTGCGGGTCGGAGAGCACTTCGTTTGCTTCGTTTACTTCTTTAAATTTGGCAGCGCAATTAGCATCACCCGGATGAAGGTCTGGGTGATATTGTTTAACGAGTTTTCTATATGCACTTTTAATTTCGTCTTGCGTGGCGTCCTTTTTAACGCCTAAAATATCGTAGTAATTTGCCATATTTATAACCTTTAAATAAAGTTAATTAAGTGAAGGGCTTTTGCCCTTCACTTTTAGTTTTGATGGAATTCAGTATCGCCGTCAGCGCCGTCATCATTTGGAGCGCCGTTAGGAGCACCGCCTGCTTGTTGATAAATTTTAGCAAAAATTGCTTGCGCTTCGTTTGAAAGTTTTTCAGTAGCGCTTTTGATACGCTCGTCGTCGTTAGATTCAAGTTCAACTTTTGCGTCTTTTATAAGGTCTTCAAGTTTAGCCTTGTCTTCTTCTGGAAGTTTATCGCCGTTTTCTTTAAGTGCTTTTTCCATTTGGAAAATCATACCGTCAAGCGCGTTTTTATTGTCAACTGATTCTTTTCTCTTTTTATCTTCTTCCGCATATTGTTCGGCTTCTTTTACCGCCTTATTGATTTCTTCTTCAGAAAGATTTGTTGAAGAAGTAATAGTAATATCGGCAGATTTTTGAGTGCCAAGGTCTTTTGCAGTAACGTGAACTATACCGTTAGCGTCAATATCAAAAGTAACTTCAATTTGTGGTATTCCGCGTGGAGCAGGAGCAATTCCCGTTAAGTTAAATTGACCAAGAGTTTTATTGTCTTTTGCGAACTTTCTTTCGCCTTGTAAAACGTGAATAGTAACTTCCGGTTGATTGTCAACTGCGGTTGAGAATACTTGTGATTTTTTAGCAGGAATAGTAGTGTTTCTTTCAATAAGTGGAGTGCAAACACCGCCTAACGTTTCAATACCGAGTGTTAACGGAGTAACGTCTAAAAGTAATACGTCTTTAACTTCGCCAGTTAATACACCGCCTTGAATTGCAGCGCCGATAGCAACGCACTCGTCAGGGTTAATGCCCTTGAACGGCTCTTTGCCCGTAACTTGTTTAACTCTTTCTACAACGGCAGGAATTCTAGTAGAACCACCAACTAATATAACTTTTGCTATATCGCCGTAAGAAAGCCCTGCGTCCGCCATAGCCTTTGAAAGCGGTTCGATAGTCTTTTCAACTAAATCGCTAGTAAGCGCGTCGAATTTTTGTCTTGTTAAAGTAACGTCAAGGTGTTTAGGTCCGTTAGCATCCGCTGTAATAAACGGTAAGTTTACGTTTGTGTTAGACATGCTTGAAAGTTCAATTTTAGCCTTTTCAGCCGCTTCTTTTAAGCGTTGCATTGCCATTTTGTCTTTTGACAAATCGATGCCTTCTTTTGCTTTAAAGTCTTCAACTAAATAGTCCATAACCTTTTTATCGAAGTCGTCGCCACCCAAGAAGCAGTTGCCGTTAGTTGCTAAAACTTCAAATACGCCGTCGCCGATATCTAAAATAGAAACGTCGAACGTGCCACCGCCAAGGTCGTAAATAATAACTTTGTGTGACGACGTGTCTTTATCAAGACCGTAAGCAAGAGCAGCCGCCGTAGGCTCGTTAATAACTCTTAAAACGTTTAAGCCTGCAATTTTGCCCGCGTCTTTCGTTGCTTGACGTTGAGCGTCGTTAAAGTATGCAGGGCAAGTGATAACCGCGTCTTTAACAGTTTCGCCAAGGTATGATTCCGCATCTTTTTTAAGTTTTGCTAAAATCATTGCCGAAATTTCTTGTGGCGAATATTTTTTATCGTCGATGGTAGTTTTGTAATCGCTACCCATATGTCTTTTAATAGATAAAACCGTTCTGTCGCTATTAGCAACCGCTTGTCTTTTTGCTACTTGACCAACGAGCCTTTCGCCGTCTTTTTGAAAACCAACTACGGACGGAGTAGTTCTACCGCCTTCCGCGTTAGTAATAACAACTGGTTCGCCACCTTCCATAACTGCTACGCAAGAGTTCGTTGTACCTAAATCTATACCTATAATTTTACTCATTTTAAATCTCCTTTTTTATATATTATTATGCACTTTAACCTATAACTACAACTTGTGCATACCTTATAACTTTTTCACCGCACTTATAGCCTTTTTTGAATACTTGCTTTACAGTGCCTTCAACTTCCCCTTCGCTTGCGGGAACTTTCATTACCGCTTCTTGCGTGTTAGGGTCGAAAACTTCGCCAACCGGATTTATTTCAACAAAACCTTCCGCTTCCAAAGTTTCTTTGAATTGACGCGCTATCATTTTAACGCCTTCTTTCGTCTTTTCGTCTAAATTCATTAAGAGCGCGCTTTCTAAATTGTCACCAATTACTAAAAGTTTTGAAACGATATCAAATTTACCTTCTTTATAAGCGTTTATGCGCGTTTCTTGGTTTCTTTTTCTAAAATTATCAAAGTCCGCCGCGGTTCTTACCCAACTTTCTTTATATGATAAACTTTCCTTTTTTAAAGTTTCAACTTGCGCTTTTAATTCTTCATTTTCCTTTGCAAGTTGTTTAGCGTTTACCTTTTTTGCCTTATTTTCCGTTTCAACCGCTTCGTTTTCTACTAAATTTTCCTTATTGTCCATTTTTACCTACCCGATAATATACTTTCTAATATTTTTCCTACGTTTTCAAGTACGGAAACTACCTTTTGATAGTCCATACGCGCAGGGCCTATTACACCGTACGTTCCTATAACGTTACCGTTTGCCGAATACGTTGCGGATACGACTGAACAGTCCTTTGGAATTGAGCCGTCGTCCCCATCGACACCTATTTTAACGTTGAATTTAATATCTTTATTATCTTCCGTTAAAATGTTAAACACTTTTTCCTTTTTAGTAACGACGGATAAAAATTCCTTTATTCTATTAACGTCTAAATAATCGGCGTGTTTTAAAAACTTTTCTTCACCTTCCATTAAAACGTCTTGCTCGTCTTGCGCAAAATACACTTTTAACGCTTCAATTACGTTTACGAAAATGGTTTTATATCCGCTAAAACTTTCGTTAAAATCAATTTCAATTTTGCATATCTCTTTAAAAGTTTTGCCCGAAAAAAGTTTATTTATAAGTGCGCTTGCCTCTTCTAACTGCTCGTCACTCATAGACGCGGGAATAGTAACGTAATTATCTTTTAAAAGTTTAACGTCCGTAACTATTAAAACGAGCGCAGTTTCGGGTTTAAAGCGGAAAAATTTAATTTGACGCAACTTATCGTTTTCGCCCTTTGAGTGAACGCCTACCGACGTATAGTCCGTAAGTTCGCTTATAACCTTAACCGCATTTTTTAAAACACTTTCAATATTGTCCGTCTTTTCAAGGAAAATATTTTTAATGTAATTAAGTTCCTTGGTTGTGAGTTTATCTTTAATCATAAGTTCGGAAACGTATAATTTATACGCTTCGGGCGATGGAACTCTACCAGAAGACGTGTGAAGTTGTGTTAAATAGCCAAGTTCTTCAAGCGCGGAAAGTTCCGACCTAACCGTTGCAGAACTGATTGAAGACATATACTTTTCCGTTATTGCTTTTGACGAAACGGGAACTGCCGTATCAATATAGTCGTCAACCACGATTTGAAGTATTTTCTTTTTTCTTTCGCTTAATTCCATATTTAGCAAACCAACCTTTTGACTGTTAGCACTCTTTTTGGTTGAGTGCTAATTTTCAATTAGATTGTACAACCAAAAATATTATTTGTCAATAGTTTTAGACCTATTTTTTTTAAATATTTTAAGCGCTTAAAAATAAATTATTTTTTAGCATTTAAAAACAGTTGTAATTTTAATATTTTTGTTGTATAATACAATTACTTAAATAAATGCTGGTGTGGCTCAGTTGGGGCGACGCGTTACGCAAACAGTTCAGTGAACTGTTTGTAGCCAAAGCCGACAAGTGCTATGCACGCAGTCCGGAAGAGCCTTTGGCCTACCGACACCTGTTTCCTTTTAAAGTTTAAGCAGGTGTATAAACAATTTAATACTAATAAATGCTGGTGTGGCTCAGTCGGTAGAGCGAGTGATTCGTAATCACTAGGTCGCAGGTTCAAGTCCCGTCACCAGCTCCATATAAGGCAAGCCTAACGGCTTGCTTTTTTTTATTGTACGGGACTTGAACCTACGGTTCTGCCCTTTGCAGGGCGCTATCCCCTTGTCAACTTTGTTGACACTCCCCTTTGTAAGGGGAATTGCCCATCACCAGCTCCAAAAAACAAGGCGCTTATTCGTAAGTGCCTTGTTTTTTGTATTTGTGCCCGTATAGGACACAACATCGTTTGCGTGTACAACACGCAACATCATTTAGCAGTCTTCCAACTTCATTGTCCGCTTGCGGAC
>JAZOMW010000046.1:0-2021 GCA_045654225.1 Christensenellaceae bacterium | reverse complement strand
GTTTTAGACCTTGCCAACGAAACAAACCGCTGGTTTAGTTTAGGTTTTGGAAGTTTTGATTTTAGCGATGAAGCCGAATCTAATAGTGAAATGTATTTAGGATTTACAATGCTTGAAGGCTGGGACAGCATCGTTCACTACATTGAAGATAAAAACTTTGATGGCGTTATAGACCAAATCGACTATGAAGCAACTCTTCAAAATTCAGTTAACGTTAGTGGTGACGACTACGTTTTACTTGATAACGGCAAAAAAATTCAAGAAGGCACTATTTGGAGTAAAGAAGACGGTTTTATTACCGTTAACAACGCAGGCACTCCCGAAGTAACTTACACAAAAGAAGACGGCACTGTTTTTTCTCATAACGATTTCCAAGAATACGCAAATAACGCAGATTACGAATTCTTACATTTTACTTGGATTCCTATTAACCCATTCTATATGCCAGGCAACCCCGACTCTGGAAAACTTAATAGCGGTGGTATGATGGTTTCACTTTACGGTAACGGTGGTGGCGGTTCGGGCGAAGGCGTTCCTTCTACGCCAAGCGGTTCGGGCGAAGATTCTTCGGGCGGTAGCGACCAACCAAACACTCAAAATCAATCTCCTATGAGTTTAGCCTTTGAATTTATGAAGGAAAACGGGCTTACTTTTGGCGATTTTAACGCAGGCGACCTTTACACATATAACCAAACTGCAAAAGCCGAAAGAGACGCGATGATTCAAAATCAATTTAAAACGGCGTTTAATTACGACTTTAATAGTCAAGGCATTAACGCGTTAAAAGATAGCATAATGCAAAACACTAAGGACTTTGTTTCTAACTGCCGTACAATTTACTCTACTTACGAGCGTATGCTTAGAAAAAATATGCCTAAACTTGAAGAAGGCGCGGGTTTAGTAAACCTTGAAAATTCCGCAAAAGGCACGTTTACGGTTAGCGACGGCAAGTTTGATTTTAGCGGTGTTACAATTACCGTTCCTAAAAACATATTGCTTCAAAAAGGCGAAACTTACGGTATTAAACTTTACCTTACGGACTCAAAAGACGTTGAAATTGAAGGCGCGTTTAACTCGTTTACGTACGACAAAAAAGAAACGATTTGCGTTGGCAACTCTAACCTTACAATTCCTGACGTAACCGAAGGTCAATATATCGTTAAAGCCGTATTTGGTAGAATTAAAAACGACGTCTTTATGGAACTTTCGGGCGCTGTTTATATTGAAAGCGGTAGTTTTGAAACAATTCAAAAAACCGTAACGATTGACGGCAACATCTATAATATTACTATTGAAAATTTAGGCGGACGCTTTATGTTAACTAGCGTTCTTGATAATGGCGACCCAAATCAATAATAACACTATGAAAATTACCGTACTTGATAAAATTTCGTTTACTAACGGAGACCTTAATTTAAACTGTTTTAATTTGTTTGGCAAAGTGGAATATTACGATATTTTGCCTAAAAACGAAGTTGCAAGCGTGCTTAAAAACACCGATATAGTAGTTTGCAATAAAACGGTTTTTGATAAAGAACTTATCGATAAGTGCCCTTCTTTAAAGTTTATAGGTCTAACCGCAACGGGCTTTAATAACGTTGACTGCGCGTACGCAAAAGAAAAAGGCATAGTTGTTTGCAACGTGCCAAATTATTCCACGCGTGACGTTGCTCAACACGTTTTTGCCTTTATTTTAAACTATACTAACAAGGTTAGCGAATACGACTTAACCGTAAAGCAAGGATTGTGGCAACAAAGCAAAACGTTTTGCTACTTTAATATTCCGCTTACTGAACTTGCTGGCAAAACGCTTGGCGTTATAGGTTACGGCAATATAGGTAAAGAAGTTAGCAAAATTGCCACCGCCTTTAATATGAACGTTTTAGTTTATAACCGAACTAAAAAAGAAATGCCTTATAGCCAAGTTGATTTAGAAACTCTTTTTAAAGAAAGTGACTTTATTACTATTCATTGCGCGCTTAACGAAGACACTAAAAATCTAATAAACGAAAAAAGTCTTT
>JAZOMW010000045.1:0-3490 GCA_045654225.1 Christensenellaceae bacterium | reverse complement strand
ACTAACGGCTACGAAAAGGAAATTTTAATATACGATTTTAATAGTGATACTTTAACTGTTAAAAAAACACCGTGCGGAGTTTCGGCAATTGCGTTTGACGTTAAAAACAGGCTTATAGTTTCTACCGTTGGCGGGGTATTTATATTAAACGAAGATAATTCTTTAACTGAAATTTACGATACTAAAAAATACCAAATTAAATACTTAAACGACGTAAAAGTTTCGCCAAACGGCGACCTTTTCGCTGGCACTATGAGTAGTAAAAGAAAGGGCGTTTCTAGCGAAGTTGACGGAAAGTTATATAAAATTACAAAAGACGGCGTCGTTACGGTTTTACTTGACGGTTTAAGTTTATCAAACGGGTTAGACTGGTCGTTAGACGAAACTAAATTTTATCACACCGATAGCGACACAAAAACCATAAAAGAATATAATTATAATAAAGAAACGGGCAACATATCGTTTACGGGTAGAAGCGTTTTGGTTGACGGCGTTGACGGGTTTACGATAGGTAGTGACGGAAATTTATATATAGGCTGTTGGGGGCACGACCATTTAGCAATAGTTGACACGGTTACCTTAAAAATAGTAAAATATATATCGCTACCGTGTAATATTCCAACAAGTTGCGCGTTTTGCGGTAAAAATTTAGACGTTTTGGCCGTAACAACCGCAAGTCTAAATGAAAATTTAAACGAAAATAACAACGCAGGCTTTACTCACTTAATAAAATTAGGCGTTAAAGGAAGAAACCCTTACCGCTTTGGAGAAAAAAATGATTAACAAGTTAAAAGGCTTAAAAACAATTTTACTATCACTACTCGTAATGGCGCTTTGGGGCGTTTTATATCCTTTTGTAAAAATAGGATACGAAGCGTTTAAAATAGACGGAACTGATATTCCAAGCATTTTAATGTTTGCGGGCGTAAGGTTTGCTATTTGCGGTTTAATATTATGCGCAATTGCGTTTTTTAAAAAAGACAAAATAGAAGCGCCTAAAACAAAAATAGTTGGCATTATTTTGATAATAGGTTTATTTTCAATAATTTTGCATTATTCTTTTACATATATAGGTTTAAGTTCAACTGACAGTTCTAAAACGGCGCTTATAAAACAACTAGGCGCACTTTTATACGTTTGCTTTGCCTTTTTGTTTTTTAAGAGTGAAAAGTTTAGCGTTTTAAAAATAGTTGGCGCAGTTATAGGCTTTTTAGGCATAGTTGCCATAAACTTTAATCCAAACGGTATAACCTTTACAACTGGCGATATTTTAATAATTTTAGCGTCCATTTGTTTAGTAGTATCTAGCATTTTAAATAAAGTTATTGCTAAAAACAATTCTCCGTTTTGGATAAACGGCATTTCTCAATTTTTTGGCGGAATAGTTTTAATAATAGTTTCGCTTTGCTTGGGCGGAAGTATGCTTACGTTTAATTTAAAAAGCACGTTAGTGTTTAGTTTCATTTGCACGGCAAGTATGGCGGGCTACGTTTTATGGAACTACGTTTTAAAAACGGCGGACTTATCTAACCTATTTATAATTAAGTTTGCCGAGCCTTTGTTTGCTTGCTTATTCGGCGCAATTTTACTTAATGAGAACATTTTTAAATGGCAATATTTAATTGCGTTTATACTAATTTCCATAGGCATAATACTTGGCAATAAACAAAAAAAGGATAAAAATGAAAGCAAAAATCTTTGAAATTAAAAGGTTTGCCGTTCACGATGGCGACGGAATAAGAACAACCGTATTTTTAAAAGGATGTCCACTTAAATGCGTTTGGTGCCATAACCCCGAAGGCTTGTCTTTAAAACCCGAACTAGCTTACTTTGAGCACAAGTGCATAAATTGCGGTGAGTGCGTTTCGGTTTGCCCAACGGGCGCGCATTATTTTGAAAACGGCACACATAAATTTGACCGCTCAAAGTGCATAGCGTGCGGCAAGTGCGAAAGCGTTTGTTTAGGTAAAGCACTCACTTTTTACGGCAAAGAATATACCGTAGAAGAACTTTTACCGCTTTTACTTGAAGATAAAGATTTTTATAAAAATTCGGGTGGCGGTGTAACTATATCGGGTGGCGAGTGCCTACTTTACGCCGACTTTTGTTTAGAACTTTTAAAAGCGTTAAAGCAAAACGGCGTAAACACGGCGGTTGACACTTGCGGTTTAGTTCCACAGTCAAGTTTAGATAAAGTTTTGCCTTTTACAGACGTGTTTTTATACGATATAAAAGCATTTGATAGTAGCGTTCACAAAAAATGCACGGGCTATGGTAACGAGCAAATTATTAAAAACTTAAAGTATTTAGACGAAAAGGGCGCTAAAATTGAAATTCGCATACCTTACGTTCCAGGTTTTAACGACGGCGAAATTGAAAATATAGGAAAGTTTTTAAGCGGTTTAAAAAATATAACCAAAGTTAGAGTTTTGCCGTACCACAATTACGCTGGCTCAAAATATAAAAGTTTAGGCTTAAAAAACACCTTGCCAAAAACTTTGCCAACGGATGAAGATATTAAAAACGCGGTAAACAAATTAAAAGAGCACGGCTTAAACGCAATATAATAAAAAAGTGACGGCTAAATTTAGCCGTCACTTATTTTATTTAATTAACAACGTTTATAGGTTTTCCGTTTAAAAAGGCTTCAATATTTTTTGCAACTAATTCTACAACGCGTTGCCTACACTCCGTTGGAGCCCAAGCAATATGAGGTGTAAAGGTAACGTTATTAAGCCCGAATAACACGCAATCTTTTTGCATAGGCTCTACTTGTAAAACGTCTAAACAAGCGTGCGCAATTTGACCGCTAACAAGCGCGTTTTTAAGCGCAACTTCATCAATAACTCCACCGCGTGCCGTGTTTATTAAAACGGCGCTTTTTTTCATTAAAGAAAGGCTTTTTTCGTTTATTAGATTTTTAGTGTCTTCGTTAAGTGCACAATGAATAGTAATAAAGTCACTTTCTTTAAAAAGCGTTTCTAAATCAACTTGGCTATACGGCATTTCTTTTTTAGTTCGGTTATAAACTAAAACGTTCATATTAAAAGCGGTGGCAATTTTGCTAACTTCCCCTCCTATATTGCCGTAACCTATAACGCCAAGCGTTTTGCCCGCGAGTTCAGTAAGCGGAATATTAAAGTAGCAAAACGTTTTGCTTTGTTTCCATAAGCCTTGTTTAACGGTTAAGTCGTATTCGCTAACCTTGTTAGTATAGTTTAAAATAAAGGCAAAAACGTGTTGAGCAACGTCACGCGTGGAGTAATTTGGCACGTTGCAAACAACAATGCCTTTTTCTTTTGCGTACGCGCAGTCAACGTTATTAAAGCCCGTTGCGGTTAGACCTATAAACTTTAAAGAAGGGCATTTGTCAATAAGTTCTTTATCAAAAACCGTTTTATTGCAAACTACTATATCGGTGTTTTTAAGCACGCTTGCAACTTCGTTTTTAGGCAAAATATCGTAATATTCCACTTTGCCAAACAAATTA
>JAZOMW010000044.1:0-22225 GCA_045654225.1 Christensenellaceae bacterium | reverse complement strand
TTTCTTCTTTCCGCAATAAATTTGCCTATTTTTGCTTGATTCATAAACGCCTCCTTCACCGCTATTATATAAGCGATTTTTTTAAAAGTACACATACCGCTAGTTGAGTTGGGAGATTTTTTATAAATTCATACTAACGGTAGAGTTGATTTTGCGCTTTTTTTACATATTATACTATAAAACGACTATGCGTGTTTGCATAGCCGTTATATATTTTTAAAAAATGCCTTTATTGTATTTAATCATTGCGTAAAAACTAAATATTAGCCCTACAACAAAGCCAACGCCTAAAACGGCGTAACCAACGTAATTAAACGCTAAATTTTTTGTTACGTAACCTATCAAATGAAGTATAGCACTAAAAATAAAACCTGCACCTATCGTAATTGTTCCTATTCCAACAAGGCGACCAAACGGCTTTATATCTTCTTTTTTAACGCGCTTTCTGTGGTATGAGTGAAGTGTTGAAAGGTTTCCGTTAAAATTTAAAATACCTAAACCCACTAAAACCACACCCAAAACAAGAACGGTTATAATTTCTGCCATGCTTACTCCTTATTTTTCGTTTTTGTAAATTTCTTTAAAGTATTTATAAGTGTCAACCTTTAATTCACCGCAAGCAGGCTCGTCGCAAATAACGATGCCGTCTTGGTGCATTTGAAGTGCGCTTATAGTCCAAGCGTGGTCAACGCCACCTTCAACACAATGACGAAGCGCGCGCGCTTTGTTATGACCTGTGATAATAAGCATAACTTGTTTAGAATCGCAAACCGTGCCAACGCCAACGGAAAGTGCAGTTTTTGGAACTTTATTAACGTCACCACCAAAGAAACGAGAGTTTACTATTAAAGTATCTTCCGTTAAAGCGCGAACACCCGTTCTTGAAGTTAAAGAAGTGAAAGGCTCGTTAAACGCAATGTGACCGTCAACGCCACTACCACCCATAAATAAATCGATACCGCCGTATGACGCTATTTTGTCTTCATAACGTTTGCACTCTGCTTCTAAATCTTTTGCCATACCGTCTAAAATGTTTATATTTTCCGCTGGAATATCAATATGATTAAAGAAATTATCGTGCATAAAGTACCAGTAACTTTGGTCGTGTTCTCTTGGAAGACCAACGTATTCGTCCATATTAAAAGTTACAACGTTTTTAAAAGATACTTTGCCCGCTTTATTCATTTCAATTAAGTTTTTATAAACGCCAAGCGGAGAAGAGCCCGTAGGAAGACCTAAAACGAAAGGCCTATTTTCTTTATGGTTGTTTATTGCGTTAGCAATATGCTCTGCGCCCCATTTACTAACTAAATCGTAATTGTCTTTAATAATAAGTTTCATTTTTGTACTCCTTAATAGTTTTATTATATATTATTATACAGTATTTTGTGCTACCCAACAACTTATTGAGCGTTGCAAGTTTTAGCAACAAGAAGTTGCGTTTTTTAAAATTTTTACAAAATTAGCCTAAACATTACTTAAACTCGCAATTTTTTTTGTTGCATTGAGTTTACTTAAAAATAGTGTGATTACACAATTTAAGTTATTAAATTATTATTTAAATTATACATCTTAATAAAATTTTTGTAAATAGTTTTAAAATATTTTTACATAAAAAAGAACGATTTTAAAATCGTTCTTTTTTGATTTTATTTTTTATACTCTTGACTTGTAGCCTAAATTTTTAACATTTTTAATAATTTTTTAATTGTCTAGTCCCAAATCACAAAGCATTTTTTGCACGTCTATTGCTTTTTTGTCGTCAAGTTTTTTTAACTTGCCTATTTCTTGCGTGGCACGCTTTGCCCTTGATAAATTTAAAAAACTTGTCCAGCGAATAACTTCAAAAATAGGGGTTAGCCATTTGTGTTTTTCTAAAACCTTATATCTCTTTTTTAATTCACTATAAGGCATAAATATTCGCGTTTTTAAATATTGACGCTTGTTTTTTGCGCTTTGCTTTGCCGAAATATATTGACCAAGCGTTCCGTAAGTACCGCCGAACAAAACAAATTTTTCCATTTGATTAAGTTCGCTTTCTTCTTTACCGCTTGCCCAAGCATTTGCTAAATTTACGGCACAATTTTCAAACTTCTTTAAACCAAATTCAGTTAATAAATTTTCAACTATTTCTTCGTTATAATTTAACTCTCGTTTTAAAATTAGTAAATCAATAAACGGCTTTATACCGCAACCGCCGTCTTTAATATGACGAGCCATATGCGCAACGTGATAAAAGTAAAACAGTTCGCTCGTCATTAAATATTCATTTTTTTCTTTGCATATAGCCGTTCCCCAAACCGAATTTAAAAGTTTACGCTCGTTAGTATCGCCTTCAATTAGCGAGTGAATTTCCAAACGAACTCCACTTTTTGTATGCATAGATACGTCGTAAGGGGCTTTATCTTCAATGGTGCAATTTAATAATTCTTTTATCGTTTTAGTTGCAAACTCAAATTGAGTTGGCTTAACTAAAACGTCAACGTCGCTACTAGTTCTTAACCAAGGCTCGTTATAAAACTTTCTCATAACAACGCCTTTTAAAAAAATGAACGGAATATTTTGCTCGTTTAAACAATTTTTTACACGCTCTTGTTCGTTTATAAGATTAGTATAGCGATATAACGCTACCGACATATCTTTTAGCAAATTTTTCCCTAGTTCAGTTTCTTCGTTTAGCAGGTTGTTTTTTTGCAAAACGTAAGCAAAAAGGTGCGCTAAATCATGCGCTTTAAATAGTTTATAAATATTATTTAAATCAACGCCCGCAATTAAAGATTTAAAATCGTTTACATTATCTTTTGCGGTTATTGAAAATATTAGTTTTAACGCAAACTCTTTGTCTTCTACGCGCATACTATCCCCTTTTAAGACGCTTAAATATTTTTGATAAAGGGTTTTTTATTAAATTCCTTTCATATGAATTCATGCTAAAAAACCATGTTGATGCACTATATATGCAAATATATACAAAAATACTTAAAATAAATATTGCTATATTGGAAAAA
This sequence comes from Christensenellaceae bacterium, assembly GCA_045654225.1. Lineage (GTDB taxonomy): Bacteria > Bacillota > Clostridia > Christensenellales > Borkfalkiaceae > HGM11412. Next base: position 19,217 of record JAZOMW010000044.1, on the reverse strand, counting down.
TCTAATAAAAGAACCATTCCTATGCCAAAAGCAATAGGAATTATTAAACCGAGCGACATCTTTAAAATATTTTTCCAAAAACACAATATGTCAACGTTGCAACGCTTATGATAGTAAACGTTCATAATAATACCATTTGCCAAAACGGCTGCAATCGCAGTTCCTATTGACGCACCTATAGCGCCCCATAATTGACACAAGAAAATACTTACCGTTAAATTTAAGATTGCCATGCAAAAATATACTATTGAACGGAATTGATGCCTGTTTTGCGCGCGCTGCATTTCTATACCAACACTTTGAATTAGCGGTACTGTTGACGGTACGATTAAAAGAAGTGCAACGATAAATGAATCACTATAAATTTCTCCCGCCCAATATCTTACAATGAAATCGTAACCAAAAAATATCAATCCCGTTACTATCAACATTAAAATTAAATACTGTATTCTGCCCACTTTAACAAACAATTCAGTTAACAATTTCTTTTTTTCCTGTTCGTCTTTTGCAACGCTTACCATTCTATGAATTCTTGGTATAAACACGCTGGAAATAGACGTGGAAAACATTTCAAAATAACCGTAAAGCATAAAACCAATAGAATAAATTGCCACCGAAACAGTTCCCTTAAATCTACCTAGCAAAAACTTGTCTACGTTTAAGTTGATTTGACTAACTATGGTATTAAGAGCTATAAAGAAAGTATAAACAAACATTTCTTTAAACAGACCTTTTTCAAAGTTTTTAAAAACAAACTTGCATTTTAATTTCCCTAAAACGTAAAAAAGATAACAAGCGTCTGTAAAAAGAGCAACTCCTATGGTTACGCCGACCATTGCTATTGAACGATATCCGAGCAACAGTAACGGCAAGGTTACTAATGGCCCAACCACCGTTTTAAGAATACCTAATGATTTTATGAATAAAAATTTTTCATGTACGGTGATTATACAAGAAAAAACGCTCATTGGAAAAGATATTGCCAAATTAAACGTCATTAACGCCATCAAAACTCGTGCTATTTCATATTCATTTTCGGTCAAACCGCTATCGAATACAAGACGGAGATTGAAAGTGAAAAACGCACCGCATAAAAAAGCAACAACCCCGATAATGATAAATATTAATAAAATCATTCCGTTAAGGCTGTTTATTTTTTCCTGCTCGTTATTCTTTTTATATCTTGAATAATATCTTACATAGCCGGCATTGAATCCTAAACTTAAAATGGATAACATTGATATTGTTGAAGCAACAGTATTATATAATCCAAATTCGCTATCTCCTAATAAGCGAATTTTTATAGGAGTATAAATAAGCCCTATTATAACGTTTAAAGCTATTTGTAAGTATGATAAAAAAGAACCTGTTTTTAGTTGGTTACCTTTCATTTTAAATTTAATACCCTTTCTTTAAAATTTTGCGCAAAATATCAAGCGCCCAGCGTCTTACAGAATAGTACGCCTTTTTCAAAGCACTTGGAACTTTAACGTACGTTTCGGTGGCTTCTTTAACGCCTTTTTTAGCATAAAGTTCATAGAACTCTTCGTGTTTATCGTTTTTCTTTGACGGCCTTGTTAGCGTTACTTGCCCTGCTTTTGCAATTTCTATATCGCTTTCAAAAATATTAAAGTTTTGCTCTATCTCGCCAAACGCTTCTTCGCCTTTTTTAGTGTTAAGTAGTATTAAAGAAATACCCTTATCGTCGTCAAGTTCCGGATGTTTTTTACCAATGCCCCAAAAATCGCCTAGCGTTATATCGCCTTGCCTTTCTTCGCAAGCAAATTTACACTCGTAACACGCCGGGCGCAACGATACGTTAAGTAAAAATAACGACATATAACGGTCGTAACCGCTAAATTCGTAATAGCGTTTGCCGTTGTCGAACAAAATTTCTATATAAAGCCTTTTCCAACCTTTTTGCTTTTGCCTAAAATTAACGGAAATTGGTTTACCTTTATACTTTTTAGATAGCATTTCTAAATAGTCTTTAAAAAGTTTAGGTGACGGAACGCCGTGGCATAAAAGGTCTATTAAAAGTAGATTTTCATACTCTTTTCCTAAATAATTTTTTAAGCCCGCTACTTGACAAGGCGTGCCAGAAAATAGCACTTCTCTACCATTATTAAGGTTTGCTTTTACTTGCCTATAAACGTTGCCAACGTCGCTTTGAACGTACTTTGAACTTTGAAATTTTTTAAGCCCTTCTTCGTCTTCCGCGCTTGTATGATACGCTACCATATCTTCGTTTAACGCACAGCCGTAAACTATACCGCCTTTTTCAACCACTTTTTTTGCAAGTTCAAAAAACGTTCCGCCCGAAGAACTCGTTTTTCTAACGTCTTCACACTTGTTTTTTGCACCTATAACGCGCAAAGGGTTACTATCTTTACTCTTGTTTTTTAAAGGACAAACCGCAACGCAACGACCGCAATTAGTGCATAGCGACGTGTTAATACTAGGATACGTAAACCCTTTTTTATCAAACTTCATTTCTATTAAGTTTTTAGGGCAAGCGTTATAGCACGCTCCGCAACCACAACAATCTTCTTCTCTTTTTATTTCTAACATTTTATCCTCGCAATTTGCGCTTTGTTTCCCTTAACGTATTATAAATTTTACCATACGTTAGCATTAACCCTATTTTTTCTTTTTTTGTCCAGTCTATAAAAATTTTATGCTTAAACGGCACCTTACTTTTATCTATTAGAACCAACTTTTCCTTTATATTAGTTTTATCTATTATTTCTTTTAAGATTTTCTTTCTTTGTTTATCACTTTTTATCGGATGCCTACGGTTTGTATAACTTATAGCCTCCGTAATCATAAACTCTGCCCATTTTTTATAAAACAAGTCAATATATACGGATTCATTTGCATTAGACCTTTTAAAAGAGTTGTATAACTTTTCTAAAATATACATGTCTCGCTCTGCCCCAACCACAGTTTGCGGACGGTATTGATGAATGACGGAACCTTCTCTTTGAAAATAATAATATAACGCATCGCTTATTGAAACTATTTTACTACAACATGCAATATAATCACTTACAAAACACCCGTCCTCCATTCTGCGCAATAAAACGTCAAAATGGACGTTGTTCCTTTGTATAATTTCATTTTTATAAATACCACTCCAAAGTCCAGGCCTTTTCATTTGGTACTTTACATAATAATCCTCTAATGAATAGATGGCGTCAGTATTTGAATATCGTATTTGTTTTTCATTACTATACCACTCAACAAAACCGCAAAAAGCAATATCGGCATCGTTATCTTTTATGGCAGTATAAAGTTTTTCAACGTAAGTTTCATCAACCCAATCGTCCGCATCAACAAACATTATATATTCACCGTTTGCCTTTTTTAAACCTACATTTCGAGCTGACGAAACGCCTTGATTTTCTTGCTCAATTAAGTGCAAGTTATCACCTTTATAAGAGTTAATCAAGTTGTTGCAAATTTCACTTGAATTATCGCTACTACCGTCGTTTACTAATATGATTTCAATATTTTTATATGTTTGATTTAATAAACTGCTTACGCTCCTTTCAATATAATTTGCAACGTTATATACGGGTATTATAATACTTACCAAATCTTTTTCCATTTTTAATCCTTATTTCATTAAATTTTCGAACTCTTCGGCGGAAAGTTTTGCCTTTTCTATATAACTTGGCATAACTTCTTTTAAGGTTTTTCTTAACGAGTCTTCATTTTTAAGTAAATATTCAAATCCGCTTATCGTAGCTTGCGGGTCGTTAAAAGTTTGAACGGGTAAAACCAAATGCTCGTCCGTTCCAAAAATGTCTTTTGCTATACCTTTTGCTTTTACTGAATATCCAAGTGCAAGCGAAGGAACTTGTGTTGAATACGCTGCAATAATTGAGTGAGTTCTTGCGCCTATAAAGAAACGGCAAGAAGAAATATAGCCTTTTAATTGAGTGCAATTTAAATTATAATCGTCAAGTAAAACAACGCGGTTCGTGTCTTTATATTTTTCATATATAGGGCGCAAAGTGTCCATATCGTCAGTATAAGAAAGGCGAACGTGTGGAACTAAAACAACGTTCATTTCAGTAGTTTGCAAAATATGGTCAACTAATGCGTAAATTGACTCGACAACGTGCTCTCTATTTTGAGTATAGTTTAAAATCATAGGGCTTAAATTTATGCCAACCATTTGCCCTTCTTTCCAATTTTTAGGGTATTCAACTTCCGCTTTTTCAAGTAAAAACGCAGGGTCAGCAACTAATTTAACTTTATTTTTAAAGCCGTTTTCTATAAACGCGTTATAACTCGTTGTTTCACGCACTGTAATAAGGTCGAATAACTGTAAATGCTCTTGAAGTTCGCCCGCGAGTTCATCAGGCTCAACCGAACAGCCCCAAAGCATCATTTTTTTGCCCATTTTTTTAATAACACGCTCGGTAGGCCAGTAGAGTTTTCCTTTATTATAACAGTAGTTATCGCCACCTATGGCAATCATACAGTCCATTTCTTTTGCAAGTTTTAAACAAGGCTTGTCAACTTCAATAACTTCTTGCAATTTTTTGCAGTTGAATAAACGCTTGTCAATTTGATAAAAAAACCAACCGAACGTTCCCCTACGTAACCAACGCTTATTTTCTATTACTTTATGAATAGTTTTAATATTATACTGCTCGTCTTGCTCGGGGTGATGAGAGCAAAGATAAACTTCGCTTTCAGGCATAACCCTTAAAACTTCTTTTGAAATTGTTCTTGCCAAAGCCTCGCAACCGTGGTTATAACTACCACCGTGTTGATATAATGCTATTTTTTGCATTTTTATTATTCCCCTTATTTTTTTGCGATATCCGCTCCCCTTCTCTCTTTTGGAAAAGGACTGCCGTTATTCGATATTTTACGCGCGGGAACTCCGCCCCACGTAGTGTTTTCTTCTAAAATTGTTTTTACAACTACCGCGTTTGCGGCGATAGTAACGTTATTTGCAATTTGAATTTCGCCTATTATTTTAGCGCCCGTGCTAATATAAACGTTATCGCCTATCGTGGCTACTCCGTTACTTATTCCGTCAATACCTATGCAAGTAAAAGGGTGAAGCCTACAATTTTTGCCAACCTTTGCAAAGCCGTTTATCGTTATAGGACCTAAATGACTAATTGAAAAACCTGGGCCAAATACGTTTATAGGAACGCTAAACCCCGTTTTTACTTGCATTTTGAATAAACGGTATTGCCATAGTTTGTAAATAATTTTATTAAGTCCTTTTGATTTACAGTTGTGGTAGTATTCCGTGAACCTTAACGTGCGCAAAAACTTCCAAATAATATCGCTTTCGTAACGCGAAATTAAATGCGGTTTTTTACCGCTTACACCCAAAGCAATTTTGTCTGCTTCTAAATAGTAAAGCAAATCTTTTTTACTTTTTATCACTTTATTTTCCCCTTAACTTATTTTTTAGGTTTGATAGTTTTATACGAAAATTTAATTTTTGACCAAACCATAAAACCGCGCCCGCGTTACCGTTTTTTGCGTTTTTATATAAATTGCAAATTTGTTTAGGCGCGCCTTTTATCAACTCGCTAAAACTATCGTTTAAAATGGCTTTTATACTTTCGTCGTTTAATATTTTTGCAACGTTTTTTTTCTTTGTTTTTAAACTTGCCTTTTGCCTTGCGCACATCATTGAAAGCGCCGGAAGTCTCTTTGTAAAATATAAATCTATTTGAGTAAAATTATTTTTAGTTTCTAATTTATTTTGAGCGCAAAAATCTTTTAAATTTGCAAAGGAATATTTGTATTTTTCATATACCCCTTCATGATATTTACTCGTTGCTCCCTCTCCGCTTAAACGATAAGCGTAGAGTTTTTGATTTACTTTATATATATCTTTACCAACTAAACACGCTTTCCAACAAAAAAACAAGTCTTCGCCAAAAGATAAGTTTTTGTCTATTTTAATATTATAATTTTTTAGCAATTCACGGTTAAAGAGTTTTACACACATCGACGTCATTAAACCGCTATCAAGCAACTCTTGTAAACTTACTTTTTGCAGTTTTTCATATCGTTGTTCTTGGTAAATTTTTGTGGCAACCGTTCTAAAAGTTTCGTATTCGCAAACAACTACGTTTGCGTTATTTTCTTCAATAGCGCTAACCATCGTAAATAAAAAGTTGGGAGAATACAAATCGTCTGCATCTAAACACGCAATATATTCGCCACTTGCCTTTTCAATGCCTAAATTACGCGTGTCGCTTACACCACTATTAGGCTTGTCTATAACTACAAAACGCTCGTCCTTTTTAGCATACTCGTTTAATATTGAAAGAGAACCGTCTTTTGAACCGTCGTTAAGAGCAATTACTTCAAAATCTAAATAAGTTTGGTTTAATACGCTATCAAGCGTTTCTTTTAAATACTTTTCCGCATTGTAAACGGGTATTATAATACTAACTTTTGGCATATTTATTTTCCTTATTTTTGAAATCTTCTAAAATCTCTTCTATATAGTAGCCAACCTGGTAAAAGCGCTAAAAATGCTAAAAACGGATATACCGCTTTGCTTATTTTATTTTTTCTTTTACGCGCTATTGCCATTGCCATATAGCGTATTGAATCTAAATATTTTAACTTTATTCCTTTATCTAATTTTAAACGTTGCTCTATGTAGGCAAAATAGCCTTGATAGTTATTATAAAGCGTTTTTTTCATATTCGCGGTATAACCGTCTGCAAGGTATTCGCAAACGTAAACACCTTCTCTTACAAGTAAATACGGGCCTTCTTGGTCTAACTGGTCGTATAAATACGCTTCGGGAATAAATTTTTCACCGGGAAATGCGGGAAATTCATGTTTTCTTAAAATATCGGTTTTAAAAATTAAAGCGGTATCACCGGTTAAACCGTACTTATCGTATCCGTCTTTTAACGTTGTTTTTTGAACTTCCTTATTTTTAACTTGCGTATTAACCGCTCCCGTAGATAACACTTTAAAAGCAAGTATGCCTATCGTGCTTTTGTCACTACCTTCCCAACTTTTTTTTAAAACTTCAACTGCGTCTTCTCTAAAATAGTCGTCGGAGTCTAAACAAATAAAAAGTTCGCCTTTTGCCTCTATCGCGGCGCGGTTATGAGTAATTGTTTTGCCAACGTTTTTTTGGCATACGTATCTCATTGACGGCAACTTATTTTCTTTTGACCACTCCTCTAAAAGTTCTTTTGTGTTATCAATAGAACCGTCGTCATAAACGAGCCACTCAAAATCTTTTTCAGTTTGCGCGCATAAAGAATCGTAAACCTTTTTTAAAGTATGAGCCCTATTATACGTTGGCGTAAAAACCGTTAAAAACATAATTTTCTCCTTTATGCGTTTTCTAAATAAAATTTTTGCGCTTCTTTTGCAACTTTTTTAATGTTGTACTCCGTTTCAAACGCTTTTTTAGAAAGTTTTGTTCTTTCTTCTAAATTTTGAGTTGAGAACGCCTTGTAAACGCTTTCAATCCAAAGCGATTGAGAATCCGTTAATGCGTGCCTTTCAAATAAGCCTATTCCTATGTCCGCCGCCGACGGAACGCCCGTTGACGCTATACATTTAAGCCCGCTTGCTTGTGCCTCAACGGCAACTATACCTAAACCTTCGTATAAGGACGGAAATAGGAATACGTCGGACGCGCAAAGTATTTGAGGAACGTCCTTTCTTAATCCTAAAAAGCGAATTCTATCACTTTTTGCCTTTGCTTTAATTTCATCAAAAAGCGGACCTTCGCCAACGAGCAATGCGTAAACGTTATCATCTTTTTCCGTTATATCGTTTAACCAACCTATTAGTTGAATATGGTTTTTTTGCTCTGCAAAACGACCCGTATGCGCAATTACCTTGGCATCGTTTGGAATACCTAAACTCTTGCGATATTCTTTCCTTACGTTTTCATCAAACCTAAAAGCGTCTAAATCTATCGCGTTATTCCAAACTTTTGCCCTTTTATATTTAATAGGATATAACCATTTCGCCGCCTCGTTTGAACATGCTAAAAAATGCGTTGCGCAAGATTCTATATACCTACTCGTCCACATTTTATAAAGTTTTATAATTTTTGGCAAATCTGGGCGTGAATTGTGTGAGTGCGCTATACGGCATTTAACGCCCGCTTTTTTTGCGCTTTTTAACACGATGCCCATTTCAGCGTGCGTATGAGTATGTACTATTTGATATTCAGGGTGGTTTTTAAAAAACTCAACCATATCGTTTTCGTAATTTTTAGTGTATGGAACGTAATGAATTTTACCGCCCATTGAGTAAATAATTTCATCCGTTTCGCCTTCTTTTTGTACGCAAAAATCAAACTGAATTTGTTCCCTATCAACGTTGCGATAAAGGTTCATAATTACCATTTCTGTGCCCGCGCTTCTCATTTGCGGATATACGTGTAAAATGCGAATCATCAGTTAAACAAACTCCTTCCTAAAAACATATTTGGAATATAATTTAGCATTGCTCCGCCGTCGAACAAAATAATAAATCTAAAAAAGCCAAAACCACACCAAGCCACAACGGCAAGATAAACTAGTTCTCTCATTCTTCCTTTTTTAATTAAACATATATACGAAAGAATAAAACCGTAAGATAACGTAAAATAGTCCTTAACTCTCGTTAAAATTTCATAGTTTCTAAATAGCGTAAAAATAGGCAATAAGCATAAAAACAATTTAATCATCGTTCCCGCTTTTGGATGCGCTTTAATTAAGTCGTCGTAAAGCATTATAATTAAAACCATAATAATAAAGTATTCCGCCGTATGAAGCCAGTTTATTGACGACGCACTTACGCCGTTTATTAAAGAGTCTGCTTTTTCAAAAACCTCGTCAGTAGTAAAAATTTCCCACTCTAATATCGGCTCAAACAACCTTAAAACAGGCACGTTCAATTCTGCTAATATAAGCGTTGGAATAAAGATAAGGTTTAAAATTACAATCAACTTTTTACTTAACTTTAACCTATTTAAAAAATATAACGGAAACAAAATAAGCGCCGCGCTGTGAAACATAAAGCATATTATACACATTAAAAAATATTGCTTCCACTTATGTTTTTCCATAAAACGTAACATTATAAAAAATAATGCCATAGTTATGGGTTGCCTTAAACTAATAAAAACGTTATAAAAGTAGAATTTATATAAAAATACAAAAATTACAATGGTAAATTCGCTCGTATAATTTCTTAATGCAAAATACGTGGTAAAAACCATAAATAACGAGTGAACGAATATAAAACCGTAGTAAGAAAAATTCAAGGTTTTAAATAGCGAATTAAAAAACAAATATAGTCTTTCAACGCCAAGAGTAACGTACTTGTCGTCTAAAACGGAATAATCTTCAAAAAATCCGCCCAACTTAGGAATACTTTCATAAATATTTCTATAAACGTTAAAATCCGAACCGCCAACGTTTCGCATTCCCGCTATAAGCGCAAGTATCGCTATTAAAATCAAATTTATTATTCTTTGACTTTTACTTGATTTTCTATTGTGGAACTCCCCGATTTGCACGTCTTTTACCATAATGAATTCCATAAGTAAATTTAACACGCAAACAAGGAAAAGAATTACCCAAAATATCATTTTATTCCTCTCTATAAACGTCTTTTAACGTTTGAACGTATGCCTTTATATTGTCCATTTCGTTAGCGCGAACAAGCGCCGAGTTTGACGCAACTTTATACGCGCTTTCGCTAGATAATAAATTATGAAGCGCTTCAACGAATTCTTCTTGCGACGAACACAATTTTCCTTCTTCTTTTTTAACAATTGTTGGTATTCCACCAACCGGTGACGCAACAACAGGTTTTCCAAGAGCCAACGCTTCTACTGCCACCAAGCCAAAACCCTCCCATTTAGAAGGAAGACATAATATTTTAGAAGCATTTAAAATTCCGTAAGGATTTTCCACAAATCCTATAAGTGTAATAACGTTTGACAAATTATACTCGCTTATCTTTTCTTCTAGCAAAGAACGGAGTTCCCCGTCGCCCACCATTACGGCGCTAACTTTTTGTTTTTTTGACAATTCGTTAATTATTTCTATAAAAAACAACGGATTTTTCTGTTCGGCAAGTCTTCCTAAAAAAACAACGTCGTAACCATCGTTTATCGTTGCATTTCCAGCACCATCGCGTATTTTTTGTAGGTCAATAGGATTAGCAACTACAAGTTCTTTTTTTCTAAAACACTTTCCAAAAACGTACTCGTCAAAAACAGACGGCGATACCCCTAAAATTTTTTTATACCTAAAACAACTAATGCCGTAAACTATTGATTTTAAGCCCATCTTTTTTATCCACGGAGAATTGTTGTGTATATGCGAAATAACCGGTATTTTACAAGTTGAAAAAACGCTAATAATACTTGCCGTAAAGTCGTGCGCGTGAATAACGCTTGGCTTATATTTTTTTATTACTCTTTTAATTTCTTTTATACAAACTTTTGTTATAGGCTCAAATTCAATTCCGTTGTTTTTTAAAACGTTACTAATAGGACCGTTTAAAGAAACGTACACAAAACGAAAATCGCTATTTTCTTTTTGAAATTGCTTAATAATAGTTATGGCAACGTTCTCTGCGCCGGAATATGAACCTGTATTCAAAATATGCAAAACTGTTTTTTTCATAATTAAAAGCCTTTTTTAATATATTTCTTTGGTTTTATCCATAACGGTACCAACTGAAAAACCTTTTATTTTTTGTTGGTTATATTCTCCAAAAGCAATGCGTTTTTCTTCGCTTGCTATCAAATATTTTATAGATGCCGTAAAAGACGTAACGTCACTTGGAAAGCATAAATATCCGCCTTTATTATCGTCAATCAAGTCGGTATTCCCACGAATATTAGATACAACACACGGCAAACCACTACCCATTGCTTCCATAACGGAAACTGACAAGCCTTCTCTGTATGATGGAAAAACAAACACGTCCGACGCCTTATATAAATCCGCAACGTCTGTTCTATATCCAAGTAAAAACACTTGATTTTGCAAGTTGTTTTTGATTATTTGCTCTTGCAATTTTTCCTTTAAATCACCTTTACCCACTATTAAATACTTAACGTTTGGCATATTTAAATTTGCAAGAGCGTCTATTATAACGCCGTGATTTTTGTTTTTGTTTAATTCACCAACCGATAGTAAAACTATATCGCTATTAGACAATTTCAACTCTTGGCGCTTTGCAGTTTTTATAGCGCCGTCACCGTCGTTTTTTGAAAACTTTGAAATATCTACACCAACGCCTGGAAAGTATTCCACTTTTTTTGCTTTCATTTTTTTACTTGCCAAAACGTAGTCTTCTTTATTTATCGTAATTAAAACGTCGGTAAACTTTGAACAGTATTTTTCAATAGGATAAAAAAGCAACCAGTTTTTTATAGGAGCACCCTTGTAAAAATGAAAACCGTGCGCGGTATATATAACTTTCGTGCCGTTACGCTTTCTCGTTTTTCTTGTAGCAATTCTCGCTATCGCTCCGCCGATAGGAGAGTGACAATGAATTAAACTATAAACGTCGTTTAAGCAAATCTTTTTTATTAGTTTATAAGACTTTAAAATTTGCTTTATTGAAAAAATGCTACGCGGAATAGGAACGTTTATAGTGCGTACGTTAAGTTCGTGTAGGCGCTGTTTTAAATTTTCAGCACGCTCGCTTGTAATCGAACCGCTTTGTGTAAAATTTGTTGCAACGTCAACTTCATAGCCCATTTCTTTTAATAGCAAAACGTTAGGCATATTAAATTGGTCAATCATAGACGCCACAGACGCCAAAATTAACGCTTTTTTCATTTTGGTTTTACTCCGTAAATTTTATCGGCTATTTCTGCTTACAATTAGCCCATTTTAAATTACACATTATATATTATTATACTAATATATTGCACCCTTGTCAATACCTAAGTTTTGCGTTTTGAGAGTGAAAATGTGCATTTTTAACGCATTTTTCGCTAAAATTTGCAAAATTTACGGCAATTTAATAAAACTATCACATTTTTCTTTTTACCAATAAGTGAACGCTCGCCACTAAAACAATTAAAAAATTTATGCTTTTTTATTAAAAATTTTGCATAAAAAAAGACTTGCAAAATGTGCAAGTCTTTTGATTTTTTTAAGTTTTTACGCTCAAAAAAGTTTGCCGTTTTCGATATCTTGAATTATGCGGGCAATGGCGTGCTCTTCGTTTGAAACGGTTATAACGTCTGCTGATAAAAGCGCGTTTTTACTTGCGTTTGCAACCGCCACGCCAACGTCGGCGGTGCGAAGCATACTAACGTCGTTATCATAGTCGCCTATTGCAACCGTTTTTAAGTTTTTAACGTTAAGGTGCTCTACAAGTTTTTTAAGCACTAAGCCTTTACTCGCGCCCTTTGGCAAAATTTCAAAAAGTATTCTTTCAGATAAAATATAATCAAACTCGTTATAGCGCTTATGCTCTTTTAACGCCTCTTGTATTTTTGCGATATCTTCACCGCTCTCGGTTGCAAATAAAATTTTTGAAATAGGCTCTTTAATATCACGATAATTACAAACCAAATTAGGAAGATTAGTAACGCGCCTATAATTAACCGACGCATCGCTTTCCTTTGAAAAATAACTGTTTTTAAAAGTCGAAACTATAATTCCAACGCTTGCAAATTTTTCGTCGATAAACTCAACTAATTCAAGCGCGGTTTTAGGCAATTCAAGCGTCCAAATATATTCGTCTTTTTCGCCGTCGTAAAGCCCGCCACCGTTTGCGCAACCGTAAGGAACGTTAGGCTCTATTAAAGAATACGCATTTTGCGAATAATGTGGCATACGTCCGGTAATAAAAGTAAACAACCCGCCTTCGCTTTTAAAATATTCAATTGCTTGCTTGTTTTCTGCGGAAATAGTTTTGTCGTTTTTATATATCGTTCCGTCAAGGTCGGTACAAATTAAAACACCGTCGAATTTGCTCATTTTTTGCTCCATACACGTTTTTTTATTTTAGTTTTTCGTTTATTTCTTCGGCGTAGCGAACTGCTTCCATCGCATCTTTTGCGTATTTATCCGCCCCTATCGTTTCGGCGTAGTCCTTGTTAAGAACGGCACCGCCAACCACAGCTTTACACCAAGGCGCTTCCTTTCTTAAAAGTTTAATAGTTTCTTCCATTGCTGGAACGGTAGTAGTCATAAGCGCGGAAAGTCCAACGATAGGCGCTTTTAATTCAACTACTTTTTCTATAATAGTTTCAGGCTTTACGTCACGTCCTAAATCGCAAACGTTAAAGCCGTAATTTTCTAGCAAAAGTTTAACTATGTTTTTGCCTATGTCGTGAATATCGCCTTTTACCGTTGCTATCACAATGGCGCATTTTTTAGCCGAATTTTCAACCGTCATAACTTCTTTTATTTTTTCAAACGCAAGTTTTGACGCTTCCGCACTCATTAAAAGCCCTGGTAAATACACCGTTTTGTTTTCAAAACCAACGCCCACCATATTAAGCGCGGGTATAATTTCGTTTTGAACGATATCAAGCGGGTTTTCGGTTGTAAGCAACTCTTTCGTAATTAAACTCGCTTGTTCTTTAAGCCCTTTTATTATGGCTTTTTGAAGTTGGCTTTTATATTCTTCGCTACTTTCTTTTTTAATTTCGCCAACTTTCTCCGTGAATTTTGGCAAACTTTCGGTAAACTTTATATATTTTTCAAAGTTATTATCAAGCCCGTTAAGCGCTAAATGAGCGTGATACGTTTTCATAATTTCATTTGAATAAGGGTTGATAATTCCCGCGGAAAGTCCGTTATTTAACGCAAGATTAAAAAAGTTAGCGTTTATTATATCTCTCTCGGGAAGTCCAAATGAAACGTTAGATACGCCAAGCGATACTTTCGCTTTTAATTTTTTAGTAATCAATTTTACCGCTTTAAGCGTTTCTAATCCCGCGCTTTTATCCGCGCTAATAGTTAAGGCAAGCGGGTCAAAAATAAGGTCTTTCTTATCTATACCGTACTCTTTTGCTACGTTTAATATTTTTTTAGCAATTTCAAATCTACCGCTAGCGGTTTCGGGAATGCCACTCTCGTCAAGCGTTAAGCAAACCACGAGTCCACCGTATTTTTTAACGAGCGGAAAAATTGCTTGCATACTCTCTTTTTTGCCGTTTACGGAATTAACCATAGCCTTGCCGTTGTAAATGCGCAAAGCCTTTTCCATTGCACTAGCGTTAGCCGTGTCAATTTGGAGCGGTAAATCAATAATTGCTTGAAGTTCTTTTACGGCACTAACGAGCATTTTTTCTTCGTCAATTTCGGGTAAGCCTACGTTTACGTCTAATATATGAACGCCCTTTTCTTGCTCGGCAACGCCTTCTTTTAAAATATAATCTATATCGCCATTTTTTAACGCTTCTTTAAACTTCTTTTTGCCCGTCGGGTTTATTCTTTCGCCTATTAAAATAGGCTCTTTTGAAAACTCAACCGCGTGCGTGTATGAAGAAACGAGCGTGTAGTTTTTACTTTTAATAGGTTTTGGCGTTAAACCTTTAACCTTTTTAACGAGCGCTTTTATATGCTCTGGCGTAGTTCCACAGCAACCGCCTATAAGCCTTACGCCTTTTTTAACTAAGGCACTTACGTCGCGCGAAAACTCTTTAGGCAAAACGTCGTAAACGGTTTTTCCGTTTTCAACTTTCGGCAAGCCCGCGTTTGGCTCAACTATTACCGGGAGTGACGAATATTTAAGATATTCTAAAATTACGGGTTTAAGTTTTTTAGGACCGAACGAACAGTTTACGCCTATTGCATCAACGCCTAAACCTTCAAGCATTGTAACCATTGCCTTTGGCGTTGCGCCCGTCATTAAAACACCGTCTTCCCCGTAAGCGTTAGAAACGAAAACGGGTAAATCGCAATTTTCCTTAACGGCTAAAACGGCGGCTTTCGTTTCGTAACTGTCGTTCATAGTTTCAATAAATACTAAATCAACGCCGTATTTAACGCCAAGTTTTACGGTTTTAGAAAATACGCTAACGGCGTCTTCAAAGTCAAGGTCGCCGTAAGGCTTTAACATTTTACCCGTAGGACCTACGTCTAACGCAATCCATTTAGGTTGCGCTCCCGCACTTTGCTCCCTTGCCTTTTTAGCGTTTTCAACGGCAGACTTTATAATTAGTTCAAGTTCGCTATCACTAAATTTAAGCGAGTTTGCACCAAAAGTGTTAGTGCTTATAACGTTACTGCCCGCGTCGTAATAAGCCTTGTGTATATCAGTTATAACTTGACCGTTAGTTATATTCCATCTCTCCGGATATTCGCCCGCTTTAAGCCCTTTTTCTTGCAAAAGCGTGCCAAGTCCGCCGTCTAAAATTATTAAGTTTTCTCTTAAATAATCTCTAATTTTCATATTATTTCCTAAACTTTTAGTAGATTTTTTTAGCCTATACAAGCGCTTTACGCTTTTTTATTTTACAACGCCTATTATAGCGGTAACTGATTTTGACGGGCTCATAAGTAAGCTGTCGTTAAGCGTTACGCCTATGTTTTTACTGCAATTAAGCGCATTAAAAATATCGGTTTGAATTTGAAGCGGTAAGTCGCCGTAACCTGCGGAAAACCTTGGCTTTACAGCCTTGTAACAATTAGCAATTTCTTCACTAAATAAATTGCAAAGGCTTTCTATTCGCTCCGTACCTATGGCTTGAAAAATAAGCGCTTTCGTTTGAGAAATTGCGCTATACTTTAAAATTAGCCTATCAATACCTATGCCAACCGTTGCCACGAATACTACGGCATAGTTACAGCCCTTTAAGTTTGTTGCCAAGTTTTTACTTTTTACGCTCGTAAAAGTAAGGTCAATATTATCGCCTTCAACTTTTATAGGAAACTCGCTATAACACACTTTATAGGTAAGGTAGCCATCTAATTCTAAAATACACTCGTCTATAAGCGAATTTATTTCAGTTATATCTTCCTTTACGCCAGCATAACGCAAAATTTCTTTTTTGTTTATTTTAGGCGCGGAATAGTTTTTAACGTAAACGGGATAAGCCATATTAGTTTAAAATATTAGATAAATTTGAAAGTATTTTTTCGGCAACGTCAGGCTTGTTCATAGAATAAACGTGAACGTTTTTTACGCCGTTTGCAAAAAGGTCGATTATTTGGTCGGTAGCGTAAATAATACCCGCTTGTTTCATAGCGCTAGGGCTTTCGCCAAACTTGTCAACCAAACTTTTAAAGCGTTGCGGTATAAACGAGCCCGAAAGTTTAATTGCGCGCTCTACTTGTTTAGCGTTAGTTATAGGCATAATGCCCGGCATAACGGGAACGGTAATGCCCGCCTCGCGAATTTTATATAAAAAGTTATATAAAAGGTTATTATCAAAAAACATTTGCGTGGTTAAAAAATCGCAACCAGCGTCAACCTTTTCCTTTAAATATTTAATATCTTCGTTTTGGTTAGCGCTTTCCGGATGAATTTCAGGATAACACGCACCACCTATGCAAAATTCGGGGTTTGATTCTTTGAGTTCTCTAATTAAATCAACGGCGTGTTTATAATGCCAACCGCTTCTATCTTCGTTTTCAAGTTCTTTTGGAATATCGCCACGAAGCGCCATAACGTTTTTAATACCCGAATTTTTAATGCCCTCTATCTTTTCCTTAACCGTTTGCTTGGTTGAAGAAACGCAAGTTAAGTGCGCAAGCGTTGGCACGCCGTATTCTTTTAATATGTTTTTTGCAATATCAAGCGTGTATGTGCTAGTTCCTCCGCCCGCGCCGTAAGTTACGCTCATAAACGCAGGTTTAAGTTTTGCAATTTCTTCCGTTGCGCGCTTTACGCTTTCAAAATTACTTTCCGTTTTAGGCGGAAAAACTTCAAACGAAAGGGTTAATTTTTCTTTTGTTAATAAATCAATTATTTTCATATTTTTTAACCTAGAATTTAGTTTAACTAAATTATACAACTATTAAGCGCCGTTTGCAATAAAAAAATAACTTTACTTAAAATTTAGCACAAAAAAAGACTTGTAAAAACAAGTCTTTTGTAGCTTTTGCGTATGAAACATCTGTTATTTTTCCATATAATCTTTTGTTATTTCGGCTTCGTTTATACCAAACAATTCCTTTATTTTAAGACCAACCGTATTAACAAATTCCTTACTTCCACGATAAACAACTATTTTATAGGATTTTTCTTCTAAATCATACCATACCCTACCACGCGGTAGTGTGTCAAATTTATATGCGCTGTATTTACCACCACATTGCTCTTTTGAAAGCCTTTCCCAAACGTCTTTATGTTGCTTACTGTAAGTTAGTAACATGTCTATGGATTGATAATCGTCGGAATATTCTTCAACGTCAAATATAATATCAATATCTAAAAGAGCCGACACCCAAAAAACTCCTACTTTAATCATCTTTGCAACTCACCTACTTTGTCCATTTAATTAATAAACCACCCACAAACGCCAAATTTATCGTCGTCACTCATTTAAGCTCTTTATTTTTGCAAAAACTCTTCTAATGAAATGGCAACCTTTTCCCAAATACGATACTTTGACATATTGCTATTTAATCTATTATATTTATATCCGCCCAAAATTTTATAGTTTTGTGATTTGTCAACTATAAGACGATAGTTTTCTTCAAAACTCTTGTGTTCTTTTAACTTTTCTTCCTCTAATCCTACATATTCCTCAAAAACTTTATCTCCAACTATTGTGTTTACCCAGCCTCTACGTTCTTTACCATCTAATTCAATCATCCAAACTTTTAAATCGCTTGAAAAAGTCCACCTGCATTTCATCCACGCCTTATAATTTGTCCCAAAATTGTCATTTAAAAACTCTGCATTTGTCATAAATATACTCCTTAAAATTTTATTCTCTTACGATTTGTTCAATTTCATATCCTAGTTGTTCTGCTCTTTTAATAAAATTGGATATATTCAAAATCCCCCATTGTGAACACACTAACATATTTCCATCAATCAATTGCAAAATCTCATCTTCTTTTGCAAAAAACCTAACTTGATAATCTTTTCGTTGCATTGCAATATTTTCATATTCCACAACACCGATAGAGCCTTGCAATGATTTATCAAAAACCGTTTTTAACTCATTACAAGTTATTGCTTGATTTTTTGAAACGTAATCTTTAATAACGGCTAAAACAAGTTTATTTTTCAAATACACGTTACCGTTAAACATATATCTCGTTTTATCTCGTTGTACGGGGCGTTCTTCAACAAACGTTTCTTTTGAAATCACTTCACTTGAAGTTTTTTCCTTTTTCAAAAGCTCTACTTCTTTTTCAAGTTTTACAATGCGATTAAGCATATCTAAAATTAGTTCGTTATACTCCATTTCAGCCTCCTTGCCTATATTATATATGCAAAACAATAAATTGTCAAATGTTTTTTAATGTTATTTTATGATATTTTATGTTTTTTTGCTTAATTTGTGTTTAAATTATATATAGAAATTCATTTTAATAATATTTTTTTACTTAACAAAATCAACGTCGTTAGTTCATATCCTATATGTTAAGAAAAAACATTTATAAATCGCAACGTTTTTATCTGGGTTTTTAACGTAAACAAAAAAGCAGTAGGAATTAACCGACTGCTTTAAATTTTTTTGGGGAAGTTCCTTCTGCGCGCGTTAACTTTATGACATAATTTTGCAAATGCTAACAAGCAAAATTACCGCCGACCTATGACACTTTCGTGGCATATTCCCTAATTTATGACGACCAAAGGCTCAGTTATTTTATAAGCGCATCAAACTTCCAAACGGCGCTAACTGTGTTAAACTTTAAGGGCGAACCTAACGGTTTTAGATATAAATAGGTCGTTACCCCAAAACCGATATTAGCATCTCGGCTATCCTTTTTAAAAAACCGTATCTAAACAAACCGATATAATGCACAACTACGTTGTAATGCCATACACGCTAACGCGTAATTACATACCAAATCTATCGAATTGTATAAAAAAGACTTACTTTCGTAAGTCTTTTTTGGCTCCCCGTGCAAGATTTGACCTTGCGACCCATCGGTTAACAGCCGATTGCTCTACCGCTGAGCTAACGAGGAATAATGAAATGCGGCAACTCCCTATCCTCCCGGGCCGTGTCCAGCCAAGTACTTTTAGCGCAATTGAGCTTAACTTCTGTGTTCGGAATGAGAACAGGTGGGACCTCAACGCTATCGTCACCG
>JAZOMW010000043.1:0-15399 GCA_045654225.1 Christensenellaceae bacterium | reverse complement strand
TAGGTTAGCGCCTAAAATAAAAGAAGAAAATAATTACGATATGTATTACGTCGTAAACAAATTTAGACCGCTTACTAGCGATAGTAAAAGCACTATTGAAGTTATGCGTGAAATTGAATTTGCTTGCAAAATGAAGTTTACGGGAATAATAAACAACTCTAATTTAGGTTTAGAAACTACCGAGCAAGACGTTTTAAATTCCGTTGAATATGCTAATGACATTGCAAAAGAAGCAAATTTAAAAGTCGTTTTAACAACCGTTGAAAGTGGTTTATATAACGGTTTAAAAAATAAAATTGACAACTTATACAGTTTAACGTTACAAAAAAAATTATAAAGGAGAACTTTATATGGCATCTTTAAGTTTTAAAAGTGAAAAATGCAAAGGTTGCGGATTATGCGTTGACGTATGCCCAAAAGGCGTACTTGCGCTTTCGCAAAACGTAATAAATAGCAAAGGGCATCATCCCGTTGAAGCGGTTAAGCCCGAAGCGTGCATAGCGTGCGGTTTTTGCGCGACTATGTGTCCAGATTGTATTATAAAGGTAGAAAGGTGATATTATGGCAGACAAAGTTTTAATGAAAGGTAACGAAGCAATAGCGGAAGCCGCTATAATTGCAGGTTGCAAACACTATTTTGGTTATCCTATAACGCCACAAACTGAAATTGCCGCGTATATGGCAAAAAGAATGCCAAAGGTAGGCGGTGTGTTTTTACAAGCGGAAAGTGAAATTTCGGCTATAAATATGGTTTACGGCGTATCTTCTACGGGTAAAAGAGTTATGACTTCTTCTTCAAGCCCAGGAATTTCGCTTAAAGGCGAAGGTCTTTCATACCTTGCCGGTGCAGACCTTCCTGCACTCATAGTAAACGTACAACGCGGTGGTCCTGGCCTTGGCGGTATTCAACCTTCTCAAAGCGACTATTTCCAAGCAACGAAAGGCGGTGCTCACGGCGATTTCCACATGCTCGTTTTCGCTCCCGCATCAGTTCAAGAAATGGCGGACTTAACCGTTAAAGGTTTTGACCTTGCCGATAAATATCGTATGACTTCTATGATTTTAGCCGACGGAACTCTCGGTCAAATGATGGAACCCGTTTCGCTTGACTATGAAATAGGCGAGCCTTACGCTAAACCTTGGGCAACTACGGGCACTAAAATGCAAAGGGAACACAACGTAGTAAATTCGCTTTACTTAAAGCCTGAAAAATTAGAGCAAACGAACTTTGAAAGGTTTGAAAGATATAAGCAAATTGAAGAGAGTGAAGCAATGTACGAAGAATATTTAACCGAAGACGCGGAAATTGTAGTAACCGCTTTCGGCATTGCGTCAAGAGTTGCTAAAAACGCGGTAAATATGGCAAGAGCGCAAGGCGTAAAAGTAGGTTTAATTAGACCTATTACACTTTGGCCTTTCCCTAAAAAAGCCTACCAAAAAGTAGTAGGTAAAGCAAAACAAATTATTTCAGTTGAACTTTCAATGGGTCAAATGATTGAAGACGTAAAGTTAGCGGTAGAGTGCAAAGTTCCCGTAACTTTATGTAACCGCACGGGCGGTATGATTGTTTCGCCAGAGCAAGTTTTAAACGCTATTTTAAACGCTAACAAGGAGGTAAACGCATAATGGTAGTATTTGATAAACCAAACGCATTAAGAGACGTTCCGCTTCACTACTGTCCAGGCTGTACGCACGGCATAGTTCACCGCCTTGTTGCAGAAGTTATCGATGAACTTCAAATCGAAGGTAGAACGGTAGGCGTAGCACCGGTTGGTTGCGCGGTTATGGCTTACGATTATTTTAACTGCGATATGATAGAAGCGGCGCACGGTAGAGCACCAGCGGTAGCAACGGGCGTTAAGCGCGCGCTTCCTGAAAACATAGTTTTCACTTATCAAGGCGACGGAGACCTAGCGTCAATCGGTATGGCAGAAACCGTACACTCCGCCGCAAGAAACGAAAATATAACTATTATATTTATAAACAACGCAATTTACGGTATGACGGGCGGTCAAATGGCGCCAACGTCACTCCCTGGTCAAATAACTCAAACTTCGCCTTACGGTAGAAAGGTTGAAGATTGCGGTTACCCGGTTAAAGTTTGTGAAATGCTTTCTCAACTTGACGGACCTGAATATATTACGAGAGTTGCCGTAAATAACGTTAAAAACGTTAAAAACGCTAAAAAGGCTATTAAAAAAGCCTTTGAAAACCAAGTAAACGGAAAAGGTTTTTCACTCGTTGAAGTTATTTCTACTTGTCCAACGAACTGGGGCTTAACTCCGCAAGACGCGCTTAAATGGGTAGATGAAAAAATGATTCCATATTATCCACTCGGCGTTTATAAAGATAGGTCTAATACGGAGGGTAAATAATTATGAGTACAACGAATTATTTATTTGCAGGCTTTGGCGGTCAAGGCATACTTTTTTCGGGTAAGGTTTTAGCGTATAAAGGTTTAACCGACGGAAAAAACGTTAGTTGGCTTCCGTCCTACGGCCCTGAAATGCGTGGTGGCACGGCAAATTGTAGCGTAATAGTTAGTAACGACGATATCGGCTCGCCAATAGTTAGCAATCCAAACGTTTTAATAGCAATGAATCTTCCTTCGCTTGACGCATACGAAAATAGCGTTACCGCGGGCGGAAAAATTTTCGTAGATTCAAGTTTAGTTGATAGAAAAGTTTTAAGAACGGACGTTGACGTTTATTATATTCCCGCAACGGCGCTTGCTTCGGAAAACAAAATGCCTAAACTTGCAAATATGATTATTATGGGTAAAGTTTTAAAGGAAACGGGCGAGTTTAACAGTGAAGAAGGCGTTGTAAACGCGCTTAAAAAAGTTATATCTAGTAAACACGCTGATATGCTTGAAGTAAACTTAAACGCATTAAAAATAGGTAAAAACTATTAAGGAGAACGGTTATGGAAATTAAAATAACGAAAACTACTAATAAAGGCACTTTACCTGACGCTTCAACGTTAGGTTTTGGCAAAGTTTTTACAGACCATATGTTTATTATGGACTACGTTAACGGCGCTTGGCAAAACGCGCGTATAGTACCTTTCCAAAGGCTTGCTATTCACCCTGCGTCAACCGTACTTCACTACGGTAGCGAAATTTTTGAAGGCTTAAAAGCGTATAGAACGAAAGACGGTAGCGTTCAACTTTTTAGACCTCTTGAAAACATTAAAAGGCTTAATCGTTCGGCAATGCGTATGTGTCTTCCTACGCTTCCGGAAGAAGAAACGTTAGAAGCGTTAAAAACTTTTATAAAAGTTGAAGAAGACTGGGTGCCAAGTAAAGAAGGCACTTCACTCTATATTCGTCCGTTTATGTTCGGTAACGACGAAACTTTGGGCGTTCACGCCGTTAAAAACGCAACTTTCGTTATAATAACTTCACCTGTTGGCAGTTACTATAAAGAAGGCATTAACCCTGTAAAAATTATGATTGAAGACGAAGACGTTAGAGCCGTTCGCGGTGGTACGGGTGAAGCAAAATGCGGTGGTAACTACGCCGCAAGTAATAGAGCGGGTCAACGCGCCGAAGAAAAAGGCTACTCACAAGTTTTATGGCTTGACGGCGTTGAAAGAAAGTACATAGAAGAAGTTGGTGCAATGAACGTTATGTTTAAAATTAACGGTAAAGTAGTAACGCCAAAACTCGTTGGCTCAATTCTCCCTGGTATTACTAGAAAGTCGATTATTGAACTTTTAAAGAGCGAAAACGTAGAAGTTGAAGAAAGGCTTTTAAGCGTTGACGAACTTATTTCCGCGCTTGAAAACGGCACATTGGAAGAAGCGTGGGGCTGTGGTACCGCTGCCGTAGTTTCACCTATCGGTGAACTTGCTTACAAAGGCAAAAAATACTCAATAAACAACGGCAAAATCGGTTCATTAACTCAACGCCTTTACGACACCTTAACCGGTATTCAATGGGGTAAGGTTGAAGATAAGTTTGGCTGGATAGAAAAACTTATTTAAGTCGTTATTTGCTACGTTATACTGCGTTTCTGCATTTAAAAAAGACTTCAATAACCAAAAAGGTTTATTTCACCCTTTTTTAAATGCGAGCCTTGCCTAATACCGAATCTAACGCTTTAAAAAATTACGGCATTATAATTTATATATAATAATTAAAACGCGGAAAGTATTTTCCGCGTTTTTGCTCATTTTACAAAAAAAATGCAAAAAACGGTAAATTTCGTTTGACAAATAGGGTAAATAGTGTTAAATTTATCTTATTAAATGCGTTGAAGGAATTATTTGCTTTTTACCTTGCATTTTAGAAAGTTGGCGGTTGATGCAAGTCAATATGCAAAATTAAGCAAAGTCTCACTCCCGAGCAGAGTTTCCGAACTAACAGTAAGAATCTACGGTTATTGCTCCGTTATCAAGGCAAAGGGCTTGTTAGAGTCTATAAAGCGCTGTGTTTTATACAGTATCAAGGTGGTACCGCGGAATTTTTCGTCCTTGAAGCCATAAGGCTTTAAGGCGTTTTTTTTTACAAACCGCATTAAAATAATTGTTTAAAAAAGGAGATATCAAAATGAGAAAAATTGAAATAGCGGACGTTACGCTTAAAAAACTTGCAGAGGAACGCTCGGTTTCTCTATTATTCCGTGAAAAATCGGCTATTGCAACAAGCGCAAGTCTACTTGGAGCGGACGTTATTGAACTTCCTGCCGTTAAAAACAGTCGTGAAGACGCTATCGTTTATAAAACTATTTCTCAAAACGTTCAAAACGCAGTTTTGGCTATTCCCGTAGGTTTTGTAAAAGAAGACGTTAAAACGGCTTGGGAATGTATTAAATACGCTAAAAAACCGCGCCTTCAAATTGAACTTCCCGTTTCAACTATTCAAATGGAATATACTTACCACGTTAAGCAAGAAAAAATGCTTGAAAAAATAGTTGAACTTATAAAGGAAGCAAAGTCTTACGTTAGCGACGTAGAGTTTTCTGCTCTTGACGCTACGCGCGCGGATATCGACTTTTTAATAAACGCCGTTAAAGTTGCTAAGGAGCAAGGCGCAACTTTAATAAACGTTTGCGATACCGCCGGCGAAAGCACGCCAGAGCAAATCGGCGCTATGGTTAAAGCCGTAAAAGAAGCGGTAAGCGTTCCCGTTTACGTTCAAGTTAGCGACCGCATTAGCATGGGCGTTGCTTCGGCGTTCTCGGCAATTAACCAAGGCGTTGACGGCTTAAAATGCGCAATGGTTGGTAAAGACGTTTTAATTGCGGGTAAAATTAGCGACGCTCTTAACGTTTGCGCTTCAACGATTAAAGCAAAAATTAGCCTTAACAACACTAAAATTCACGCAAGCGTTGGCGAAATGCTTTCAAAAATCAATCATAAAGAAATTGAGCCGTCAATCGTTAGCGATAAAAACAACATTTTACTTGATAGCGACTCTTCTTTAAAAGACGTTATAAATAGCGCCGTAGCACTTGGCTACGACCTTACCGAGTGCGATGCGGGCAAAGTTCATAGCGCGCTCGTAGCGGTATGTCAAAAAAGGGGAGCGGTTGGCGCAAAAGAATTTGAAGCGCTTATTGCAAGTAACGCTATGCAAGCGCCGTCAACGTATCACTTTGAAAGTTACACTACAACGAGTAGCAACGTATCTTCTGCAATAGCGCAAGTAACGCTTAAACGCAACGGCGAAGTTATTTTAGGCGTAAGTTCGGGTGACGGCCCTATCGATAGTGCGTTTAGGGCTATCGAACAATGTATAGGCCACCATTACGAACTTGACGATTTCCAAGTTCAAGCGGTTACGGAAGGAAAAGAGGCGTTAGGCTCTGCACTCGTAAAACTTCGCAATAATGGTAAACTTTATTCGGGTAACGGCACTTCAACCGACATTATAGGTGCAAGTATTAGAGCGTACGTAAACGCGCTTAACAAAATAGTAGCCGAGGAGGCGTAATATGAAAATTGCATTTTCAACCAAAAACGTAAGCCGTCAATCGTTTATTGACGTTTGTCGCTTTGCTTACGAATACGGGTTTGAAGGTTTTGAAATATACGACGCAATTAAGGAAAGAGTAGAATATCACGACAGTATTTTAAGGAGTGATAAAGTTGCGGACAGTAAGCGTAAACTCGTAAATAGAAACCTTTCCGTTACGGCGCTTCGTATGCCAAATTCTATTGAAAGCGAAGAAACAACGCCCGATATGGTTATAAAATACGTTGAAATGGCGTCAATGGCGGGAATTTATAACGTAATAGTTTATTTAAACCAAAAGGTTGCGTTTGAAGTGTTAAACGAAAAGTTTAGTAAGGCAATTAGCCTTGCTGAAAAGTTAGGCGTTAATATCTTATTTGAAACGGTAGGCTACCTTGCAAACACCGAAAACGTTTTAGAAATTATCAACTATTTTTCATCGGCGGTGATAGGCGCGTCGTGGAACGTTAGGGGCACTTATTTTGGCGCGAAAGAAAGCGCGGAATCTACCATTAAAACGCTTGGCGCTTATATTAAATACGTTCGCCTTGGCGATATGAAAGGCGATAAAACCGTTTTAATAGGCGAAGGCGACTTGGACGTTGAAAAGGTTTTAAACGCCCTTTCTTCACTTAATTACGACGGGTTTATAGTTTGTGCTTGGAACGACGAAATCAACGATGCAGACATCGTTTTAACGCATTTTGCGGGTTATATATCTTCGCTCAACCGCGAAAAGAAATCTTTTACGGGCGAGTATTTTAATAGAGATAAAACGGGCACTTTCGTTTGGAAAAAGTACGAGGTTATAGATGAAACTTTCTCGGGCGTGTTAGATACTATGGTAAAAAACTACCCCGACCAGTACGCTTTTAAATTTCCAACGCTTGACTACACTAGAACGTACGAGCAATTCCGCCGTGACGTTGACGAGTGTGCCGCGGCGCTTATTTCGCTTGGTGTAAAGCAAGGCGACCACGTTGCCGTTTGGGCAACCAACGTTCCCGAGTGGTATATTACTTTTTGGGCAACTACCAAAATAGGCGCGGTATTAGTAACCGTAAACACGGCTTATAAAATTCACGAAATTGAATATTTGTTAAAACAGTCTGACACTCATACTCTTGTTATGATAGAGTATTGTAAAGACATAAATTATAAGGAAATTATAGAAGAACTTTGCCCTGAACTTAAAACGCTTGAAGCGGGCAAGCCGTTATATTCTAAAAACTTGCCTTTCTTGCGTAACGTAGTGTCAGTTGGCTTTACTATGGACGGTGCGCTTACTTGGGAGCAAATGCTTTCACGCTCAACGCTTATTCCTTATGAAGAAGTTAAAAGGCGTGCTTCGCTTGTTAAACCGGACGACGTATGTAACATGCAATATACGTCGGGTACTACGGGCTTTCCAAAGGGCGTTATGCTTACGCACCGCAATATCGTAAACAACGGTAAAACGATAGGCGATAGAATGGATTTATCTACTGCCGACCGCATGATGATACAAGTTCCTATGTTTCATTGTTTTGGTATGGTTTTGTCAATGACGTCTATGATGACGCACGGCGGTACGCTTTGTCCTATTCCGTACTTTTCGCCAAAATCGTCGCTTGCGTGCGTAAACGACGAGCGCATTACTTGCTTTAACGGCGTTCCAACAATGTTTATAGCAATGTTCAACCATCCTGACTTTGCAAAAACGGACTTTTCTTATATGCGTACGGGTATTATGGCGGGCGCAAACTGTCCTGCCGACTTAATGCGTAGAGCGTCCGTAGAAATGAACATGCGCGAAATTATTTCCGTTTACGGTCAAACGGAAGCGTCACCTGGTTGTACTATGGGCGAAGTAAACGAAGACCTTGACCATAGAGTAGAAACCGTTGGTAGCGCTTTCCCTGGTATCGAGTGTAAAATTATCGACCCTGAAACGGGTTTAGAAGTTCCCGACGGCGTTAGCGGTGAATTCGTTGCGCGTGGCTTTAATATTATGAAAGGCTATTATAAAATGCCGGAAGCAACCGCGCAAGCAATCGATAAAGACGGTTGGCTTCACTCGGGCGATATTTGTATGAGAACTGCCGACGGCTATTATAAGGTTACGGGTAGGCTTAAAGATATGATTATTCGCGGTGGCGAAAACCTTTACCCGCGTGAAATTGAAGAGTTTTACTTAACAAATCCAAAAGTTCGCCATATTCTAGTTGTTGGCGTTCCAGATGAAAAATACGGTGAAGAATGTTGCGCTTGGATAATACTTCACAAAGGCGAAACGGCGGACGTAAACGAAATGAAAGAGTACGGAAACGCTTCTATTGCAAGGCATAAAGTTCCTAAATACTTCGTATTCGTTGATGAGTTTCCTATGAACGCCGCGGGCAAAATTTTAAAATACAAAATGCGTGAACAATCAATAGATATGTTAGGAATTAAAAAGGCATAAAACGGTGGCTTAAATGATAGACAATAAATACTACGCAATTGACGCACACTGTCATATATACCCAAGTAAAATTGCGTTGCTTGCAATTCACCATACGGACGAGTTTTATAGCGAGCATTCAACTGAAAAAGGCGTTGCAGAGCACTTAATTGAAAGTGGCAAAAACGCGGGCATAGATAAGTTTTTAGTGCAATCGGTTGCAACAACTAAAAAGCAAGTTAGAAAAATTAACGAATTTATTAAAGGCGAAGTTGAAAAAGCCGATGGCAAACTCATAGGTTTAGGCACAATTCACCCTGAAAGCGAAGATATGAAAGGCGATATTTTACATCTTTTAGACCTTGGCTTAAAGGGTATTAAAATTCACCCGGACATTCAAGAAACGCCCGTAGATAATAGCGGATATAAAAAGGCGTACGAAATTTGTGAGAGTTTAAACGTGCCTATTCTTATGCACACGGGCGATAACCGCTTTGATAACTCTAACCCTAATAGGTTAGTTCCTATATTAAAAGAGTTTAAAAATTTAACCGTTATAGGCGCGCATTTCGGCGGTTGGTCTATTTGGGAGGAAGCGCCGAAACACTACGCAAATTTTGATAATTTTTACGTTGACTGTTCTTCAAGTTTTCATTACTTAAACGATGAACAAATAATTAAAATTATTAAAGAATACGGCGCAAATAAGGTATTGTTTGCAACTGACTATCCTATGTGGAGCGCAAAAACCGAAATTGAAAGGCTACTTTCACTTGGTTTAATCGAACAAGACTACAAATTGATTTTTAGCGAAAACGCAAAAAAAGTATTTAAAATATAACAATAAAACACTTGGCAACCGCCAAGTGTTTTTTAGTGAAAAATATATAGGTTTTGGCCAAGCGTAGTTCGAGTCCCCATCTAATAAAAAGTAAAAGCAGTATCGCAAGATACTGCTTTATGGTGCGCCTTTGGGGTAATTCCCCTTGATAAGGGGAGTGTCAACAAGGTTGACGAGGGGTATGCGCCCTGCTAAGGGCCGAACGTAGTTCGAGTCCCCATCTAATAAAAAGTAAAAGCAGTATCGCAAGATACTGCTTTATGGTGCGCCTTTGGGGCAATTCCCCTTGATAAGGGGAGTGTCAACAAGGTTGACGAGGGGTATGCGCCCTGCTAAGGGCCGAACGCAGTTCGAGTCCCCATCTAATAAAAAGTAAAAGCAGTATCGCAAGATACTGCTTTATGGTGCGCCTTTGGGGACTCGAACCCAAGACCCACTGATTAAGAGTCAGTTGCTCTACCAACTGAGCTAAAGGCGCATATATTTTTACGGGACTGAAAAGCCCCGTAAAAATGTGGTGATCCACCGGAGATTCGAACTCCGGACAACTTGATTAAAAGTCAAGTGCTCTACCGCCTGAGCTAGTGGATCATATTAAATTTAATTTGGCTGGGGTGGCAGGATTTGAACCTACGAATACCGGAATCAAAATCCGGTGCCTTACCGCTTGGCGACACCCCATCGCCTTTTTTTATATGGGGCGAGAGATGGGAATCGAACCCACGACCTCCAGGACCACAATCTGGCGCTCTAACCAATTGAGCTACTCTCGCCATAATGGCGCGCCAGAAGGGACTCGAACCCCTGACACCCGCCTTAGAAGGGCGGTGCTCTATCCAGCTGAGCTACTGGCGCAAATGTGTCTAGTATCGGACCAATGGCGACTCACTTTCGGAAGTGATTGGAGCGGGTGATGGGAATCGGACCCACGCAACCAGCTTGGAAGGCTGGTGTTCTACCATTGAACTACACCCGCACTTCTTTCACAATGCCAAATGATTATAGCAAAACGGCGAGTTATTGTCAATCAAATTTAGCGGTGTTTTGTAATTTTTTTTATTTTATTGTCTTATTTTTTTATTGCGCGCCTAAAAAATAAAGATTTAAACTAAAATTTTGCTTTATAACTTAACTTTAATGGAGTTCTTCTATTTTAGCGTCAAACTTATCGTTATCAATTTCAATAGTTATATAAGTTCTTTTTTTGCCGTGCCTACTTAAAGTTCCAGGGTTAATAAGTTTAACTCCGTGCAGTTCAGTTATAATAGGAATATGAGTATGCCCAAATAAAACCACGTTACACTTTTGCTCTTTTGCGTAATTTATTAAACTATCAAGCCCTTCTTTAACGTAAAACCTATGACCGTGAACGGCTAAAATTTTAAAGTTACC
Source organism: Christensenellaceae bacterium (assembly GCA_045654225.1). GTDB lineage: Bacteria > Bacillota > Clostridia > Christensenellales > Borkfalkiaceae > HGM11412. The sequence continues at coordinate 4,785 of JAZOMW010000043.1, read as the reverse complement.
AACGCTAAAAATAAGTTCAGGGCTAAAACCGTAACCGTCGCAGTTGCCGTCAACCGCGTAAAGTTTATTAGAAAAATCGCCTTTAAGTACGTTAAGGTCGTATCTGCCGTCGCCTAAAAAAACTATTTTATTGCTTTTTAAAAAGGCAGGGCGAAGTTTATTGAGCGCGTCTATTTCGCCGTGGCTATCTGAAAATACGGTTAAAATTTCTTTCATTTTTCTATTTTACTATAAAGGTCGATAAGTGCGCGGTATCTATGGCTAACGGCGTTCTTTTCTTCGCTACTTGCAACGCCAAAACTCTTGTTTAAATCTTTGCTAAAAAACAAACTGTCGTAGCCAAAACCGTTTTCGCCGTCTTCTTTATATAAAATAGTACCGTGCGTTTCGCCGTAGCCTTGCTCAAAAGTTCCGTCCGTTTTATATAAAACTACGGAAGAGGCGAATTTTGCACCTCTGTTTTCAACGCCTTCTAAATTTTTAAGTAACGTTTTGCGGTTTAACTCGTCGTTTCCGTGTTCGCCCGCGTATCTTGCGCTATAAACGCCGGGTTCGCCGTTAAGCGCGTCAACTAAAAGCCCGCTATCGTCTGCCAAAGCATCTGCTTTTAGGGCGTTAGAAACCGTTTTTGCCTTAATTAAAGCGTTTTCAAAAAAGGTAGTGCCCGTTTCTTCAATTTCTTCGTTAAACCCAAGTTTTGCCATAGGAATAACTTCGTAAAATTTGCCAAAAATTTGTTCAATTTCTTTTAATTTGCCTTTATTGTTAGAGGCTATAACAAGTTTTTTCATATTTTAATTATAGAACAGTTTTAGAATTTTAACAAGTAAAATTTACAAGAGAGTGTAAATAAAGTAAAAACGTTTAAAATGTTTTATAAAAAATTTGTTTCGCCTCCGCTCAATCCGCACTATGCAAAAAAAGCAACCCTTAAAAAAGGATTGCTTTTTTTGGTGCCCCAAGGCATTTTTAATTTGAACTTAAAAGTTTTCAAATGTCAATACGATATGGGTATATTTATAAAAAATAGATATTAAAAACGGCAGATTTTTTTATCCGCCGTTTTACAAGGTTATTTTTGCTTAAAAGAGCAATTTCTTTTATCGTGAAAAGTTATATTATATTCTTTTATAAAAAAGCTAGTGCAAAAGATACTTAACAATATAAAATTGCATCATCCAAGTTTCTTAATAAATAATTGACCATTAAATTATTTATCAAGTTACTATTTTTCTTAAATTTACGAATGTGGACTTTTTTTAAATCCGAAATATCAGGTTGTTCTATCCAGGTAATATCTTTAGATAATTCTTCAATAAACTTTACAGAGCCAGCTTTTGTTCTTCTTCGTCTGCTTGCACAAATGACTATATCGCACTTATTTTCTATAAAAGCATCAAAACTATTTTTTAAGCATTTTTTATTATCTCCATAAGTAGTAAGTCCCACTTTCTTTCCTTTGTAAATAAAAATTGCATAAAAATCACAAATCCCTTCTGGGGTTTTAATAATATTTAAAAATGATGTGTCTTGTGCTAAAATATTATAAAGCAAGGTTAAAGTTGTAGTTTTACCGGTATTCTCCTTACTCCAAAGTGAAATTATGTTCATTTTTTATTTTCCTGCAATATCTTAAATTCCTAATATTTCTGCAATTAAATAGCATAAAAATAATCCACCAAACAAAATACCTAAAAAAATGTAAGCTGCTTTTGCCGATTTTTGATTTTTTTCTTGTTGCTTTTTAATGTTAGTATTTAAGTTTATCGATTCAAGTTTTTGTGTAAGTTGGCTATCTAGTTGCAATATTTGAGTTATTTCATTATCCGAGGCAAATTGTTTTGCTTTATTAAGATAATTACGGCATCTATCCACTATAGGCTTCATATCGCTTATGAAATATTGTGTTCTCACAAATGCGTTTGTTAAAGAAGTAAATTTTTCTAGAAATTTAATCATATAATCCACATAAGATATATATGCTTTTGGTTCGGTTGGAAATTTTTGAATAATTTCAAGATATGCTTCTTCTAATTTCACTAATTTTCCATGAACTATACTACCACCAATTCCGGGTCCAATATTTTTAGCTAAATTAGCTTCGGCTTGTGAGTCTACTGTAAACAATAAGGACTCCAATTCCTTATTATATTGTTTTTCTTTAATAGCCTTTACTTCAATTTGAGTTCCACACGCAGGACAAAACGCCTGGCCTTCATTTAACATATTTCCACAATTTGGACATTCTTTTGTCGACATAATTTTCTCCTTTTGTTTTATTTAATCCTTTTTAATAGGGATTTCTTTTCCTTTTAATTTTTCATCTACTAATAATGATTTTTTTGATAGAATTATCGAGCCAAAAACTATACAGCTATAGATTAAGACGCTCACAAAAAATATAATAATTGAAATTAAAAACCCACATTCTATACTTGATAATAGCCTGATAAATAATGGTAAAAACTGAATAATAAGCGTTGCAACATATTGTATTATATAATTTGCATTATCTTTTTTGGTGAAAAACAAAATCACAGTACCTATTAGAAATAGTGCAAATAAAGATTTGGCGATTATATATAAAATTAAATTATTGTTTCCCACAATTGCAATGTAATCATTCAATACAAAGCTCAAAACCACACTAGATATCAAAACAATTAAGGAAATTACAACAAAAAAAACTGTTTTTTTATTCATATCGCACCTCACTAGCCTTGCTTTGTTCCGCAATAAGGACAAAATAACACATCATTTGTTAATTCTTTATTACAGTTAATACAAGTTCTATTTTTCTTTGAACCACAAAAAGGACAAAACATTGCATCTTGTGGGAGTTCTCTTTTACAATGATAACAAACGTTTGTGGGCTTAATTGTAGTTTGTTGTGCCATTTGTCCCATAAGCGGTGCAATTCCTAAACCCATACCTAATCCAACACCCGCGGAAGCAATAGCTCCAGCGCCACCTTCATTAGACGCCGCCCTTTCCAAAATATCAAAACTTCTCGACATTCTATATCTGTCGTCGCCCATAATATCAAATTCTGCACGCTTATTTAAAAACTCGGTTATCTTTGATAAATCCTCTTCAGGAACATTAATAGAAGAAAATAAAAAGTTAACAAGCTTCAATCCATAAAGTGCAAATTCATTTTGCAGTGTAAGTTCGCCTTGTTTAGAAATTTCATTTAAATATATTGATATATCTAAAAAACTAACTCTATTTTTTATTATATATTCACCAAGGATGACGGAAACTTTAGTATTAATAATGCCTCTAAATAAATTTGTAACATCATCAAAATCATATAAAACGTTATCTCCATTAGAGCCCATTAAAGTTGTGAAAAAAGTTTGATAATCGGCAATTTGCAGAGCATATTGTCCATTAGCTCTAACTCTAACCTTAATATTGTACTTTGGATCAATCATTTGAATAGGAGATTGCGTACCCCAGACATTTTTTAGTTCAATGGTAGTATTAAAGAAATAGATTTCCATCGTGTACGGAACATCTCCACCATGTACAACCTTTATTAAGCTTTTTAAAAAAGGAAAGTTTTCAGTCGAGAGTTTATAAGTTCCGTTTTGGAAAATATGCTCTATTTTTCCACCATGCACAGCGATTGCTACTTGTCCTACACCAACAATTAAAGTTGATTTGTCAAAAAACTCTTTACCTGGATATTTATACATAATCCATTTTTTATTTGGAACGCCGTCAAATTTTATAACATCAAATAATCCCATTGTTTTTCTCCTTATTAATTATTCCTCTTGTAAAATCCAGCATATATATTTGCCTCCATATTATAATGAATTAAATAATAAAGACATGTTCGTTGATTAACATAATCTATGTGATAATAGATGTGTATTTACATAAGAATAATTGTTTTATGAAATTTATTTCTTCGTTATCGTATAAAAGCACTTGATAAAATTAATAAAAAGTACTATAATATTTACATAGATTATGTTATTCTATGTAGAAAACGGCGAGAGAGTATCTCGCCGTTTTCTTATGTTTTTAGCGCGTTTATAATAGGAGTTTTCCAAGCCTATTCATCATTTCCGTTTTGTGCTCAAGCATAGAATGGGCGTAGCGTTTTAAGGTTATCGTAGGGTTTTTATGCCCTAAAATTTCCGATAGCGTTTTAATATCCATTCCGCACTCTAAAGCGCGCGTTGCAAACGTATGACGAAGAGAGTGAAAGCCTTTATGCGGTAATTTCAAACGTTTTAATAATAGTTCAAAACTCTTTTGATAAGAGCGAACCTGCGCACCGTGTACGCGTTCACCACAAACAACGTAGTTTCCGCTTGACGATTTCTTATACTCTCTTAATCGTGAAAGCAGTTGCTTGGGTAAAGGAATAACACGTTCTGAATAGTCCGTTTTTGGTGTGTCGATTACCTTAACGTATTTGCCGCTAATCCAACTGTCGTGACAAGATTTTGAAACGGTTATAATCCCTTTTTGTAAATCCACGTCGTCCCACGTAAGGGATAGAAGTTCTCCAATACGCAAGCCCGTGTAAAGACAAAGCACTACACCGAACAATTTGTTTTTCTTTTTTTCAAAGATAAATTGCTCGATTTTTCGTTGCTCTTCTTTAGAAAAACAATCTACTTGTTTTTCTCGCCCCTTAGGACGCACGATAGCCATTGTAAACTCTTTGTCCGTTACGCCAAGTAATACTGCTCGGCGCAAAGAAGATTTAAGCACGGATATAATGCCGTTTACAGTCTTTGCAGATAAACCTTTTTCGGATATATC
>JAZOMW010000042.1:0-6131 GCA_045654225.1 Christensenellaceae bacterium | reverse complement strand
ACAAAAAAATTTTATACTATTCGTATTAACCTCTATATTCTTGTAGAATATATTTGTTTCTTTGTTGCCTTCTGTACTTTATTATTTTCTACTCTCGTCAATATATCTCTATATTAACTCTCTATGCAGTTGTCAATCTACCTTACTTAACCACAGTTAAGTGCGCCCGTTTTTTTGCGAACGCTTATCTATAATACAATATTAGAATTTTTAAGTCAAGCATTTTTTAGCATTTTTTTTAATATTTTTCAATTTTTTTTCGCTCGATTTTTAGCGTAAAAAAAAGGTGCTTTTAAGCCGTTTTAAACACGCTTTTAAGCACCTTTCAAATTATCTATTTTACCATTTCGTTAAAGTTTTTTGATAAAACTTCAAGCGCTTTTAACGCCAAGTTTTTATCTTTGCCTTTTACGGAATAGTAAATTTTAAGTTTCGGCTCTGTTCCGCTCGGTCTTATGCAAACGAATCCGCCAACTTCAAGTTCGTAATAAACGCAGTTTACGTTTTTGTATTCGAGCGCTGTTTTAGAGCCGTTATTAAGCGTTCTAACACCGCTTAAATAATCCCTAGTTGCAAGAACTTTATAACCGCCTACCTCTTCAACTTTCATACCCCTTAATTTTTCAACGGCTTTTTCCATTTTAGCCATAGCGTTTGCACCGCTATACGCAATAGAAAAAGTTTTATCTAAAACGTAACCGTATTTTTCATAAAGGTCGCAAAGCACGCTATAAATGCTTACGCCTAAAAACTCGTAATAGCAAGCCATTTCCGCAAAGAGCATACTTGCAACAACCGCGTCTTTATCGCGCGAGTGAGTACCGCGCAGATATCCGCAACTTTCTTCAAAACCGAATAAGAAAGAATTTGATTTAGTATTTTCAAAGCCCGCTATTTTTTCGCCTATGTATTTAAAACCAACGGGAACGTCCATAATTTCAACGCCGTAATCGCTACATACGAGTTTTGCCATATCCGTTGAAACGAAACTCTTTATAACTACGCCGTTGTTTTTAAGTTTTTTCTCTTCTTGTAAACGCTTTAAAACGTAATCGGTTAAAAGAACGCCCGTTTGATTACCCGTTAAGCAAATAAAATTACCGCTATCGTCTCTAATAGCAACGCCTAACCTATCACAATCAGGGTCAGTTCCAAAAACTAAATTCGCGTTTATTTTGTTTGCAAGTTCTATGCCTAAATTAAGCGCTTCTTTGTTTTCGGGATTAGGCACTTCAACCGTGCTAAAACTAGGGTCTTTTTCAATTTGATTTTCAACCAAAGTGCAAGAAATGCCTAACTTTTTAAGCACCGCAACTACGGGCGCGTATCCCGTGCCGTGAAGCGGAGTATAAACGACCTTTATTTTTTTACCTTGCTTTTTTACCGCCTTTTTTGAAAGCGACAATTTAGCAACCGTTTTAACGTATTTCTTTAAAAACGAATTGCCTATAATAGATAAATATTTTTGACTTTTAAATACGTTTACAGGCGTTTCATCAATAGAAAACCAGTCTTCGATTTGCGATATGTATTCAACCACTTTTTGAGTAGCGTCGGTTGACATTTGAGCGCCGTCTTGCCCGTAAACTTTATAGCCGTTATACTCTTTTGGATTATGGCTTGCAGTTATCATAATTCCCGCTACCGCACCGTAATATCGTATAGCGTAAGAAAGCATAGGAACTGGGCTAGGCTCTTTAAAAAGCCTAACTTGCACGCCGTTTTTAATAAGTACGCCCGCGCACGCCCTTGCAAAAAGGCTACTGTTTTTGCGAGTGTCGTAAGAAATTACAACGCCGTTTTCCATAGCCTTATAACCAAGGCTTTTTATATATTCCGCAAGACCCTTCGTTGCCCTTTTTACCGCGTAAACGTTCATCATATTAGTGCCGTAGCCTAATATTCCGCGCATACCCGCCGTGCCGAATTCTAATTCTTTTGAAAAGCGGTATTTAATTTCTTCGTCGTTTTCTTTAATGCCGTTTAATTCTTCGTAACCTTCCGCGGAAAGTAAAGGGTTGCATATCCAGTTATTATAACTTATTTTATAATCCATAATTATTTTTCTACCTTACGTAATTTATTATAAATTGCTTGTTGTTTTTGCATTTCTCGTTTTGTAATTTCGGCTATTTTAGCGCTATATCGGTTATGCTTTTTAACGAGCATACGCTTAAAAACCGTAAACCATAAAATACTATAAGTAAACGCTATTATAGGCGAAATAAACGCTATCCAAGCGCCTACGCTTCCACCTATTTTACCAAGCGAAACGGCGTACCAAATAAAAACTAACGTCATAATAGAGCCTAACGCTAAAAACGTTATTGCCAAACTGTTAAGACCTTTTATAGTTGAAATTATTTTTGGCAAATTGCTAGTGTAAAACGCCCTTTCTCCAAGTTCGCGAATACCAGATATTTCTTTTACACTCAACTTTTCTTCTTCTCGTATTTTTTTAAATTCATCTCTTATCATAAAGTGCCTTCTTTATTTAAAATTTTATTTAAAAACTGACCTGTATAACTTTCGCTATTTTTACTTATTTCTTCCGGTGTTCCAACTGCAACTATTTGACCGCCACCGTCGCCACCTTCTAAACCAAGGTCAACTATATAGTCCGCCACGTTAATTACGTCTAAATTATGCTCTATAACTATAACGCTATTGCCGTGGTTACGGAGCTGGTAAAGTATGTTTATAAGTTTTGAAACGTCATACGAGTGTAAGCCCGTAGTAGGCTCGTCTAAAATATATAAAGTTCTACCCGTTGAGCGCTTTGATAGTTCCGTTGCAAGTTTAACTCTTTGCGCTTCACCGCCCGAAAGAGTTGGAGCGGGTTGACCAAGTTTAATATAGCCAAGACCAACGTCTTTAAGCCTTTTAATCTTATTATATACGCGCGGTACGTTTTGGAAAAAGTCAACGGCTTCGTCAACGGTCATATCTAAAACGTCGGAAATGTCTTTACCTTTATATTTTACTGCAAGAGTTTCTCTATTATATCTCTTTCCCTTACAAACTTCGCAAGGAACGTAAACGTCGGGCAAGAAGTGCATTGAAATAGTGATAATACCGTCGCCCGAACAATGTTCACACCTACCGCCTTGAACGTTAAAACTAAAACGACCAGCCGTATAGCCACGCTCTTTTGCGTCCATACTCGACGCAAATATTTCACGAATAAACGTAAATACCCCCGTATAAGTTGCAGGGTTAGACCTTGGCGTTCTACCTATCGGCGACTGGTCTATTGCAATAACGTTGTCAAAGTGCTCTATACCCTCAATACCGTCCGCGTTTCCAAGTCGCATTTTAGCACCGTTTAACTTAACCGCGCACTCCGGGTATAAAATTTCGTTTACGAGCGAACTTTTACCACTGCCCGACACACCCGTTACCGCAGTAATTAAACCAACTGGAAAAGAAACGTCAATATTTTTTAAATTATTTTGTTTAGCGCCTTTTACCGTTAAAAGCCTACCGTCCGGCTTTACCCTAAACGGCGGAATTTCTATTTTGCGCCTACCGCTTAAATAATCGCCCGTTATTGAATTTTCACAATTAACAACGTCTTCAAGCGTACCGGCAACTACCACTTCGCCACCGTGAACGCCAGCGCGCTTGCCTATATCTACTATATAGTCCGCTTCGCGCATCATATCTTCGTCGTGCTCGACAACTATTAAGGTATTTCCTAAATCGCGAAGTCTTTTAAGCGCGTTTATAAGTTTACAGTTGTCGCGTTGGTGAAGACCTATGCTAGGCTCGTCTAAAATATATAAAACGCCGGTTAAACCGCTACCTATTTGAGTAGCAAGCCTTATTCTTTGCGCTTCACCACCAGAAAGCGAGCCCGCCATCCTTGATAAATTTAAATAAGATAAACCAACTTCTTTTAAGAAGTTGAGCCTTGCTTTAATTTCCTTTACAATGCTCTTTGCAATAAAACTTTGCGTTTCGGTTAAGGTTAAACCGTCTATAAAATCGTACGCGTCGCTAACGCTTAAAGAACAAACGTCGTCTATATTTTTATCGTTTATAGTAACTGCAAGCGCTTCCCTTTTAAGCCTTTTACCACCGCAAAGTTTACAAGGCATAGTGTACATATACTTTTCAATTTCGCTTTTAGTATAGTCGCTAGTGGTTTCGCGGTATCTTCTTTCTAGGTTAGGAATAACGCCTTCGAACGAAGAACTAAAACTACCGTTAAAAGTGCGCGTGCTATATTGCATTTGTATCTTTTCACCACCGTTACCGTAAAGCAAAACGTTTAAAACGTCTTTCGGCAAGTCTTTTATAGGCGTGTCCATACTAAAATTATAGTATTTTGCAAGCGATGAAAAATACATATGCGCCATACGTCCCGTATCTAAATTCCAGCCCGTTATAGTAAGCGCGCCTTGCGCTAAACTTTTAGACGTATCGCCTAAAACTAGGCTTTCGTCAATCGCCATTTTATAGCCTAAACCTTTACATTCTTCACAAGCACCGAAAGGGTTGTTAAACGAAAATAACCTTGGCTCGATTTCAGGCATAGAAGTTCCGCAACTTGGACAAGAATATTTAGTTGAATATAAGTGGTTTTGACCGTCAACGGATATAACCACTAACCCGTCGGCAAGTTTTAAGGCGTTTTCAATACTGTCAGTCAAGCGTTTTTCAATACCGTTTTTAATAATAAGCCTATCAACCACTACGCTTATTGAGTGTTTTACGTTTTTTTCTAAATTTATTTGCTCGCTTAAATCGTGAACTTTACCGTCTATTTCAACTCTAACGTAGCCCGACTTTTTAAAACCTAAAATAAGTTTTTCAAACTCGCCCTTTTTACCGCGAACTACGGGCGCGTTAATTAAAATTTTAGAGCCCTCTTTAAACGATAAAACTTTATCAACTATTTCGTCAATGCTTTGCCTATCAATTAAACTTCCGCAATTAGGACAATGCGGAGTGCCTATTTTTGCAAATAAAAGCCTTAAATAGTCGTAAATTTCCGTAACCGTACCAACTGTTGAACGCGGATTGTTTGAAGTGGTTTTTTGGTCTATTGAAATTGCGGGAGAAAGCCCTTCTATGCTATCTACGTCCGGCTTTTCCATTTGACCTAAAAATTGGCGCGCGTAACTTGATAAACTTTCCATATAACGCCTTTGACCTTCGGCAAAAATAGTGTCGAACGCGAGCGTTGACTTACCACTACCGGAAAGCCCTGTAAATACTACGAGTTTATCTCTTGGAATTTCAACGTTTAAATCTTTTAAGTTGTTTTGTTTTGCGCCTTTAATTATAATTTTATCAAGCATTGTTTTTCCTTAATTTTTTCTTTAACGCACTAATAGTGTCTCTAATTTCAATACACTTTTCAAAGTCTAAATTCTTTGACGCTATTTTCATAAGCGCGTTAAGCTTTTCAATTTCTTCCGGAATATCTTTTAACTTAATATCCTTGGTTTTATCTATCTTTTTAGTGATAACGAGAGTATTTTTAACCTTTTTTATAATAGTTTTAGGCGTTATGCCGTGTTTTTCGTTATACTCCGTTTGAACTTTTCTACGGCGGTTAGTTTCGTCAATCGCGCGTTTCATACTTCCCGTAATAACGTCTGCATACATTATAACGCGACCTTCGGCGTTACGCGCAGTTCTACCTATGGTTTGAATAAGCGAAGTGTCGCTACGTAAAAAACCTTCTTTGTCGGCATCGAGTATGGCAACAAGTTTAACTTCGGGAATGTCTAAACCTTCTCTAAGCAAGTTTATGCCAACTAAAACGTCTATTTCGCCCGTGCGGAGTTCTTCTATAATGTCAATTCTTTCAAGCGTGTCTATATCGCTATGCATATAGCGAACTTTAAAACGCCTTTCTTTTAAGTACTCGGTTAAACTCTCCGCCATCTTTTTAGTCATAGTAGTAACTAAAACTCTGCCGTTTGTTGAAATAACTTTTGTAATTTCACCTTCTAAATCATCGATTTGACCGTCGATTTTTCTAATTTCAACGGGCGGGTCAACTAGTCCCGTAGGTCTAATTAACTGCTCGGCAACGTTATCGGCAAGTTTTAACTCGTACTCGGCGGGAGTTGCGGAAACGCATATTATTTGGTTTATGCGCTTTTCAAATTCTTCAA
>JAZOMW010000041.1:0-29609 GCA_045654225.1 Christensenellaceae bacterium | reverse complement strand
ACCGTCGCTTATTCGTGACGAAAAAAATAAAACTTTTTCAAGTGGAGAAACGGAAAGTAAAACGTTAACGGCAAAACCTAAAATTTTAAATTCGATTATTTTAGGGGCTTTATTTATTTTGGCGGACGCGCTTTTGGCGTTTTTTTGCTTTGCCACAAAGGAAATTTCACTTGCGGTTGTTTGTGCGGTAATTTGCTCGCTAACGCTTCCGTTAACGCTTACCTACTTTTTTTATAGGCTTGACACGAGAAGTAATTTTTCACTTTTAACTACGTTTAAAATGTTTGCAAGCGGTGCGTTATCGTTTTTAACCGTAGAAATTTTTTATACGAATATATTTAACGTTGCCTACAACTCAAACAGTTTAATAATTTTATCGCGTAATTTAATAGATATAACTCTTATACTTATAATTACGGCTTTGTTTTATAAATACTGTAAAAAAACTGGTGCAATAACCTTAATGCTTATTGCCTGCACCGTTGCAAGCGGATTTTCTTTCTTTAAAAGTTTAATGACGACGTTTGAATCGCTCTTTATTAAAGTTTTAATTTTCGACGGTCAAAGCCTGTCGGTTGGCGCAATTATAAATACGGGCGACTGGGCAAACAGAAGCATACTTTCAATGTTTAAAGCGCTTGCCTACAATAATTTTTATAAACCGCTAATTTTTACTTCGCTTTCTATAATTATAGGCTACTCGCTTAACTATCACTTTAATAAAATTGCGCGCATTAACCAAAACAGAACTTCAAACCTACTAATTATTATTACTTGCATTTTAATTTACGCGCTAATTTCGGTTGACACGTCGGTACTGTTTTTTGAAATTATTTATAACGCGTGCGCGGTGCTCTTTACCGCTTGTATGCTTTACGACGTGCTTGATTATTCAATTAAAAACGAAAATTATAAAGAAGATTAAAAAAATCGCCGTGACGTAGAATTGTCACGGCGATTTAATTTTTATTTGATTTTTACCAGTCGTAAGCGGTTACTTCGTATAAATTATTAGCGGAAATAAGTTTAGCGTCTTCTTCGCTTAATTTAAATTCCTTTAAAAGTTGAGCGCCCGTAAGTTTAGCCTTGTAAATTAAGTCCGTTTCCAATTCACCGATTTCCATTAATTTTTTTACGAAAGTTTCTCCGTCGTCAATTTTAACGTAAACTTTATCGTTAATACCGTAAATAGTAGCGTATCTCATAATGCTCCTTTTATTTTAAATTCGTAGGATTTAGGCATTGTAAACTTTCAAGAGTGAACAAGCCGTTCTTTCTAATTAAAACGTCGTCAAAATAAATTTCGCCACCGCCGTAGTTTTCAGTCATAATTAAAACTAAATCCCAGTGAAGAGCGGAGTCGTTAAAGTTGTTACACTCTTCGTAGCATGAGCCCGGCGTAAAGTGAATCGAGCCTGAAATTTTTTCATCGAACAAAATGTCGCCTATCGGTTTATCGATATACGGATTTACACCAAAAGAAAACTCGCCTATATACCTTGCGCCCTCGTCGATATTTAAAATTTCATTAAGTTTTTCCGTATAGTTTGCAGTTGCGTTAATTATTTTACCGTCCTTAAACTCAAACCTTACGTTTTCAAACTTATGCCCGTCCTTAATTGACGGAGCGTTATACGTTATAACGCCGTTTACGCTATTTTTAATAGGAGCGGTAAAAATTTCGCCGTCGGGAATATTGCGTAAGCCCGAACATTTAATTGCAGGCATACCTTTTATTGAAAAAGTTATATCAGTATCTTTTGCTACGAGCCTAACTTTATCCGTCTTTTCCATAAGTTCTTTAAGGCTATCCATTGCAATATCCATTTTTTTATAGTCGAGCGTGCAAACGTTAAAGTAATAGTCTTCAAACGCTTCCGTACTCATACCCGCAAGTTGCGCCATTGACGGATTTGGATATCTTAAAACTACCCATTTGGTTTTGTTTACGCGTATGTCGCTATGAACGGTTTTACTGTATATATTTTGATATAGCGCGTTTTTAGTGCCGTCCACGTCGCAAAGTTCAAAGCAATTGTCGCCACCGCGAATTCCGATGTACGCGTCCATATCCTTCATTAAAAAACTGTCGTACTTTGATAAAAGTTCAATACTTTCCTTAGTTGCGCCGTTGATTACGGAGCGAGTAATAGAACTGTCTCTAAGCCATACGAAAGGATATCCGCCTGCTTTATACACTTCATCAACGAGCGCTTTTACAAGCGCGTTATCTATGCCAAAAGCCTCAATCAAACACTTTTCGCCTTTCTTTAATTCTACTGAATAATTTACTAAACCTTTTGCAAGTTTGTTAATTCTTAAATCTATCATATTTGCCACCTTTTTTATTTACTTTATTTTAACACTATTTATTATTTTTGACAAGTTTTATTTATTATTTCATTATAAATATTTGTTTTACACTTGCACAACTTAAAAATTTTTAGGTCTGCATATTGAACGGCAGTTAAAAATACTTTATAATTATATTATAGTATTTTGGAGATATGTACCTATGAAAATTTTAAAAACAAAAAGTAAAAACGTTAGGCGTTATAATTTTAGAGTTAAACCTAAAAAACCACCGCTTATGTGGCTCGTTCATTTTTTAGTTTGGCTCGTTTGTATTGGCAGAAAAATTAAAATTAAATTCGTTGGAAAAAAACCAAAGGGCAAATTCTTGCTTTTAGGTAACCACGCTTCGTTTAACGACTTTTATTGCCTATTTAAGTCAATAAGGCTTATGAACCTAAACTACGTTGTTGCGCTTGACGCGTTCAACGATATGTCTAACTGGCTTATGCGTAACATAGGCGCTATTGCAAAGCGTAAATTCATTAGCGACCTTTCGCTTATGAAGAATATGAAATATACTATTCACGAACTTGGCAACGCCGTTGTTATGTATCCGGAAGCAAGATATAGTTTAGACGGAACTACGAGTTTCTTGCCAGAATCGCTTGGCAAACTCGTTAAATTTTTAAACGTTCCCGTTTACACTATAATGCTTGAAGGCAACTACGTTAGCGACCCGCAATGGAATAAATACAAAGCAAACAAAATTCCTCTTTACTCAACCGTAACCGAACTTATTACGCAAGAAGAAATACAAACTCTTTCCGCGCAAGAAATTAACGAAAGAATTCAAAAATCGTTTATCTACGACGACTGGAAATGGCTTAAAGAAAGCGGAAACAAAATTACTTATAAAAACCGCGCAAAAAATTTAAACGCGCTACTTTATCAATGCCCTAACTGTAAAACTGAACACCAAATGGTTGGTAATGGCATAACTTTAACTTGTACGCACTGTAATAAAACTTGGGAAATGGGCGAAGACGGAACTTTAACCGCAATTAACGGCAAAACCGAGTTTAGCCATATTCCTAACTGGTTTAAATGGCAACGCGAAAACGTTAGAGAAGAAGTTAGAAACGGCACTTACAAAATGGAAATTGAGTGCGAAGTGTTTACTTTACCAAGCTCGATGGGCTTTGTTAAACAAGGCAAAGGCAAACTTTATCAAGACTCTAACGGCACTCGCTTAATGGTAAATCTTTACGGCGAAGATAAAGTTATTGAGTATAAAGGCACTCAACTTGAAAGCGTGCATATTGAATATAACTACAAAAACGAACGCGATATGTTCGACTTCTCTATTCAAGGCGACAGCATTTGGATGAGCCCGCTTGATAAAAAAGACGTTTTAACAAAAGTTTCAATAGCAACGGAAGAAATTTATTTCCTTGCAAAAGAAAACGTGTAAAACCACGCGCTCTATACTAAAAGTTTAGTATAGGGCGTTTTTTATTGAATAAATTGACTTTACAAATACAAATTAAAGTTATATAATTATGCTATGAAGGTTATTTTAGCAAGCAATTCGCCAAGGCGCAAACAACTTTTAAAAGACGCGGGCTTGACATTTAGCGTAATTCCGTCAAATTTTAACGAAGGTAAAAACGACGGATTGTCGCCACAAAAATACTGCCAACGTTTAGCGGAAAATAAGGCTAAAAGCGTGCAAAACGATAACGATAGCGTCGTTATAGGCGCGGACACGATAGTTTGTTTAGACGGCGAAATTTTAGGAAAACCGAAAGATAAGCGCGACGCTACTAATATGCTTAAAAAACTTTCAGGCAAAAAACACTTGGTTATAACGGGCTACGCCGTAATTATTAGCGGAAAAATGATTTCGGGGCACGAAGAAACGGAAGTTGAATTTAACGAACTTTCTTCATCTCTTATAAGCGAATACGTTGAAAGCGGTTTGCCACTTGACAAGGCGGGCGCTTACGGAATACAAGACGGATATCCGCTTGTAAAAAACATAGTAGGCAGTTACGACAACGTTGTGGGCTTGCCCGTAAATAAAATTTTAGAAATAATAGGCGATATCAAAAATGCGTAATAACGCCAAAGGAATATAATGAGAACTGAAATTGCTATTGAAATAGGTTCGTCGTACACTAAAATTTACAAGTTAAAGTGTGACGTTGTTTTATACGAACCTACCATAATTGCCATTAAAAACGGCAACTATAAAAAGCCCTATGCGGTGGGAAACGACGCGTTAAAACTCGTTGGCAAAACGGCGGACGGCATTAAGATTATTGAGCCCGTAAACGCAGTTGAAATTGTTGATTTTAACGCTTTAACCGCTCTTTTAACGGCTTTCGTTAATAAAATACGCAAACCTTTTGAAAGCATTTCACGCATACTTTTAAGCGTTCAATGCGGTTCTGACGGCGAGGTTATAAGGCATTTTGAAAACGCCTTACAATGCGCAAGGCTCTATAATATTTCTTGCGTTGAAACTCCCGTTCTTTCAGTTTTAGGCGTAGGAAATACTCTTACTCAAACGAGTTCAAACGCAATTATCGACTTTGGCGGTGCGCAAACTACCGTATGCGTTCTTAATCTTAACGGCGTTATATCGGGCGTATCGGTTGACTACGGCGGAAACGATTTAAACAAAAGCATTATTAAGCATTTAGAAGAAGAAGTTAATATAACCATTTCTAATAGCCAAGCGGAAGCGCTTAAAAGAACGGTTGCAAGTTTGGTTATAGACGACGATACTAAAACAGTTGTTGGCGGAAAGGAAACGACTTCTGGAAAAGCGCGCACAATGCTAGTTTCAGCGTCGATGATAGCAAAACCGGTTATAGAATTCGTTGATAAAATTGTGGAAATTGCAAGCTTAGTGCTTAATAAACTTCCCGACGAAAGCATTATTGAGTTAAGTAGAAACGGTATAATTTTAACGGGCGGTGGCTCTAACCTTTACGGTTTGCAAGATTATATGTTTAATAAACTTGGCTATAAAACTGAAATGGCAAGCGAGCCTGAACTCTCTTCAATAATAGGTGCGGGTAAAGTGCTTGCAAATAAAGATTTACTTTTGAGATTAAAGTTAAAACAATAGGAGAAAAGTTATGAATATTTGGAGAGATATAAATCCTAAAAGAATTAAACCTAACGACTTTATTGCATATATAGAAATCGAGTGCGGTTCAAAAAACAAATACGAACTCGATAAAGAAACGGGCTTTATTATACTTGACCGCGTTCTTTACACAAGCACGCACTACCCTATGAACTACGGCTTTATTCCACGCACGCTTTCCGGTGACGGCGACCCGCTAGACGTTTTCGTTTTGTGTAGCCAACCTATTGAAAAAATGAGTTTGGTTAGATGCTACCCTATCGGCGTAGTGTTTATGAGAGACGGCGAAGAAGACGATGAAAAAATTATTGCCATACCTTTTGGCGACCCGCAATATAACTGCTATAAAGACTTTCACGATTTGCCTGAACATATAATTGACGAACTTAAACACTTTTTAAACGTTTACAAACAACTTGAAAATAAAACGGTTAAAGTTTTAGAGGTTGGCTCGCGCGAAGTTGCAGAGCAAACTATTGCAAAAAACATTGACTGCTACGTTGAAACTTTTGAAAGATAAAATAAAGCGATGGTTAAAACCATCGCTTTTATTATGCTTTTACTATTGTTTTACGCCGTTAACGTAAACGCTTTGTACGTTTATATCGCTATCGAATATTACTAAATCCGCGTCTTTTCCTCTTTCAATTTTGCCTTTGTTTATCTTTAAGAGTTTTGCAGGGTTTTCAGTTATCATTTTAACTGCAAAAGAAATAGAATATCCGCATTCGTTTACTAAAACTTTAATAAGTTTATCACTCGTTGAAACGCTACCTGCAAAAGCCGACCTATCTTTAAGTTTACATACGCCGTCTTCAACGATAAACTCCGTGCCACTCATTACGCCTTCTTTAATATCAGTGCCGGCAATTTCTAAACTGTCAGTTATTAAAATGACTTTATCTTGACCTTTAAGTTTAATAATTAACTTGATAAGTTCGGGTGGCAAATGCTTGCCGTCGGCTATAATTTCAACGTAAAAATCATCTTCTAAATAAGCCGATTCTATTACGCCTAAACTTCTAAAACCTTTTTCGCGCGTAATGGTTGACGTGCAAGAGTATAAGTGCGTTATAAGGTTGCAACCATTTTTAATAGCCACCAACATATCTTTATATTTTGCGTCGGTATGCCCAGCGGAAGCAATTACGCCGTTTTTAGTTAAAAACGCGCAAAACTCGCCGTCCGTATCGTTTTCAGGGGCGTAAGTCCACCTTGTAACGCTATCTTTATATTCATTTATTAAACTTTCGTAACACTCTTTTTTAGGCGGAGTAATAAATGTCGGACATTGTGCGCCCGCTTGGTTTTTTGATAAATACGGACCTTCTAAATGTGCGCCCAAAACGTTTGACTTTAAGTCTTTATGCTTTTTAGCCTTATCTATATTGATAACGGCATTTTTCATTGTTTCAAATTCGCCCGCCGATATTGTTGGAACGATAGTTGTTGTGCCGTGCTTTAAATGAAAGTTACAACCGTTTACAACGTCTTCAACCGTAGAGTTCATAAACGCGTAACCGCCCGCGCCGTGCGTGTGAATATCAATAAATCCCGCGGAAACGTAAAAACCCGTGTAGTCAACTAACTCGTAGCCGTTTTTGTCTTCATTAGTAACGTCAACTATTTTACCGTTTTCTACGTAGATATAGCCGTTAAAAAGTTCGTTACCTATTATAATTTTATCACTTTTAATTTTTAACATAATTTGCCTTATAAAAGTTTTGAACTGTCCGCGTCTAAATATAAAATAGAATCTTTATGAAGTCTTAACGCCGTTGCAGGGCAAACTTCGCCAATTTCTCCGTTTATCGTTGCGTTTACCGCGTTAGCCTTGGTAGGAGCAGGTACTATACAAAAAAGGTACGGCGCTTTCATTAAAGTAGGAACGGTTAAAGTAAGCGCGTGAGTTGGAACTTCGCTTAACGATTTAAAGCAACCGTCGTTGACTTGTTGGTTTCTACAAATTTCATCAAGTTTTACAGGTTTTACTACCTTTTTATCGTTAAAGTCGGCAACCGGAGGGTCGTTAAACGCAATATGACCGTTTTCACCTATACCCATAATTACTATATCGGTTGGGTTTTCAAGTAAAAGTTTGCCGTATCTTTCGGCTTCTTTTTCAGGGTCAATAGCCGTACAGTCAATATAATTTATGCTTTTAAAAGGCGCTAAATTGAATATATGCTCTTTTAAAAAGTTGCCAAATCCTTGCGGAGCGTCTTTTGAAAGACCGATATATTCGTCCATGTGGTAAGCGTTTACCCTATTCCACTCAATTTCTTTATCTTCGGCAAGTGATTTTAACACGTCGTTTTGAGATGGCGCTGCCGCAAAAATCATATTTATTTCGCTTTTAGTAGATAAAAGTTCCTTAATTTTTGCTTTGATATCAAGAGCGGCAACCTTGCCCATTTCTTGACGCGTTTCAAAAACTTTAACTAATAATTCGTCTTTTTTAAATTGTTTCATATAGCCCTTTTTATAATTCAAATGCGTTTACTTTTTCTTCTTTACCGCTCTTTATTGCGCGTTCAATTGCGTTCATAACGAAAACAGGTGCAATAAATTCTTCATAAGAAATAAATTGGTCTTTACCGTCTAAAAGTTCATAAAACTCGTCAAATTCGCCTTTGAAAACGGGAACGTCAACGATAATGTCGTGCCCTTCAAATTTAGTTTCAGATGCGCGCGCAATATAGTAGTGGTTAATATCTTCGCCAATAATGCCGGTTACGCAATAATCGTCGTATTTTAAAACGATAGTTACGCAGTCGCCTTTCTTAAATTTTTCACCGCCCGTTTTATATGCGGTAACGGTTTTAGGAAATCTACCAAACGCTTCCATTGTAATTTCTGCAAAGTGTTGAGCGTAGAAGTAAAAACCGCCGTATTCACTGTTATAGTCAATAGCCGCTCTTACCATACCACCGCAAGTTTTACCGTCGTAATTTTCTTCAACTTGTTTTTTAATAAGTTGAACGCCACCGTCGTGTTTAAGCGAAGAACCGCCCGTAACTTTACAGCCGTTTTCTTTTGCTTCTTTCATAAATTTAACGGCTTCTTCTTCGCTAATGCAAATAGGCTTGTCAACAAACATTGGAACACCGTCTTTAAGGTATGGTTTAAGGTATTTATAGTGGTTATCGCCGTGCCTTGCAACGTTAATAACGCCGTCAACTTGACCAACGAACTCGTCGTATCTTTCCATAATTTTTACGCCGAATTTTTCGTTTAATACTTTTGGTGGTTCGGCTTCTTCGCTATATACGCCTAAAACTTGAACGTCACTATATTTTGGGTTTTGGTTAATAAATCTTAAAAATATATCTGCATGTGAATTTTCACAACCTAAAATAACTATTTTTTTCATAATTGTTTCTCCTTATTTTTAGAATTTTACTGGTAAAGGATTTTGGTTATGAGCAGATTCAATAATGTAAATTGCCCATTTAGCATCGTCTGCCGAAATCATCATAGGCTTATTTTCCGTTAAATAGAAGTAAAGTTGTTCGTATAAATTAGCCGTGCCGAATTCAAAAGGCTCGCCGTCGTATTTACCAACTTCTTTATGAGTAATAAAATCTTCCGAGCAGTATGCAGGGTTTTTATCTTCGTCTTCAAGGAAAGTTTCAATAGGCTTTCTTTCAACGTTTTCGCCGTCAACCATATATTCCATTTCATAATCAAAGAACTTGCACTTAAAAGTTCCCTTATTGCCTTGCGCTTTAATAATGTAACCGTTACCGAAAGCGTCGGTTGAAGTAACTTCAATATCAATAAGCGGTTTGTTTGGAGCGGTTACTAAAATTTTAGCATAGTCGTCACTGTCGCCTGCGTTAAGCGGAGTTACGTCAAGCTTAGAATAAACGACTTTCATGTCTTTATCAAAATCTAAGAAGCCTGCCGCCATACCGATAGGATGTGGGCCGGTGTTGTAAACGTTACCGCCAAGGCGTTTTTGCAACGTTTGCCAGTCCCAACGGCGAGAAAAACCGTTGTAGCAAAGTGAAATTTGTTCAATTTTGCCTATTTTTCCACTTTCTAAAATTTCTTTCGTTTTAAAATAAATTGGCGCGTAAAAAGATTGCATAAACGGAACAATTTTTACGCCGTTATCTTTTGCCGTTTTAATTAAAGTTTCGCACTCGTAAAAAGTTCTTGCAAGCGGTTTATCGTTCATAACGTTAAAGCCGTGACTAAGTAAGTCTTTTGCAATTTCAAAGTGCTGGTCTGAATACGATACGTTTACAACAATATCTATATCTTTAATACCAAAAAGTTCTTTGTAATTACTGAACACTTGACAGTTTGGATACATTTTAAGCGCTACTTCGCGACGGTACGCGTCTTCTTCAACAACGTATTTAACGTTAAAATATTTATTGTTTTGAGAAGTTAAATAGTGGCCGTGAATACTTTTACCACTTCTGCCTTGACCAATAATTGCTAAATTTAATTTTTTCATTATAAAACTCCTAATTGTACGTTAATTTAAAGTGATTTTATTATACACCTTTAAAAAATGCTTTACAATAACAAAAACTACACAATAACATTGCATTTTATAAACTAAATTTTATAAAAATTTAAAAATTAAATAGTTTTTTATTGTGTTTTTTTGCTAAATATTATATACTTTTTTTAAAGGATTATTATGAAGCAAGAAAAATTACGCAATTCCGTTTCTACGGACAGAATTATTTTTAATTATTATAACTCAAAAGGACCTAATGAAAGGGCTGTAAGCGATATTCATAGCCACAAATACTTTGAGTTGCTTTTATTTTTAGACGGTAATTTTTCATACGTTGCCGAAGAAAATATTGTTCCGCTTAAACGCAACGACCTTATTTTAACACCGCCTAACGTAAGGCATTGCCTTCTTCCTAACGGCAAAACTAATTATGAAAGGTATAACGTTACCTTTTACCCATCCGCCATATTAGATATTGACGTTTTTGAACTCGTAAAAAAAGCGAGCGTTATAAACGTTGCAAATAATGAAATAATTTTGAACATCTTTAAAAAGTTAGACTATTACTCATATAACCTTGCAATAAATGACTTTATTGAAGTTAGCCACTGTTTATTAAAGGAACTTTTTTACAACCTTAAAATTATAACGGAACAAAAAAAGGAATACTCAACTAATTTAAGCCCGCTTATAAAAGAAGCAATTTCAATAATAAACAATGAACTTTTTACTATTAGTTCTATTGAAGAAATAAGCAAAGAATTACTTGTTTCCGAAACGTATTTATATAGGCTTTTTAAAAAAGAAATGGGCGTTTCGCCAAAAAAATATATAAATGAAAAAAGGCTTCTTGCCGCGCAAAATATGTTGCTACTTGGCAAAAAACCAACCGAAGTTTATCTTTACTGCGGATTTAACGAATACACGTCGTTTTACCGCAACTATTTAGAGTTTTTTGGCCACTCGCCAAGCGAAGAAGCCGTAAAAATTAAAAAAGATTAAAAAGGCGGATATTAAATCCACAGTTATATTCGCCTTACGGCGAGTTGTATTTTGCTAACGCAAAGTTATATTGCTATCGCAGTTGTATTTTTCCTAACGGAAAAGTTGTGGATTTAATTTTATATATAAAAGCCAACCACAACTTTTAACCGCTAGGTTAAAAATATAACTTATCGTAGATAAATAAAACTTTGGCTTTGCCAAAATATAACGCCGTAGGCATATTACTTTAACGCAGTTAAAATATAACTAAAAAGCGACCTTAATAGGTCGCTTTTAAATTTTATTATCTAATCCAAGTGCCAAGTTCTTCGCCTTTAACTACTCTAACAATACTGTCTTTTTCGTTTAAGCCAAAGGCAAGTATAGGCGTTTTGTTTTCTTTACAAATTGCAACGGCGGCAGTATCCATTGCTTTAAGTTCTTGTGAAATAAAGTCAATATACTTAATTTCTTTATATTTTTTAGCGTTCTTGTTAATTTTAGGGTCGCTATCGTAAATGCCGTCAACGTTTTTTGCAAGAAGTATTACGTCTGCGCCGATTTCCGCCGCTCTTAAAGCAACCGCCGTATCCGTTGAGAAGAACGGGTTACCCGTACCGCAAGCAAAAATTACAACTCTACCCTTTTTAAGATGGCTAACCGCCTTTCTTTGTGCGTAAGGCTCTGCAACGCGTAAAATGTCCCACGCGGTTTGAACTCTTACGTCAACGCCCTTTCTTTCAATAGCGTCTTGCAAGCACAACGCGTTTATAACGGTGGCTATCATACCCATATGGTCGGCAGTTGCCCTATCCATATCTACGCCTTGCCTACCGCGCCAAAAGTTGCCCGCACCAACTACTATTGCAACTTCTACGCCCAAGTTATGAACGTCTATAATTTGGCCAACAACCTTGTCAACAATATCCATATCAAAGCCAAAACCGTTTTCGCCGGCTAACGCTTCACCGCTTATTTTAACTATAACTCTTTTATATTTTAAATCTGCCATATTGCCTCCCTATTAAAAAGTGCTCGTTTAAGGCTATGTCACGAAAGATGGTTGCTTTTAGCAAAAATACATTTTTGCGGTTGGCGAGGAAAATACAAGAAAAACGCGCGTTGTTGTGAGGACGCATACCCTTTGCGGTCTGTAACCGAACAAAACACGCAGTATTTCGTAGTAGTTTGCCGTCAAAAAACAAGCAACTGACGTGATAGAGCCTTTTTTAAAAAAAAAGGAACGTGAAAGTTCCTTTTTTAGCAATTATTGTTTCATTTTATTAACTTGTTCTGCTACTGCGTCTGCAAGGTTTTCAGTTTTCTTTTGTAAACCTTCGCCCATTTCGTAACGAACGAATCTTCTAACGGAAATTTTTTCACCGATAGTTGCAGTTGCTGAAACGACCATTTCTTCAACCGTTTTAGAAGGGTCTTTTACAAACTTTTGGCAAAGTAAGCAGTTTTCGTCGTAATAAGTTTTAATTCTACCTTCAACCATCATATCAACGATTTTTTCAGGCTTGCCTTCAGCGAGTGCTTGTGCTTTTAAAATTTCTTTTTCTTTTTCAATAACGTCTGCTGGAACGTCTTCTTTTGCAAGATAAAGAGGGTTAGCAGCGGCAATTTGAAGAGCAATGTCGTGAACTAAATCTTTAAATTGGTCGCCACGAGCAACGAAGTCAGTTTCGCAGTTTACTTCAAGTAAAACGCCAACTTTACCACCCATGTGGATATAACTGTCAACAATACCTTCCGCAGCAATTCTAGTAGATTTTTTAGCGGCTTTTGCAATGCCTTTTTCTCTTAAATAGTCAACTGCTTTTTCGATATCGCCGTTAGTTTCTTCAAGTGCTTTTTTGCAGTCCATCATACCTGCACCGGTTTTTTCACGAAGTGCTTTAACGTCTAATGCTGTAAAACTCATAATAAACTCTCCTTAAAATTATTCTGCTTTTTCTTCCGCTTTTGCTTCTACTGCTTCATCC
The DNA here is from genome assembly GCA_045654225.1 of Christensenellaceae bacterium. Classification (GTDB taxonomy): domain Bacteria; phylum Bacillota; class Clostridia; order Christensenellales; family Borkfalkiaceae; genus HGM11412. The sequence continues at coordinate 16,708 of JAZOMW010000041.1, read as the reverse complement.
ATAGAAACAACTTCTTCATCAAGGTCACGTTTAACCGCGTCAGCACCTTGGTTTGCTTCAATAACAGCGTCAGCCATAATTGATGCAATAAGTTTAACGGCTCTAATAGCATCGTCGTTACCAGGGATAACGTAATCAACGTTGTCTGGGTCACAGTTAGTGTCCGTAATAGCAACAACTGGAATATTTAATTTCTTTGCTTCTTTGATAGCAATTTCTTCACTGTGTGGGTCAACTACGAAGAGTGCGCCAGGAAGAGTGTGCATATCTTTGATACCGCCGAGAATAGTTTGTAACTTTTCTCTTTCAGCCTTTAATGCGATAACTTCTTTTTTAGGAAGAAGGCTAAATTCACCAGTCTTTTCCATATTGTCAAGTTTGTTGAGTCTATCAACTCTTGAACGAATAGTTTTGAAGTTAGTTAAAGTACCGCCAAGCCATCTAGCGTTGATGTAGTATTGACCGCATCTTTCAGCTTCTTGTTGGATAGCTTCTTGCGCTTGCTTTTTAGTGCCTACGAATAAGATAGACTTGCCAGATTTAGCAACGTCAACAACGAATTTGTAAGCTTTTTCGATTTCTTCTACGGTGATTTGAAGGTCAACGATATGAATATTGTTGCGCGCACCATAGATATACTTTTTCATTTTTGGGTTCCATCTGCTTGTTTGGTGACCAAAGTGAACACCTGCTTCAAGCAATTGTTTCATAGAACATACTGCCATAATTTTTTTACCTCCGTTATTCCTCTTGACCATCGTTTTACCCGTAACGCTTTGCACGATAGTGGATTTTTGCAAAGTACAGAATACGGCGATTAAGCCAATGTGAATTTTTATCTTTGATATATTATCATATTTTTGCGCCTTTGTAAACTTAATTAAGCCGAATTTGTAAAAAATTATATATATTTATATAATACTTTACACTTTTTGGCGCAAAAAAACGCCCGCCTATCAAGTTTAGATAAGCGGACTGAGTTTTTTAGTTTTTTTAATTATTGCTTTTTAGAAGTCAACTTTTTCATAACGAACAAGTAGCCAACCGTTAAGCAAGCGCCTAATACGAGGCAAACGGTTGCAGCCCAACCAAACGGTAATATTGCTTGTGTAAAGCCCGCAATTATATACATTACAAACGAAATACCCGCAACGCTTAACGCGTAAGGAATTTGCGTTGTAACGTGGTTTAAGTGTTCACATTCCGCACCCGCAGACGACATAATAGTAGTGTCCGAAATAGGAGAACAGTGGTCACCGCATACTGCACCTGCAAGGCATGCCGACATACTAATTATCATAATAGAACCGCCGTCCGGGAACATTGCCGTAACGATAGGAATTAAGATGCCAAACGTACCCCAAGAAGTGCCCGTTGCAAACGCAAGGAAACAAGCAACAAGGAAGATTATAGCCGGTAAGAAGTAGCCTAAAACGCCCGCGCCGTTTGCCATAAGGTCGCCGATAAAGTATTTAGCACCTAAAATAGTAGTCATTTCTTTTAAAGCAGTTGCAAACGTTAAAATTAAAATTGCAGGAACCATTGCTATAAAGCCTTGAGGAATACTCTTCATAGACTCGTCAAACGTAACAACGTTTCTTATAGCCATATAAATTATAATTAACACAAGCGCAATAAGTCCGCCCCAAGGAAGACCAACGGTAGCGTCGGTATCGGCAAACGCGTCGATAAAGTTTTTGCCGTCGAATATTCCGCCAACGTAAACGAGCGCAAATACCGAGCAAACTATTAAAAGCGCAATAGGAATAATAAGGTCGATTACCCTACCTTTTGAGTTAGCTTCAACAACTTGTTGTTCAACTTGTCTTCCACTAAAAATGTCGCCGTTTTCCGCGTTTTCTTCGTGTTTTTTCATAAGACCAAAGTCGAATTTCATTAACACTAACGCAATAATAAACACGAAAGTTAAAAGCGAGTAGAAGTTAAACGGAATTGCCATAACGAAGAGTTTTAAACCTTCACCCGTTGCAGCGTATTCCGAAACGGCTGCCGCCCAAGAAGATATAGGCGCTATCATACAAATAGGCGCGGCGGTAGCGTCGATTAAATACGCGAGTTTTGAACGTGAAATTTTATGCTTATCGGTTATAGGGCGCATTACCGAGCCTACCGTTAAACAGTTAAAATAGTCGTCAATAAATATTAAAACGCCAAGCGCAAAAGTGCAAAGCTGTGCGCCTATTTTTGATTTTACGTTATTTTTAGCCCACTCGCCAAACGCCTTTGAGCCACCCGCTTTATTTACTATTGAAACTATAACGCCAAGTTCAATTAAGAAAATAAAGATTCCGGCAGTACCCGAAACCGCGCTAATTAAGCCCGTGTTTATAGTATGGTCAATTGACTTTAAGAAATTAAAATCCGACGCGAGTATTGCGCCCGATAAAATACCTATAAAAAGTGAACTGAACACTTCTTTTGTAATAAGCGCTAAACCTATTGCAATAACCGGTGGAAGTAAAGCCCAAAGTGAGCCTTCAACAGTACCGTTACCACCGCAAGTATCGCACTCGCCACCCGTGCAGTCAGGACAGTCGAGCAAGTTATGCACCGCGCCGGTTACAACTGCAACTATAAGTAACGTTAAAATTACTACGCCTGCAACAAGTAACGTAACGGTTTTTTTGTTAAAAAACTTTTTTGCGTTAAACATAATAACACTCCTTAAATAAAAAATTCGCAATACTATTAAATATTGCGAATAACTTATTGCATATTTAATAGCACAACACGCTAGTTTTAGCGTGACAGTTGTAAAGATATTGTCTTTACCCCCAGAAGTATAAAGGCGGGAACTTTACACTCTTCGGCAACGATTCCTTTACCGCGCAAAACCAAAGCCCATTTTGCGTTTATCATAAGCGTTGCGCCTCTATTTTATGCGTTTATTATACAGTTTTAATTGATAACTGTCAATACACTTTCTACATAATTTTTGTGTTTTGGCAATATTTTTACATTTTACGGCATTGAAAGCAAACAAAAACACCACTTTGCGTGGTGTTAAATGTTTGGCGGAAAAGGCGGGATTTGCTCCGCAATTTTGCTAATGCAAAACTTGCGCACCTTACGGTGTTGCTATCACGCCGGGGTAGCAAACAGTGGGTCACCACTGTTTGTTGGCAACTAATAACTAAAATAAACTTTTAAGTTGCCAATACCTACCCGTTCAAATCCCGAAACCAACTGTAACGCAACAAAAAAAGGATGCACACGGCATCCTTATTTTGTTGGCGGAAAAGGCGGGATTTGAACCCGCGCTGCGATTATCTCACACTACTCCCTTAGCAGGGGAGCCCCTTGAGCCACTTGGGTACTTTTCCATAACTCAATTAAATATTGCTGTTAAATTAACTAAAATGCCTTGCGTAAAGTACTCAAAACACTTTTTAGCCTTAACATAATACCATATAAAAATAGTAAAGTCAAAATATTTTTTAAACTTTTGTAAATTTAATTCAAAAAATATTTTTAAAATGGTGTATTTGCTTTATTTTTAAATAAATTAGTGCTATAATTGCTTTCGGTTTTTACAAAAAGAGTAAATTTTTATGAGTACGATAGCAAAAAAGCATCATTTTAATTTTCATAGCGCTATACACGGCGTAACGGCTTTTATAAAAAGAAACGCCGTGCTTTGTATTGCTATTTTAGCGGCGGTGATCACGTCGTTTTTCGTTCCGCCGGACGTTGAGTATTTAAATTATTTTGATTATAAAACTTTAACTTGTTTATTTTGCGTTTTAGCCGTAGTATGCGCGCTTAAAAACGTTAAATTTTTTACGGTTTTGGCTACTCAAATAGTAAAAATTTTTAAAACTACCCGCTCGTCTATTCTCGCTTTAATTTACGTTACGTTTATAGGCTCAATGTTTATTGCAAACGATATGGCGCTTTTAACGTTTTTGCCACTCGGCTATTTTATTTTAACTAGCACGGGCAAGCAAAATTTAACTGCGTTTACGTTTATTATGCAAAATATTGCCGCTAATTTAGGCGGTATGCTTACGCCTTTTGGAAATCCGCAAAACCTTTATTTATACTCTAAATTTGCAATTCCTACGGGCGAGTTTACTTTAATAATGTTACCGCCGTTTATTTTGGCAGTTTTGCTTATAACTATTTGTTGCTTATTCGTTAAAAACGAGCCGTTAGTAGTTTCAAGCGAAAAAGCGCGCCTTCCGTTATTTAAAACCACTATTTACTTATTACTTTTTGCGCTTTCTATTATAATTGTGTTTAGGCTTATACCTTATCAAATAGGGCTTGTTATTATACCTTTAACGCTACTTTTTATGGACAAAAAGGCGCTTAAACAAGTGGATTACGGCTTACTTTTTACCTTTGTTGCATTTTTTATTTTTTCGGGAAATATGTCAAGAATTACGGCTATAAAGCAAGTTTTTGAGTTGCTTATGAGCAAAAATCCGCTACTTTTTTCCGTGCTTTGTTGCCAAGTTATAAGCAACGTTCCGTCTGCAATACTTTTATCGCAATTTACCACGAACTACGTACCGCTTTTAATAGGCGTAAATATAGGCGGATGCGGAACGCTTATTTCTTCACTTGCAAGTTTAATAACTTTTAAAGAATTTACCGCAAAGTACCCTGAAAAAACAAAGCGTTACTTACTGTTATTTTCATTATTTAATTTCGGCTTTTTAATTATATTAACGGTTGTTTCAATGCTATTTTTTATATAAACACTTTTAACACGGCTTTTGCCGTGTTTATTATTATACGGATATACGCGCCATATTAACGTTAGCGTTAAAAACGTTTGCATTATACTTTTTTGAGTGTTATAATAACGCTATAAATACAATATAAGGTGTGCTTATGAAAAAGTTAAACAAGTCAAGCGAACTGCTGTGGATTTTTGGAATAGTTTTTATTGCTTTTGGCGTTGCCGTGTGTGACAAGGCTAATTTAGGCGTTTCAATGGTGGCAGCGCCAGCGTTCGTTATTGCGGAATTTTCATCTTCCTTCTTTCCGTTTATTACGGTTGGCGTTACTGAATATTTGTTTCAAGGCGTTTTGCTTATTATTCTTTGCGCCGTTTTACGAAAAGTGAACTGGAAGTTTTTACTTTCGTTCGTAGTTGCTTTTATATACGGCTACGTTTTAGACTTTTTTATTTGGATTCTTTCCCCTATCGTTATAAATAGCGTTTTATTAAGGTGGTTTTTGCTTTTAGTTGGCGATATTTTAGTTGCGTTTGGCGTTGCTTGTTGCTTTAAAACGTATCTTCCACTTCAAGTTTACGAATTGTTCGTTACCGCTATTTCTAATAAATTTAACCTTGCTATAACAAAAGTTAAACGCGCGTTTGACTTTTCGCTTTTATTTTTATCTTTAATTTTGGCCTTTACTTTGTTTGGCGACGTTTTAACCTTTGATTTTACAATCATTTATAAAACAAGTTTTCATAGCATAGGGCTTGGAACGATTGTTACAACCATTATAAACTCGCCTATAATAGCGCTTATGAGCAGGTTTATTGACCGCGTTTTTGTTAGCGGTGCACGCTTTACAAAATTAGAAACTTTACTTAAACAAACTTATTGACATTTTTTAGGTTAAATTATAAAATATGAGTATGAATATTAAAAATCAATGCTATAACGCAGTAAAAGAAGTTATAGAACTTTCAAAATTAAAACAAGGCGCTATTTTAATAGTAGGCTGTTCAACTAGCGAAGTTGAAGGTAGTAAAATAGGCACTAACTCAAATTACGACACCGCCGTTGAAATTTACTCGGGCTTAAAAACGGCTTGCGATGAATTCGGTATTTATTTAGCCGTTCAATGTTGCGAGCATTTAAATAGAGCCGTAGTCGTTGAGCAAAAAGCCGTGCCTAATTTAGAAATTGTAAACGTTGTTCCTCAAAAAAAAGCAGGAGGCTCGCTTGCTACGGTTGCATACAGTTCGCTAAATAACGCGGTTGTTGTTGAAAACATTAAAGCAGACGCTGGTATAGATATTGGCGACACGTTTATTGGCATGCACCTTAAAGCCGTTGCCGTTCCGCTAAGAATTAGCGTTAATACTATTGGAAACGCGCATATATCTTGCGCCCGTACAAGACCAAAATTTATTGGCGGAATACGCGCAATTTATAACGAAGATTTACTTTAATAAACACTAAAAGCACTTCAAGTTGAAGTGCTTTTTTTGAGTTCTATATATAATTTTAACAATCCCTTCGTCATTTAAAAAATGCCCCCCTTACACAAGGGAGGCTTTTTTATTTAAGTGTAGTTAGCGTTAGTTTTTTATTCAAAAAAGGGTGTGTAAAAGTAAGCTTATAGGCGTTTAAATAGTAGGTTTTTTCCGCAACTTTTTCACCGTACAACGCGTCGGCGTAAAGCGCTAAATTCTCGCTTTGTAAATGCACTCTTATTTGGTGCGTTCTGCCGGTATGGAGTAAAACTTCTAAATTGTGTAAACCGTTTTCGTCCTTGCCTAAATAAAAACACTCGGTTTTGGCGTACTGACCGCCACCGTCTATTACGCGTTTTACGCTATTTTCACTTTGGCGCTTTATTGGCTTTTCTATAATAAAATGCTTTTGTTTAGGCTCGTTTTTAACCTTTGCTATATAACGCTTTTCAATTTTGCCTTGTTTAATTTGCTCGTTAAGTAAACTTGCGGTAAGCTCGTCTTTTGCAATTAGCACTAAACCGCGCGTATCTTTATCAAGCCTATTTACCGCCCTAAAAGCATAAGGCTCGCTCTTGTTATAATTGTAAACCATACCTTCAAGCGACTGGCTTTCATTAAAGCGCGACGAGTGTGTTAAAACTCCGCTTTCTTTATTGACCACAAGCAAATACTCGTCTTCATAAACTACTTGTAAATTGCCGTTTTGCGCTTTTATAAAAGGGTTTAAAACGTCGTTAAAAACAACCTTTATAACGTCGCCCTCTTTTACTAAATCGTTTATGTTTTTTATTTTGGCTTCGTTTAAAAATAAGCCGTTAAACTTTACTTTTTTAATAATTTCATTTGAAACGCCTATTTCTTTTAAAAAGTTTAAAATAGTATAGTTATTAAATTGTTTTTCTACTTTAAAAGTAAAGGTTTTCATCTGACTTTTTTATATATAGGAATTAAAGCGTGCGTTTGCTTTTTATACTCGCTAAATCCCGGTTTTTTTGCTTGCCTACTATCTTGAAGCGGTATGCTAACGAATAAGAATAAAAGCGTGTTGAGTATTGCGCCTAAAAGCAAATTCCAAGCCGATGGCGCTGAAATAAGCGTTGCAAGCCCAACTCCCCACCACATTAAAATTTCGCCTAAATAGTTAGGGTGACGGCTATATTTCCAAAGCCCTACTCTTATAAACACGGTTGGTTTGGTTTTTCTATATTCACGCATTTGCGCGTCTGCAACTAATTGTAAAGTAACCGAAAATAAACAAACGGCTATAAAAAGTAAACTAAAATAGTTAAGTGACGGCTTGTTTATAATTGAGTAAACGAGTGGTAAAGTGCAAGCGTAAACTACGAGTGTAGGAACTAAATGTATGCCAACAAAATTTATTATTTGATAGAATTTTCCCGTGGTGTTTTTTAAGTGAATATAGCGCCAATCTTGATAAGTTAGGTTTTTAAATTCAAAGGTCCAGTTTACCGTAAGCCTAACCGCCCAAATAGTAACGGCTATAAATAATATTATAGAATATAAGTTAAAGCCGTATTTTAAGCCGAAAAGTAAACCTATAATGAAGGGCTGAACGCTCCAATACGGGTCGTAAACGGAAGAGTTGTTTACCGCTAAACTAAAAATAAAAACTACCACCGTTGCTAAAACGTCAACTATCAAAAGGTTTAAGTACGGGTTAAACGGTAGTGCGTTATAAACAATAACCGCCACGGCGGTTGCTAAAACGTAGGCTATAACCACGATAGCGTAACTAAAAATTTTGTTTTCCTTTAAGTTCATTTGTGTAAAATCCTTTTTTAAATTACCGTTATTTTATGCGCTACTACTTGCGGGGGAATTGATAGCATTACTTGACCGCTATACTCTACTTTAATAATATCGCCAACGGCTAAATTTTGTTTAGATATAGCGTTGCCGTTTTTATTATAATATTTAGTAGCGTCGTTTAAAAGTAAAACGTATTCGCCAAAAGCGTATTCACTTTTTGTAACTTCAACTAATAAATTGTTGTTTACGTTTAATATTTTTGCTTCCATAGTAACCTTTGAGCCTTGCGCTTTGTTACAACCGCCAAGCGTAAAAATTGAAATTGTTAAAATTAAAATAATAGTTAATAGTTTTTTCATATAGTACTTTTAGTTATAGGCAAAACGCCTTTTTACATACGAACATTTTACTATATATTTTTCTTTTTTACAAGCATTATATTAAATCGTTAGACAAAATATTTTTAAAGTAGTATTATAATATCGAAATTGTTTTAGGAGTAAAAATAAATGTGGTACGTTTTTATAGCAATGCCATTACTTGCTTTAATTAAAACTACGGTACAAGGTAGATATTCAAAGAAAAACGTTGAAACTTTTTCTGACGTTCTTTTTTATAACAGCGCGGTATTTTTAACCGCAACTATAACGCTTGCCGTAATATTTTTAAGGCAAATGCCACCGCTTGAAGTTATTATTTACGCCCTTTTAAACGGCGCGTTTTCCGTTCTATTTCAATCGTTTTACACTTTGGCGTTTAGAAACGGTCCGGTATCTGCAACGGTAATTATAAACTCGTTTAATTTAGTTTTAATATTGCTTGCGGGAACTATTTTCTTTAATGAAACTTGGTCAATTTTTGCTATAATCGGCTTTGTATTTATGGCTTTGGCGTTTTACTTACTACCTGCAAGGGGCGGAGATAAAAAGGCAAATTTAAAATGGTTTATTTTCGTTTTGTTAACGTTTTTCTTCGGCGGATTGACGGGCGTTGTAACGCTTTTCTTTTCAAGAAGCGAATTTAACGCAATGCAACCTGAATTTGTTGTTTTTACGTTTTTAATAGCATTTGTATTATGCTCTATTATAACGCTATTTAACGTTAAAGTTAAAAAAGACCCGATTACTATTAAAAAGGACTGGAAATTGCCAACCGCGGCGCTCGTAATAGGCGCATCAGTAGGCTTATATAATTTGGTTACGGTTATAGCGCTTCAAAACTATGATAGTTACATTGTATCGCCGGTTGTAAACGGAACGCTAATGGTTTTAATTATGATAACAAACTGCATTTTAGATAAAGAAAAACCAACCAAAAAAATGATTTTTGGCTTGATTTCCGCCGTAATAGGAATAGTACTTTTGAATTTGTAGAATAAAAATTAAAAACCACGGATATCCGTGGTTTTTTTATGCTAATTATTCTTCAAAATCGTTAAAGTATTCTTTATCAAAAAACTCTTTTAACGTTATTTTAGCACCTTGACAAAAGGCTTTAATAGTTGACACTTTTGAGCATTTAGTTCTACCCTTAATCAAGTCGTAAATGGCGGACGGCGATTTTCCACCGTTTAACGCCGTTGCGCATACGTTAATATTCTTTTCGTTGCAAATTTCTTCAATTCTTTTAATTATAGCATCGTTTAAATTCATATATACACCTTCGTGGATTTCCGTATAGGTGGTTATTGTTACACTTTCGTTTCTTTGCCACTTAAATCATCGCAGTATTTAATAAGGTCGGTAAGCGATTTTCCGTTTTTAAGCATAGAGTATAAAGTTTCAATAACTTCTACTTTTGCGCCTTTATAGTTAGAGTATTTTTCAAGCGTTAATTTTGCACCGTTTTCTTTTGCGTATGCGCAAAGTTCTAAACTACGCTCGTCATCACTTACGTTAAAGAACATTGCCGACGCTATTGCTACGCATAATATATCTGCGCTAACGCCGTGTTTTTCACATAAGTTTAAAGCGCCTATGAGTCTATCGTTTTCGCTTAACTTTCTAATAGCGTCTTTACCTACTCTTGCAATAGTGTCACCAAGGGCTACGTTTTGGAAACGGTAAAGTAAATTTTCAGCGTGTTCAAGTAGTATTTTAACGTCAACTTTATTTTCAATAGAAAGTGCAAGCGCGCTTTCAGTTAAAGCACGGTATGCAACGTATCTAATTTCATAGTCGTTAACGGCTTCATAGATATATTCGTAATTTTTTAAATAGCCTAAATACGCGCAAGTTGCGTGGCTCATATTATGCATAAACAACTTTCTTTGAATAAAAAGGTTGAACGGAGAAAACGGATATAAATTCTTTACGTCGCTAATAATTTCGCCTTTGAACGCATCTTTATCAACGGGTAAAATATCGTAAGGTTCAACGGCAACGCGCAAGAAGTTGCCTTGCTTTTTATCTTCTGGAAGAGCGGGAACCATTCTTCCTATACTTGCTTCAACAAAACCGATATTTTCATCAATTTCCTTGCTATACTCTGGTATTTGAGCCTTTATTAAGTCCTTTAAATACTCGTCTGCCCCGATTAAATTTTCGCAAATGATAATATTTAAAGGTTTTGCGTTTTGTTCAAAACGCTTTTTTAAACCGAGCGCAATAGGTTTTGCAATAAACTTTAATACGTTAACGCCTATTGCCGTTGCCATAGCGTCTGCCGAGGCAATTTCGTTTGTAACGAGTTCTAAGTCGTTACCGTCAATACCGTAAACGTTTTTAATGATATGCTCAACGTTATTATCCGTTGTAACTACGTTAACGGGATATTCCCTATCGCTATTGAGTTTTGAAATTACTTGCATATTGATGTCAATAAAGCCTACCGAATAACCGCTATTTGAAAATAAAGGACCTATAAAACCGCGACCGATATTTCCCGCGCCGTACATAATAAATTTTTTCATAAATCTTTCCTTTTTTAAAAGTTTTTTGTCGTTTTTAAATTTGCAAAATAATTATAACACTATTGATACGCTAAATCAAGCGTAAAACCGTGCTTTTTTAACTAATTTTTAAGCCTTAAAATAATCCGCTATTTGGCGTTATCAACTTACATTTAGTGTTTTTAATTGCCTTTATAAATTCTTCTGGCGGGTCTTTTTCCGTAATTAAATAGTCGATTTCGTCAAACCAAAAATCGTGGCACATAAAAGTTTCGCCAAATTTAGTAGAGTCGGCAAGAACTGCAACTTTGCTTGAATTTTTACGCATACATTGTTTTAACTTGGACTGTTCTAAACTCGCGTCGTTTATGCCCGCTTCAAGCGAAACGCCCGTGCAAGAAAGTATAGAAATATCTGCGTGAATACGCGAAATATATTCCATAGTATCAGTACCCGTAATGGAGTTAGAGTGGTTTTCTACTAGTCCGCCCGCAATATACACTTTAACGCTATCAGTTTCGGATAAAATAGTTGCGTTGTTTATGCCCGTAGTCGTAACGGTAAGGTTTGTAAAGTCCTTTAAAAGTTCCATAACGTAGCCCGTTGTTGAAGACGAGTCAACGAAAATCGAGTTGCCGTTTTTTATAAGTTTTACGGCAAGCGAAGCCATTTTACGCTTGGCAACCGTGTCCTTTTGCTCTCTTACTATAAACGACGTTTCAATAGACGCCGACCTAAACGGCATAGCCCCGCCGTGCGAGCGAATTATCATACCTTTTTTTTCCATTGCGCGAAGGTCACGCCTAATGGTTGCGCCCGAAACGTAAAGCGCGTTTGCTAAATAATCTACCGTTGCGGACTTGTTTCTGTTCAAAATTTCCAAAATTTCTTCTTGCCTTTCAAGAGTTAGCATACCGTTTCTCCTTTAATTTGTTCATTTATGTTCATTTATGTTCATATTTTATCACAAATAAAATCATTTTGCAATCTTTTTGCAAACTATTACAAAAAATTTTATATATGATAGAATATATAAGCTTAATATAATAACAAATAAATTCAATATAAAAAGGAGATAAAAAAATGGCAAATGGTGTAATGATGCCAAAACAAGGTATTACCGTTGAAAGTTGTATTTTAACTAAATGGAATATCAAAGTTGGCGATACTGTTAAGAAAGGCGACGTTTTGTTTTCTTACGAAACGGACAAGTCGGCTTTTGACCAAGAAGCCGAATTTGACGGCGAAGTTTTAGCGCTCTTTTTTGAAGAAGGCGCAGAAGTTCCCGTTTTAACAAACGTTTGCGCTATCGGCAAAAAGGGTGAAGACGTTTCTTCTCTTGCTCCAAGCGGTGCGACAGTAAGCGCTCCTGCGGAAGAAAAAGCGGAAGAAAAGAAAGAAGAAGTTAAAGTTCAAACCCAAACTTCTACGACTAATGCTAACGGCGTAATAATGCCAAAACAAGGCATTACGGTTGAAAGTTGCATTTTAACTAAATGGAACGTAAAGGTTGGCGATACCGTAAAAAAAGGCGACGTGTTATTTTCATACGAAACGGACAAGTCTGCTTTTGACCAAGAAAGTGAATTTGACGGCGAAGTTTTAGCGCTTTTCTTTGAAGAAGGCGACGAAGTTCCAGTTTTATTAAACGTTTGCGCAATAGGTAAAAAAGGTGAGGACGTTTCTTGCCTTAATCCAAACGGCGTAGCTACAAGCGCTCCTGCGGAAGTAAAGGCAGAAGAAAAGAAAGTGGAAGTTAAAGTAGAAGCCCAAGCTACTACCGCTCCTACTAATAACGACGGTAGAATTTTTGCTTCTCCAAGGGCTAAAAATTTAGCAAATAAACTTGGCGTTGATTTAAAAACGGCTACTCCTACCGGCCCTAACGGTAGAATTATTGAAAGTGACGTTAGAAGAGCAAGCGTAAACCCTGTTACCGCTCCTGCTACTCCTACTGCTACCGTTAAAGAAACAGTAGAAGTTAAAAACGTTGACTTTAAGGCTTATAAAGACGAAAAGATGCCTAACATTAGAAAGGTTATTGCAAAGAGCATGATGAACAGTTTACAAGGTATGGCTCAACTTACTATGAACATATCTTTCGACTGCACTAACATTATGGAACTTAGAAAGTTCTTTAAAGCTAACCAAGAAAAACTTAACCTTCCGCAAATTACTATTAACCACATAGTTATTTACGCGCTTTCAAGAGTTCTTAAAAATCACAAAGATTTAAACGCAAATCTTTTAAACGGCGACACTATGCGTTACTTTGAACACGTAAATATGGGTATTGCTACCGACACTCCAAGAGGTTTATTAGTTCCTACGCTTTTCGGTGCGGATACTATGACTCTTTCTCAAATTGCAATTGAAAGCAAAAAACTTTCCGCTTCTGCAATTGCAGGTAACATTAGCCCTGAACTTTTAAGCGGTGGCTCGTTCACAATTTCAAACGTTGGCACTATGGGCATTGAAAGCTTTACTCCTGTTATCAACCCTCCACAAACTGGTATTTTAGGTGTTTGCGCGCTTGAAACGAGAGTTAAACTTGGTAAAAACGACGAAGTTGTTCCATATACTGCAATGAACTTATCGCTTACGTTCGACCACAGAGCGTTAGACGGCGCTCCTGCTGGTAGATTCTTAAAAGAACTTAAAGATTATTTAGAAAATTTCAGTTTTAATCTTTTAGCAGAAGGCAATATTTAAGGAGATATACAATGGAAAATTTTGATTTAATCGTTATAGGTGGCGGTCCGGGCGGATATCTTGCAGCGGAAAGAGCCGGCCACGCAGGGCTTAAAACTTTGGTTATTGAAAAACGCGAATTCGGTGGCGTATGCTTAAACGAAGGTTGCGTGCCAAGTAAAACTTTTTTAAATTCAGCAAAGGTTTTTGATTACGCTAATCACGCTAAAAACTACGGCGTAACGGTTGAAGGTAAAACGTCAATTGACCAAAAGTTCGTTGTTGAAAGAAAGAACGGCGTTGTTAAAATGCTCGTTTCGGGCGTTAAAGCAACTCTTAAAAGAAATAAAGTTAAAACGGTTAGCGGTGAAGCGTTTATCGAAGGTAAAAATGCCGAAGGCTTTTTAGTTAAAGTAAACGGCGAACAATACGTTGGTGCAAGGCTTATAATTGCAACGGGTTCTATGCCTGTCGTTCCACCTATCGAAGGTCTTAAACAAAATATTGAAACGGGCTTCGTTATGACGAACCGCGAAATTTTAGATTTAGACTATATTCCTAAAACTTTAACCGTAATAGGCGGTGGCGTTATAGGCTTAGAAATGGCAAGTTATTTCTCTTCCGTTGGCACGAAAGTTACGGTTGTTGAAATGCTTAACAAAATTGCCGGACCTACTGAAAATGAAATTTCTAAAATTTTACAAAAAACACTTGAAGCAAAAGGCGTTGTATTTAATTTAGGCGCAAAAGTTACTGCTATTGAAAGTGACGGCGTTGTTTATGAAAAAGACGGCAAAACTCAAAAAATTGAAAGCGAAAAAGTTTTACTTTCTATCGGTAGACGCGCAGTTACGCAAGGCTTTGGTTTAGAAAACATTAACGTTAACTTAGAAAGAGGCGCAATCGTTACCGACGAGCAAATGCGCACTAACGTTGCTAACGTTTACGCGGTTGGTGACGTTAACGGTAAAGTTATGCTTGCTCATACCGCGTATAGAGAAGCCGAAGTTGCAGTAAACACAATCTTAGGCAAGAAAGACGCTATGAGATATAACGTTATTCCGTCAGTTATTTACACTAACCCAGAAGTTGGTAGCGTTGGCGAAACGGAAGAAAGTGCAAAAGCAAAAGGACTTGACGTTAAATGCGTTAATATTCCTCTTACCTACTCCGGTAGATATATTGCGGAAAATAGCGAACTTAACGGCATTTGCAAAATAGTAGTAAATAAAAAGACTAATACTTTAATAGGCGCTCATATAATCGGCTCGTACTCCGGCGAATATATCGTTGCAGTTTCTAGTATGATTGACCTTGAAGTAGATATTGAAAACATTAAGAAATTAGTTTTCCCACATCCAACGGTGTGCGAAATAGTGCGTGAAGCAATATTCCAAATTTAATTAAAGGAGAAATAAAGTAATGAGTAAACAATTATTTGTAGACCCTATTGAATTACGTAAAAGCGGTAAAATCACTTTTGAAGATATTCCCGTAAACGTATATAACAAAACTATTGAAGATGAAAAGAAAAACTTTTCAAATGATGATTTCGTTCGTATTTTCAACGACATAGCAGTATTGCGTGAATTTGAAAGTATGATTATGGACATCAAGGTAAAACAAGAATATCAAGGCTTTAAAACTAACTACCCAGGCCCTGCTCACTTGTCTATCGGTCAAGAAGCAGCCGCAGTTGGTCAAGCATATACTCTCGACCTTGACGATATGACTTTCGGTTCTCACCGTAGCCATAGTGAAGTTTTAGCAAGAGGTCTTAGGTCAATTCACCAACTTCCTGACGATAAACTTTACGATATTATGAAAAACTTTATGGGTGGCGAAACTCTTGCTCCCGTTGAAAAGTTTAACAAAACCGGCAACGTAAAAGACTTAGCAGTTGACTTCTTACTCTACGGCTTTATGAGTGAAATTTTTGCTCGTAAAACAGGTTTCCATAGAGGTATGGGCGGTTCAATGCACGTATTCTTCTTGCCGTTTGGTATCTACCCTAACAACGCTATCGTTGGCGGTGCTGCTCCTGTTGCACTCGGCGCGGCTCTTTACAAAAAGAACAACAACAAGCCTGGTATCGTAATTAGTAACCAAGGCGACGGCTCCGTTGGTTGTGGCGTAGTTTACGAATCAATGAACTTTGCTGCTATGGACCAAATGAAACAACTTTGGGAAAAGAAAGGCGGTTTACCTATCTTATTTAACTTCTTTAACAACAGTTACGGTATGGGTGGTCAAACTCGTGGTGAAACTATGGCGTACGACTTCCTTGCTCGTCTTGGCGCAGGCGTATCACCTACTCAACTTCACGCTGAACGTGTTGATGGCTTTAACCCACTTGCAGTTATTGAAGCAACAAACAGAAAGAAAGAATTACTTTTAAAAGGCGAAGGCCCTTGCCTTTTAGACGTTGTTACTTACCGTTACGGCGGTCACTCTCCATCAGACTCTATGAGTTATCGTACGGTTGAAGAAGTTAACGCTTGGAAAGAATTCGACCCTATCGTTACTTATAGAAAAGCTCTCGTTGATGCAAAAGTATCTAACGACGGTAAGTTTGACGATATCTTAGGCTCTATTAAAGAAAGAATGCTTCGTCTTTGCAAACTTGCTTCCGACACTAACGAATCTCCATATCTTGATTTTAAAGCTGACCCTTACTACGTTGAAAACTTAATGTTTAGTAACGGCAAAGTTGAGTCTATGGACAATAGACCTATTGAAATAGGCGAAGATAAAGACGTTAAAATGCCTATCGAAGAAAACCCAAGAGTTAAACAAATTGCGGGCAAAACTCGTTTTGCGTTCGATGAAAAGGGCGCTCCTGTTTCTAACCTTAAACGTTATAATATTCGTGACGGTTTATTTGAAGCAATTATCGATAGATACTATAAAGACCCTACACTCACTTCTTACGGTGAAGACGTTCGTGACTGGGGCGGTGCTTTCGCAGTTTATAAAGGACTTACCGAAGCGCTCCCTTACCACAGATTATTCAACTCGCCTATTTCCGAAGCCGCTATCGTTTCAAGCGCAGTAGGTTACGGTATGTGCGGTGGTAGAGCAATTGTAGAACTTATGTACGCTGACTTTATGGGTAGAGCGGGCGACGAAATATTTAACCAACTTGCTAAATGGCAAGCAATGAGTTCTGG
>JAZOMW010000040.1:0-4718 GCA_045654225.1 Christensenellaceae bacterium | reverse complement strand
ACTATCTTTTAACTTGCCGTGCATAAGCGCGAATTTCACGTTTTTTAACGCGGAAGACAAGTCATCATACAACTCCTTAACGCTCATAAGCGTGCCTTCGTCGTCACCCTCAATTTTAGGACATACGAAATACGCTCTATTTCCCTTTTTAATTTCGCTATTAACAAAATTTAAAAGGTCGTCGTATTTATTTTCTGGAACTACGTGAGTGTTAAGCGTTGTACGCATTTTAGGTTTGTCGTAAATGGTTGAAATATCAAGGTCACCGTAAAAAATTAAAGATAAAGTTCTAGGAATAGGGGTTGCACTCATTACTAAAACGTCAACCACCTCACCTTTATCTTCAAGCGCGCTTCTTTGCGCTACGCCAAACCTTTGTTGTTCGTCACACACGCACAGTGCCAAATTTTTAAATTTTACGTCAGGCTCAATAATTGCGTGAGTTCCAACCACAATTTTATATTCGCCGTCTTTTATTTTTTGCTTTAATTCTTTCTTTTGCTTAACGGTTAAAGAGCCCGATAAAAAACATACGTTTTCCGCTCCAAAATGCTTTATGGCAATATTGTAATTTTGGCGTGCAAGAACTTCCGTAGGCGCTAAAAACGCAGTTTGAAATCCGCTTGTAAACGCCATATATAGAGCGCATAACGACACTGCCGTTTTTCCACATCCAACGTCGCCTTGAATTAGCCTATTCATTACGGTTGCGCCTGTTAAATCAGTATAAACTTCGTTTACGGCTTTCTTTTGACCGTCCGTAAATTCGAAGCCAAAAGTTTTAGTAAAATCGGCTAATTTTGACGCCGAACAAGTGTATTTATGCCTTCTAACACGCTTTTTATCGCCTTTTAACACTTTAAACGCGCTTATAAGAGAAAAATATTCTTCAAGTGCAATGCGTTCTTGCGCGTTGTTTAAGTTGATTTGCGTAGTAGGATTATGAATTTCCGTATATGCTTTTTTAAGTGGCATTAAAGAATACTTGTAAATTAAATCACTTGGAATTTGACTTTCTAAATAAAGAAGTTTAGTTGCGCTTTGACACGAGTATCTAACCATACTTTGAGTTAAGTTTCCCTTTATTGAATATACGGGAACAAACCCTTTAAGTTTTTTATTATCATCTACACTTTCAAATATAGGATTAGTCATTGAAACTACGCCGTATTTATTTCTAATACGCCCGTAAAAAAAGTATTCGTTACCGCACTCCAACTTTTCTGCAACGTAAGGTTGATTAAACCAAATAACCTCAAACGTGTCCGCCCCTTGCGAACAGTATGTTTTTGCGTATTTAATTTTACCATTAGTAGAAACGCGAGGTTCAAGTTCAACGCGAGCAACTGTTAAGATGCAATCGTTATTATACGCTTCACTAACCTTTGTAATTTTAGTCAAGTCAAGATAGTAACGTGGAAAATAAGATGCTAAATCTTCTACGCTATTTACGCCGAGTTTTTTAAATTGTGAAGCGCGCTTGTCGCTTATATATTTAATACTTGTTAATTCCACCTTACACCTAAATAAAAAAAGAGAAACTGCAAAATTGAGTTTCTCTTTAAAAATTATTCTAATGAAACAATAAAGTAGTAAACCGCTTGACCGCCGTTAAATAATTCAACTGCACAATCAGGATACTTCTCTTGAATTGCGTTACAAACCTTTTGCGCATCGCTTTCACTAATATCTGCGCCGTAATAAAGGTTAATTACGCTATGGAAGTTTTCTTTTAACGTTTCAATTAAAGAGAGTGTGCATTCTTCAATATTATTGCCCTTTGATAAAATACGTTTATCGTTAAGACCTATAATATCGCCTTTTTTTAAGTTAAAATCGTCAATTTTGGTTGTTCTAACCGCATAGGTAACTTGACCCGACACAACGTTATCAATAGCGTGAAGCATATTTATTTTATTTACGTCCGCTTCTTCTTCCGGATCGAAAGAAAGCGCTGCGGAAATACCTTGCGGTACGTTTTTAGTAGGTATAACGTGTATAGTTTTACCTTCAACTAGTTGTTTTGCTTGCTCCGCCGCTAAAATAATGTTCTTATTATTAGGGAAAATGTAAATATATTCCGCGTTTATCTTGCAAATTGCGTCCGCAATGTCGGAAGCGCTTGGATTCATTGTTTGGCCGCCTTCAATAACTTGGTCAACACTAATATCTTTAAATATGCTTTTAAAGCCTTCGCCCGAGCAAATTGCAAGCATGCCGTGCTTTTTCTTTTCCGCATTATACTTTTTAATGAGTTCGCGGTTTTGTTCAAGCATATTTTCAATTTTCACCTTGTCAACTTCACCAAGTTCGAGCGCGTATGAAAGCGCTTTTCCAGGATTGTTAGTGTGAACGTGAACTTTTACAAATTCAAGGTCGCCTATAACCAAAACACTATCACCGATAGTCATTAAATATTCACGGAATTTGTTGATATTTGCAATAGTCGTTTTCTTTTTAAGGTTAATTATGAAAAATTCAGTACAATAACCGAATTCTATTGCGCCTAAATTTAAAATATCAGCGTGTTCAAGCGTAACTTGACTCTCCATAACGGGAGCGTCCAACTCAACGCCTTCAATTTCTTCGTTTAAAATGGCTTTTTGCATACCCTTGTAGATAGTTAATAAGCCCATACCGCCACTGTCAACTACGCCCGCTTTCTTTAAAACAGGGAGCATTTCAGGGGTTTTGTTAAGCGCAACTTCACCGTCGTGTATAATTTCTTCAAACAATTCTTCAAAAGTTTTAGCCTTTGAGTCCGCTACACCTTCCGAAATCATACGAGAAACGGTAAGCATAGTACCTTCTTTTGGGCTTGAAACTGCGCTATACGCTATTTCAGTTGCGTTCTTTAACGCTTTAATAAACGTCTTAACGTCTGCATTTTCGCATTCACGAAGCACCGTGCATAAACCGCGAAGTACTTGTGAGGAAATAACGCCACTATTGCCACGCGCACCTTTTAATGCACCGCGCATTACACTGTCTGCAATTTGGTTAAGATTGTTTGATTTGCATTGTTGCAATTCGCTAACCGCAGATTTTATAGTGAGCGACATATTCGTACCCGTATCACCATCCGGCACGGGGAATACGTTAAGTGAGTCAATTTTATCTCTATTTATATCTAATAATTTAGAAGCGTTTGTTACCATCTTGGTAAACGTTGCGCCATTTATCGTTTTCATCAATATATAACCTCTGTAAAATTAAAGTTTAACACCCGTTATATTAACGTTTACCGTATCAACAACCATACCAGTGAAACTTTCAACTTTATATTTAATTGCTTCTTTTAACGAGTCAGCAACGGCTGATATTGATACGCCAAACTTAATTATAACGTAAACGTCTATAAAGATGCGGTCACCGTTAGTAACAACTTTAACCCCTTTTGCACCTTTATCTATACCAAAAAGTTTGAAGAAACTATCCAAAGCGCGATTAGACACCATTTCAACGATGCCGTAACACTCTAATGAAGCATAGGCAGTTACCTTTGCAATTGCTTCATCGGTTATAGAAATTGTTCCGTATGCGTTATTAGTTTTTACCGACATAGTTTCCTCCTAACGAATATTCTATAAGTATTTTACAATAAACAACGACTTTTTGCAAGGGTTTTTACGTAATTTAGAAGATTTTTAAATTTTTAATAAATTAAATTTGTCAAATTGCGTTATAACGCTTGCTTTTTAATTAAAATAATGTTATATTATCTATGCAAAAAAAATGTAACCTAAATTTGGAGGTGTTAGATATGTCAAAAGTTTGTAGCGTATGCGGTAAAGGTAAATTATCAGGCAATTTGGTTAGCCACAGTAACCGTAAAACTCCTCGCTTATATAGTGCAAACGTTCAAAAGGTAAGAATCGTTAACGACGGCACAGTTTCAACGGAATACGTTTGTGCACGTTGCCTTAAAAGCAAAAAAGTTGAAAGAGCATAAAAAAACAATGACCGTTACAAACGGTCTTTTTGTTTTATAAAAAAATTTACTTTTAGGAAAAAATAATGTATAAAGATTTTGAAAGAGTTTTAATTAGTAGAGAAGAATTGCAAAATCGCATTAGTGAACTTGCAACGGAACTCGATAAAGACTATGAAGGCAAAAACCCGCTTTTCGTATGCATTTTAAAAGGTAGTGTGTTTTTCACTACCGACCTTTTAAAAGCCGTTACAATTCCTTGCCAAATTGAATTTATGGCAGTTTCAAGTTACGGCAAAGAAACCAAGTCTTCTGGCGAAGTTAAACTTGTAAAAGACCTTAACGTTCCTATTGCAAATAGACACGTTATAATTATTGAAGACATTGTTGACTCTGGCAACACTCTTTCATACTTAAAGCGTTTACTTATGCAACGCAACCCTGCGTCCGTTAAAATTATTACGCTTCTTGATAAGCCTGAAAGGCGCAAAGTTGATTTAGTGCCAGAATATTGCGGTTTCACTATTCCAGACGAATTCGTAGTTGGTTACGGGCTTGATTATAACGAAGATTATAGAACGTTTGATGAAGTTTATATTTTAAAACGCGAAGTTTACGAAAAATAATTAAAAGATAGCATTTATGCTATCTTTTTTTTACGCAATAAAAACGGACTTTGGGTTAAGCAAAGGGGTTATTTTTTAAAAATTTAAAAGTTCTAAATATTCGTTTTTATCGATAACGGCAAGGGATAAGTATAATCTTGGACCCATATCTAAACCGACTA
>JAZOMW010000039.1:0-22738 GCA_045654225.1 Christensenellaceae bacterium | reverse complement strand
AGCCGCTATCGTTTCAAGCGCAGTAGGTTACGGTATGTGCGGTGGTAGAGCAATTGTAGAACTTATGTACGCTGACTTTATGGGTAGAGCGGGCGACGAAATATTTAACCAACTTGCTAAATGGCAAGCAATGAGTTCTGGTATTTTAAAAATGCCTATCGTACTCCGCGTTTCAGTTGGCTCTAAATACGGTGCTCAACACTCACAAGACTGGGTTGCTCTTCCTGCTCACGTTCCTGGACTTAAAGTTTGCTTCCCTGCAACTCCTTACGACGCGAAAGGTTTAATGAACGCAGCGCTTAAGGGAACTGACCCTGTTATATTCTTTGAAAGCCAAAGAATCCACGACAAGGGCGAAGAATTCCACAAAGAAGGCGTTCCTACTGAATACTATGAAATTCCACTTGGCGAACCTGACGTTAAGAGAGTTGGTAGCGACGTTACTATTTTAACTATCGGCGCAACGCTTTATAAAGCAGTTGAAGCGGCTAAGATTTTAAGCGAAAAATACGGCGTTGAAGCTGAAATTATCGACGCAAGAAGTATCGTTCCGTTCAACTATGAAAAAGTTGTTGAATCAGTTAAAAAGACCGGTAGAATTATTCTTGCATCAGACGCTTGTACGAGAGGCTCTATCTTAAACGATATGGCAACTAACATTACTGAACTTTGCTTTGACTATTTAGACGCTCCTCCTGTTGTATGCGGTGCTAAAAACTGGATTACTCCTCCGTTTGAATTTGACGCGGAATTCTTCCCACAAGCAAACTGGATTGTTGACTACATCAACGATAAAATTCTTCCACTTAAAGGCCACGTAAGCACTACTAACACTAGTGACGCAGAACTTTTAAGAAAATCTAAAAAAGGCGTTTAATATTTTTAAGGGGAGAAATTAAATTCTCCCCTTTTTTATTACTATGAATAATTTTAAATTTATTTATCACGAAAATTTTGACCCGTATTTTAATATTGCGTGCGAAGAATATTTGCTTAAACAAACGGGCGATAGTTATATTAGGCTTTATTTAAACGAGCCGTCGGTTATTATAGGAAGCAACCAAAACACTTTGCTTGAAGTAAACCTTAAAGAGTGTGAAAAAAAGAACGTAAAGGTTGTTAGAAGGCTTACGGGTGGCGGTGCGGTTTACCATGACCTTAACAACGTAAACTACTCTATTATAACGCCGTATAACGCGCAAGAAAGCAGTTATTTAGAGTTTTGTAAACCCGTAATTGAATATCTTAATTCGCTTGGAGTAAAAGCCGAATTTAGCGGTAGAAACGATATAGTAGTTGACGGAAAAAAGATTTCCGGCAACGCACAAGTTGTGTATAAAGATAGAATACTCCATCACGGCACACTTTTGTTTGATACAAATTTAAGCGTGCTTGAAAGCGTGCTTATTCAAAACGAAATTAAGGTTAAGGCAAAAGGCGTAAAAAGCGTTAGAGCAAGAGTTTGCAATATAAAAGAACACGTTAATATTAGCGTTAAAGAGTTTTTTAACGGTTTACTTGCCTATTTAAAAAAGGGTTTGCCTATTTATGAACTAACCGAGCAAGACCTTTTAAAAATTAACGAATTAGTAAAAGAAAAATACTCTACTTACGAGTGGAACGTTGGCGCTTCGCTTAAAGGCGAAAATAAAATTGATATAAGGTGTAGTTTTGGAACGCTTTCACTTTCTTTTGACTTGGTTGACGGTTTAATTCAAAACGCCGAAATTTACGGCGACTTTTTTAGTAACGATAGCGTGTTAAACTTTGTATCTAATTTAAACGGAAAAAGGTTTTTAAAGCAAGATTTACTTTTAGCCTTTGACGGTATTGAAAATTATATTAAAGGCGCAACCAAAGAAGAAATTGTTGATAAATTATTTTAATATATATTATATATAGATAATGCGACAGTAAAAATGCTCATTACTGTCGCATTAGTTATATTCGCCTATCGGCAGTTATATTTGCTTACGCAAGTTTTATTTTCCCTTACGGGAAAGTTTTATTCGCCTTACGGCGAGTTATATTTTGCTTCGCAAAGTTGTGGATAAAATTTATATATAAAAAATAACCGCAACTTTTAACCGTGAGGTTAAAAATAAAACTACTTGCAACGCAAGTAATATAACTTTTTGCTAAAAGCAAAAATATAACTGCTTGCGCAGTTGGCGTTCGCTACGCTCGGCTAATACTGCTTGCGCAGTTGGCGTTCGCTACGCTCGGCTAATACTGCTTGCGCAGTTGGCGTTCGCTACGCTCGGCTAATACTTTAACGAAGTTAAAATATAACTAAAAAAGGTGGCAAGTTTGCCACCTTTTAAATTGTTTAATTATTTTACAAAAATCTTTTTTATAAGTTTAATTATAAGTCCTAACGCTAATATCATAGCCGAAAATACTAAACTTAACGAAAGAACTGCAACTAAATACGCGCTTCCAACTGAAACTATTTCTAAAAAGCCGTAGTAAGCATTTTCGCCTATAAAATAAAGCGCTACGTTTACAATTATTAGAAGCACTATAATTAGCGGTATAGAGCCTAAACTGCCTTTAATGTCTGCACTGCTTAAATTCATATGAAGCGCAATACATAAGCAAACTATAAAGAATATTACCACTTTAAAATCAAACGTTTCAATAGCGAAAACCGTTTTTAGCGACGTTATAAAAACGTTAAAGCCGAAAACGAACATATTTCCGCCAAAATCTATTTGATACCAAGCAAGGTCGGTCATAGCGCCAACCAATTCGTTAAAAGTTGCAGGAATTAAAAGGTATAACATTAGGTATAAAAAGCAACTGCCTACAACGATAGGAGCAACGCCTATAAAATAATTACCTAAAACGTGATACAAATTTCTTCTATTATACGAGTGGCTAACGTAGCCTAAAACGCCCGTATCTAAATCGGGCTCGAATAAGCGCATCTCTTCAATTTTATGCCCAAATAGAATGCACGTAATTGCGTGG
This sequence comes from Christensenellaceae bacterium, assembly GCA_045654225.1. GTDB lineage: Bacteria > Bacillota > Clostridia > Christensenellales > Borkfalkiaceae > HGM11412. The sequence goes on along the minus strand of JAZOMW010000039.1, from coordinate 19,765 downwards.
CTTAATTCGTGTATAGGCGTACCTATAAAGCCCGTAGCAACGCACATAGCCATGGCGTTGCCCGTAACTTTATAAAACAATTTGTTAATAAGTGAAATAACGTAACCGAACGCGTAAACAAACACCATAAACGTTACCACTTGGAATAATACGTTAGTAAAAACTTCTTCAAACATAACTAATTAGCCTTATAAAGTAAATGTATCAGAAGTTACTGTAGCGCCTTTAATTTCGTTAGAAGCGTTACCTATAGCAGTTATTCTTACAACGAAAGTATCTCTTCCCCTATTTTCGACAGGTATAATATAATGATTTTGGTCGTCTCTTTGAACTTCAACAAAGTCGTTTGAACCATCGTAAGCAATTTCAACTATATATTTATCTGCCTCATCAACGTCAGTCCAATAAACATAACAATCATTTAGATTATATCTAATATTTTCTACGTTTACAGAACCAAGAATTGTAATAGATTGAGTGCCGTTACTTTGTGAGTCTAACGTGAACGCGTCATTACTATCAAACGTACCGCCTATTGCGTAAACGTCAACGTTAAACGTGCCGGTGCCGTTAACGTTAAGTTCAAAAGACGTAACGTCGCCTTCGGTTTTGCTAGTAGTGTTACCGCCTATAACGTACTTATAGCCTTTTGCAAATGGAGTTTGTTGGTCAATTGCAACTTGAATTTTAGCTTCAACGTTATATTGTTCGTGTGAATATGTAACGTTAAACGTAGGTTTTGAAAGTTGAACGACTTGTTGCGTAATTTCGCGAGCAAAAGAGTTGATTGTAGGATTTTCGCCAACGGCTTTGTTACCTACTGCAATAACTTCAACGTTATAAGTAGTAATATCTTTAAAGAACGTTAAAGGATTAAATCTATAAATTTCGCCCGCCGTTGCGTGAGGAATAGTTTCCGCTATAACGCCGTCAACTTTAACCGCATAACTTGACGCGTGTGAAACGCCGTACCACTCGTACTCACCGGTTGCAGTATTCTTTGTAACTACTGGTGTTTCAAGTTTGTAAACTTGTTTAGCATCATCAGTTGTTGAAATTTCACTTGAAATAAATTCAACGCCGTCACCTATTGCTTGAACGGCAAACGTATAGTATCTACCACCTACGAATTTAGGAACTGTGCTAAAATTGATAGATTGCGTAGATACTTCTTGAGAAATAGTAGCATCTTTCTTATCGTCATATACAATATAAGAAATTTTACCAAGTTGTGAAGTATTAAGACCAGTCATATTCCAAGTTAACGAATCTTCGGTAAATGCAAGGTTTGTTGGCGCTTGAAGTTTAACGAATCTTCTTGAAGCACTTGCCTTTGACGTCATATAGTAAGTGCCCGTTTTATCAAGTCTGTTTTGGTAGTAGTTGGCAACTGCTTTAACTTTAACGTCAGTACCACCGGTTTCAATTTTGCCGTTCATATTGTCAATAGTTTGAACTACTGAATCTTCATCAATGTTATTTAATACAAGTTGATAACCATCGGCGTTACCTTGCTTAGGAGCGTCAACAACTAATCTACCGCCCGATTCGTTCATATCAATTCTTATAATTGTAGGAGCGTCTAAACGAACAACTTCAATAGGAGCGCTATAATTTGATGGAAGAACGTTTTTGCCGTTACCTTTTGCACAAACTTTAACGTTGTAAGGGCCAACTTCTAAACTGTTAGAAATATCTCTACTAGTAGTATCTTCCGTAAGTGCTAACGCGCTACCGTTAATATTAATGCAGTAGCCGTCCGTTGCGTTTGCAACTGAATTGTAAGTAATATTAAAGCCGTCCATTAAAACGTTTTCAGGAGTAGATAAAACCGTAATCTCAAAAGCAAGGTTATCTTCTTCTTTCGAGTTAAGCATAACGTTAATTTGGCCTCCGTTATACGTTGCACCCGCGCCCATTCTCTTAACTTCGAAAGTAATAATTTGACCGGTTAAATACGATTCGTCAAAGAACTTGTCGTAAGGAACGTTAAATTGCGGATTGTTGCTTACTGCAATTTGAGCGCCGTTTTTAAATAACGCGTATTTACAGTTAATGTGCTCGTCGTAGCAAGAAACGGTAAAGCCTTTAGATAAATTAGTAGGGTCACTCGTAATAAAGTTGTCATCATTAGTGCATTCAGAAGCAGGGGCAATACGTTCTACTGTAATAACGTTTGATGGGCGTGAAGAATAGATATTGTCGTTTTCTTCTTCGGCAAGAGCAGAAACCGTAACTTTATGTTTGCCAACTTCTTCATAAAGGTTAGCATAGTTTTGAGCGTTAGCGCTTAATTGATAGTTTTGTGAACTACCGTCTGGATATTCAACGGTTACAAGGTAGCCCGTTGCGCTTGCAACCTCGTTCCATCTAACGCTGTTTTCGCCACCGTCAAGTGAAGTTAATTCGTCCCAAGTAATTGCGGGAGCAGGAAGGAAATAAACTGATTTAACGTCACTAAATTTACTGAAAAACGTTGCGTCTTCCGCAGTTGCTCTAATGGTAATATCCATATTAACGGATGCCGTAAGAACGGACGGGTCGTTAAACTCAGTTTCAGTAGTTTCGTAAACTTTTTCAGTTAAACCTTTCTTAATTTTAATTTCGTAACCAGTTGCGTCGCCTATTTCTTCCCAAGTAATGCCACCGTTCTTAACTTGAATATTCTTAACTTGTTGTAAGAATTTGAAAGTTTGTTCATCCGATTTAGCACCGTCGAAAGAAGTAAGGTGGTCGCCTATTGCTTGAATTCTAACTTTAAAGTTACCTTCGCGTGCGTCGTACGTATATTTACCGTTTTTAACTTCTACGCCTTCATTATGAAGTTGGTCGTTGATATAAATATTATATTTTTCCGCACCGTTTGTTTCAAAGTAAATGTATGAGCCGTCGTAAGTAATTGACTCTTTATCTACTTTGCTAAGTTGATTAACGGTAACCGCGTCAGACCAGTATGAATAATAAGCATTGTCACCAGGTTTTACAGGGCGAACTTTATAAGAGTGTTCACCAACGGCGTGAGTTTCAATTTTGTTAGTATTAATAGTTCCTGCAAGTTCAGTGTCGTTATCCATAACAGCGTAAACACAACCGTTTACTGGTGTCCAAGAAACAACGCCCGTGTTAGAAACCGTTACGTCGTCAATAGTTTCAAGCGGTATAAAGTTCATAACGCCTTCTTCGGATTCAACAGTTTTTCTTTTACCTTCATTAACCGCTTTAACTTTTACGGTTATTTCCGCGCCTTGCGCATCGTAAGGAAAAGGCGTTGAGCCCCAGTTGTTAGCGTTGCCTTCGTTAATTTGAACGAGGTAACCTGTTGCGCCTTCTACTTTGTCCCAAGTGATATATTGTCCGTCGTATTTGATGTTAGTAGGTGCTTCGAGTGAGCCACCGCCACAAGCGGTAAGGCCTGTAACACCAAAAATCATACAAAAAACGGTCAAAATCATAAGGACTATTCTTCTTTTTGCATTCATTTATATTTCCTCCAAAATGAATTTTTTTACTTTTATATAAAAGGCTTTAACCTTTTTTATCTTTTTATTCGTAAATAGGATAGTAAGTAACCCCTTCCACGCAAGTTTCGTACATGTTTAAAATTCGCGAATATCCGTCACGCTCGGTTGTAAAACCTATTAAAGTTTTACCTTGAACTGCGTTTCTATCAATAACGATAGGGTTTATTCTATACGAATTTTCATATTTTTCTTCGTAAACGTAAACGTCGATAGGACCTTTGCCGTTTAAAAAGTCTATTTTTATAACCTTGTAGCGAGTCCAAAACGCGTATAAGTTTACGGTTATGCCGTTAAAAGATGCGTCCATTACGGTTGGAAGTGAAATTTTTTCGTTAATATCCGTTGAAAAATACTCGAACTCGATATTTTCTTCTTTAACGTAATATTTAAACTCGCTCCAACCAAAATTAGTAGCGTTAAACGGAACTTCTAACGTAACCGGCTGAACGGGAGTGTTTAATTTTTTAACACCGTCGTGCTCAAAATTTAAAACTACGTTATAGGTATCTACTTTATACAGCGCTTTTACGTATATTATATAATTTCCGTACTCGTTTTTAACTTTTGCTTCTTCAAAATACGAATCGTACTGTTCGTTAATCGTTCCGCCAAAGTTAAAGTCGTACGAAAGAACTTGGTTGTTATTTTCAAATTTTACTATTTGCCACTTTTCAAAATGATATCTATCAAAATTTATAGGAGTAGTTTCAAAGGTAAGCAAGTTTTCAATTTCTTCTTCTAACCTTAACTCGTCGCCATAGTAATAAAATTTATCAAACGTTTGGCTATTCGTACTTTCAGGGCAAATAGCGTAGAAGCGAACTTGATATCTTTTATTTTCTAGTTTTTGAAAAAGTTCTATTTTTTTACCATTTTCAAATTGATATACTGACTCCGTGTTAAAATTAGCCCCGTCTTTATACTCGTAAACAACTACTTTGCCAACTTCGTCCGTACTATACCTTAAAGCACTGCTCATTTTGGTATATATACTTTCGCTATCGCCCGTTTTATCAAACTTACGGTGACCAGTTATAGTTGTTTTAGTTCCGTCAAGATAGTTTATCGTTATAGTTACGTTTCCTTGAAGCCCAACCGTGCAAGCCGAAGTAAAAGGCAAAAGCATTAAAATTGTTAGTAATATACAAATAATTTTTTTCATTTTTTAAATGTAACTTAAATAATAAGTTTTTCCTGCCTCTATGCCGGCATAGTATAACGCGCCATTATCTTGCGGAACGTCTGATAAACCTCTAAATATCTTTCCTGCAACCTGTGGTATATTTATTGAAAGCGTAGGTTGTTCACCGTTTTTAAATTCGTAAACGCGTGCGCTTATAGGACCTTTACCGTCTAACAAGTCTATTTTTATTTCTTTAAAGGCTAAATGTTTTGCATAAAGTTTTAAAGCAACGGTTTCATATTCTTTGCCTATTTCTTTTGGTGCTTTAACCTCGTACGCTTCGTCTAAATACCAACCGAAGAATTCTCTATTTTCGTCGGTTACTACGTCGGTAAAATACTTAGTAAGGTCTTCGTCGTATCCAACCGCTAATTCTCTTGGAGCAATTTGAGTATCAACGCCGTCGCCGTAGCAGTAGTTAAATTCAACTCGTACTTTATCCGCCACCCAGTTTTGCTTAACTTTAATGTTTACGTTTGAATATAACCTATTGTCAAAATGCTCGATAATTTCTTCGTTAAACTCTCCGCCAAAAGTCCACTCGAATTCAACAGGCTCGTTGTTTTTGTTTGTATAATAAGCGGTATAACCAACGTTTTGTTTTCTATCGTTTATTTCACTGCTAAATACGTTTTGAATACTTGACGAAAGTTCTATGGTAGAATCTATATGATACGAGTAGGTTGTGTAGTAGTTACTGTTGTTTGTAGTTACAAAATCTACGCTATAACTTTTAGCGTTCCAAGATTCGTAAACGTCAACGGTTGCACCGTCTTTAATTCTCCATAATTGCTCGAAGTTTACGTAAGTATAAGAGCCGTAATCTAAAATGTATCTACTGTTGTTATTTTCGTTATAGTAGTATAATCCTACGAAACTATAACCAACTCTTTCGTCTGGCAAATACGTGCCGAAGGTTTGATTACTGTCAATATTTTTAACGATATAATTTTTCTTGCTAGAATCTCTTGTTCCTTCGATAGTAATTTGAGTGCCGTCCCACTTATGAATTATAAATTCAACTTTGCCTTTATACTGCTTTTCGCAACCGTCGGTGTCACAACTAATTAAATTACATCCACCGCTACAATCGCTACAATCATTACAACCGTCACAATCGAAAAGCCAAAGCGCACCTATAATAATTAAAATCCAAGTAATAATTTTTCTCATAACTTATAACTTAATCCTTTTAACCTGCATACACTGCGTAATACGTTTTGCCACTTTCCATAAGCGAATAAAGACTGTTTACACCTGTATCTAACCTTTGTGAGCCGTCTTCATTTTCACTCCAACCTATAAAATATTTTCCGCTTGGCGCTTGTGGCGTTGCGCTAACGAAACTTTCTTCACTATTTCCGTTTGAGTACGTGTGCGGTGCATAAACTTTTGCGTCAATAACTCCGTTGCCGTCACCCAAATCTACTTTTATATCTTTATATTCTTTAACTTTTGCGTACAAGTCTAAAACGTTACCGTCTTGCTCGTAAAATTCGCTAATTTCTTCATTAAATTCAGTTTCAAAATACGGCTCTTTATACCAACCAAAAAAGTCTAACTTTACACCTTCTTGCTTAACTTCGCTAAAATAGTCGTCTAAATTTTCACTGTAACCAACTTTTTTTACTTGTGGCGCTACGTTTAAGTAATTATAGTTAAACCTTACGTTTACGTTGTTCGGCTTAAATACCGCCGTTACGTTTAGCGCGTACCAGTAGTCTTTCACCCAAACTCTTTCTATACCTCCGCCTTCCGTGTCCCAAATGCTATCTTTATAAAGGTCGTCATACACAAACATTTGGTCTTGCGTTTTTGAAAACGTTGTGCCGAAAGTCCAAGTGTCGCCTCTATTTTGTGGCGTTCTACCATAACTTGATTCCCAAAACTCAACGTCCCAACCGCCAACGTAGTGCCTTTCAGGTGTGGCTACCGCTATGGCTTGTTGTAGCCTATCGGTTAAAACTATTTCATCACCGTACTCGTAGTCTATATGAACGTAAGGCTCGTTACCTACGTAATAATAAACGCTATATTCGAGTTTTGTAGTTTCTTCGTATAAATCTATCGTTTTGCCGTCCTTAAACGAGTAAAGCAACTTCATATCGAACTCTTGAAAGTTCATAAGGCACTTTTTATCTTTTTTGCCCGCGTAATAGTATAGCCCGTTAAGCTTATATCCTGGTTTATTAAAATTATAGCCCCTAAGCGTTGCAAAACCACCGTTTTCGGCTTGCACTACTATAAAATTTTCGCTGTACGAGCGCGAGCCTTTAACAGTTTGCACGTCACCGTTCTCAAAGTGAATTTTAAACGTTATATCACCGTAATACGAAGGTGTTGCACATCCTATAAAAAGGCAACCAGCGCTTAAACTTAATATTAAAACTAAAATTGTGCTTACTAATTTTTTCATTTTAAAAACGCCTTAACCTTGCCACCTAAAAATAAGTAGCAAGGTCGTTTGTTGTTATTTTTGTTTTATTATTCAACGGTTGGCAATTTAACGTTTGTTACGGTAGCAATTAAATCGCCGTAAATTTCCGAGCCCGTAACAGTACCCGTTTGTGTTAAAGTGAATATTTCACTAGTTCCGCTATCCGTAGAAGCTCTACCTATTAAACCGCCTATATGATTTGCGCCTTGAACGTTTCCGCTATTTACCGCGTTCTTCATATAAAGCATTTGTTGACCGTTCCAAGAACTTGAATAATGAGAGTTGTATGGAGCGTCAAAGTAAAGGTCGCCTATTAAACCGCCCGCAAAATTACCGTTTGCGGTTATATTACCGCTATTAGTAAAGTTGTTTGCATCAACTCTTCTAACAGAATTGTCTTGCGTAGTGTGAGTATTTTGCCAGTAGCCGAATATGCCCGCAACGTAGTTTCTACCAGTAACGTCGCCTTCGTTGGTTACGTCTTCAATAGTATAGGTATAAGCCCTAGTTAATCTACCCGAAATACCTCCAACGTAGTTTGATTTTGGCGCGTATACTTCCGCTTTATTTTCAACGTTAGTAAATATGCCTTCACTATAACCGCAGAAGCCACCTACGTAGTCGCCTAAACAAAGTTCGCCGTCGTATTTAACTTCAACGGTATTTACGCTATTTTCAATAGTAACGTTGTACGCTCTACCTATATAACCACCGAAGTATGCGTATTTACTTTCACCACTATCGGAAGTTCCGGTTGCAGTAACCGTTGAGCCAGCGTTTGACGTTGCAGTTAATTTAACGTTGCTTGCCTCACCAAAAATACCGCCTATAAGCGCTTTACCTTTAACGTTTGCTACGCTAGTAGTTTCAATAAAGTTTGTTTGAGAGCTATCGGTTGAAATTCTACCCGCTATACCGCCAACGTAGTAATTGCCTTCAACGTTACCCGTGTTACCACTTTCTTTAACAACGAGACCTATCGTTCCGTCCCAAGAACTTGAATAATGAGTGTTGTAAGGAGCGTCGAACGCAACGTTACCTAATAAACCGCCAACGTAATTACCAGAACCTAAAATATTACCGCTATTTATAAGCGCTATTGCATTTACTACTCTATTGTTGTTTGCTTGTTCGGTAAACGCATCAACCCATTCGCCGAATATGCCCGCAACGTAACTTGTGCCCGTAATATTACCCGTGTTGGTTACGGTTTCAATAGTGTAATTGTACGCTTTTTCTAATTTGCCTGAAATACCGCCAACGTAACTTGATTTTGGCGCGTTAACTGTTGCGTTATTTACGCAGTTTTCAAAAGTACCGGAACTATAACCTGTAAAGCCACCAACGTAGTTACCAACGCAAAGCGTAGCCGAATAATCTATTTCAACGTCGTTTACCGCGGCTTGTATTAAAGTGTTACCAGCATAGCCTATATAACCGCCAACGTAAGCGTATTTACTATCACCGCTATCGTAAGTGCCGGTTGCTGTTACGGTAGAGTTTTTGTTAGTTGTTTCAACTAACTTAATTGTTGAAGTTTGGCCTGCAATTGCGCCTACCCTTGCAGTTGCTTTAACGTTACTACTGTTAACCCCTTCTTCTATCATAGAATTACCGCTATCGGTTGAAATATTACCTATTAAACCGCCAACGTAGTAGTTACCTTCAACGTCACCCGTATTTTTAGGCTCTCTCATAACAAGTCCTACCGTTCCGTTCCAAGAATCTGAGTAGTGTGTGTTATATGGAGCGTCGAAATAAACGTTACCCATTAAACCGCCAACGTAATTACCAGTACCTAAAATTTGTCCGTTATTTACAAAGCCAACCGCGTTTACAATTCTGTTGTTGTTTGCTTGTTCGGTAAAGGCGTTATACCACTCGCCGAATATACCAGCAACGTAACTTACACCAGTAACGTTACCCGTGTTAGAAACGTTTTTAATGGTATAAGCGTAGGCTTTATCTAATTTGCCCGCAATACCGCCAACGTAATTTGATTTTGGAGCGTTGATTGTTGCGGTGTTTTTACAGTCCGTAAACGTGCCCGATGACCAACCCGCAATACCGCCAACGTAACTACCTTCGCAAGAAGTTGCAGAGTAGTTAATTTCACTACTGTTGGTTGCCGATTCAATATTTGAAACAACCGCTTCGCCAACGTAACCGCCCAAGAACGCGTATTTATTGCCACTTTCAATAGAAGTTTCCGTAGCCGTGATAGTAGAACCTAAATTTGACGGACTTGAAAGGTTTATATGCGTCAACTTACCCGCAATACCGCCAACTCTTGAAATTGCCGTTACTTTTGAGTTGTTTATGCCGTTTTCAATTACTGAAACGGAAGTGTCCGTACTACCCGAACCTATTAAACCACCAACGTATAAGCCACCTTGAACGTCGCCCGTGTTTTTGCTTTGTTTCATTATAAGAGCAATCGTGCCGTTCCAAGAACTTGAATAGTGTGTGTTGTATGGAGCGTCAAACGCAAAACCGCCTATTAAACCGCCAACGTAATTGCCTTCGGATTTAACCGTTCCGCTATTTTCAAAAGAGTTTGCAACTACTTTTCTTGCATTGTTATCTCTTATACTGTAAGCATTTTCCCAGTAACCTATTAAACCGCCAACGTAATTGCCTTCACTTTCAATTTTACCGGTGTTAGTTAAGTCGGTTATTGAGTATTCATAATATTTACTAAATCTACCTATAATACCGCCAACGAAAGCGTCACTACCCGTAACGTTACCGTGGTTTTCAAGATAGTTCATTGTTATGCCAGAGTTTCCACCAACGCTTCTACCTATAATACCGCCAACGAACTCAGTACCCTTAATAGTTCCGTAGTTAGCGCAATTCGTAATAGTGCCAGCGTGTACGTAACCTGCAATACCGCCTATTGCGTAAGCGTCGCTTGTGTGAGCGGTGTCGGTTTCAACGTTTGCTTTGTTTACGCAGTTTGTAATAGTACCGCTTGTAACTACTGATGCAAAGCCACCAGCCAAGCCAACTTCGCCTTCAACTTTACCAGACTCGATTGCGCAGTTAGATATCGTACCGCCGTTAAGGTTGTAACAAATAACCGATGCGCCTACGCCGTTATAGTCGCTAGAAATTATGCTTACGTTGTATAAAGTAAGCCCGTCAACCGTACCGGTTAAATTATTGAACATTGCAACGTTGCCACTATCCGTATTGATACTGAAATTAGTTATAGTGTAGCCGTTACCGTAAAGTTTACCGCTAAAATCAAACGGAGTCCAGTTGCGACCTTGCATATTGATGTTTGCAACTAATTGATAAGTTGCCGAAGCGTCGTTTTTAATATTTACAAAATCCGAAGCGCTTTTAATTATAATATCTTTGTTTTCCGCGTCTTTAACGTAGAAAGGTCTAACAGTCACGTTTTGAGTGTATAAGTAACCGTCTTTTGAAGTACCGTCACTATTAGTTAAGATGTCCGCTTTAACGCCGTCGCTATACTCCCAACCTATAAAGCGGTAGCCTTCCTTAAACGCAACGGGGAGCGTATATGACTCGCCGTATAAAACTACTGCCGAATTCTTACTACAATATTCGCCTTGACCTATTTCAAGAGTAATCGTATACGCCTTTGGTTTATATACTATATGAACCATAACGTCGTCCGCCGGCATTGTGAATTCGTAAGAATTGCCACTTGCAACCTTTACGCCGTTTATCATAATGCTTTCAACGGAGTACTGGTCTTTCGGCTCGGCTACGATGCGAGCAACTTCGCCCTCAACGTAGTGTGATTTTAATTCTACCGTGCCAGCGTCAACGTGCGAAGAAGATAAAATTATATAACGCTTTTCAAGGAATTTTGCGTAAACGTGAGTTTCTTCATCGTATAAAGTCCATTTTGGAGAAGCAACGCCTTTACCTTCCGTGTCGGTAAGTTGAGTTTGCAAATTCTCGTCTAAATACCAACCGAAGAAGCCGTACGCGTCGCTAGTTGGAATATCGAGCGTGTAGTCGGCGTAATATTCAACCATTTTATAGTCAACGCCTAAACTACCTTCGTTTGCGTGGTATATAACCTTGCGCTTGTCGCCTTCGAATTTAGCAACTAACGTAACGTCGCCGTACGAGCCTGGCTCGATATCAAAGGTTGCGGTTTTAGTTTCGTCGTCACTTCTATACCAGCCTTTGAAAGTAAATCTATCTTTTTGTAAAATAGGTAAAGACATTTCACTTTCAACCGTATAAGTAATTGAATCGATAGCCGTGGCGCCACTATTTACGCCTACTAAATCGCCACCCTCAACTACGCTTCCGCCAACTAAATCAAAGGTAGCGGTGTAGTCTAAAATTTTCCAGTTTCCGTAAAGTTTAGTTATGCCACTAGCATAAGATATTTTTTGAACGGGAGAATTGTTAAAGTATCTGCTTGTGTACCAACCTATAAGCTCACGGCCAGGGTTTGGTATATCAGGCATTTCAAAAGCAATATCGGTAGTATTGTAAATTTTTACTGGGACGAAATCGTCGCTCTTGTCTTTATAAAACTCTAAAATTCTATATTCGTAGTAGAACGCGTATAAAGTAAGGTCTTTTTTAACGCTTTGACAGTCAACGTCAGTCGTGTAAGGTTTGTAAGTGTATAAATCAGTTGACCAACCTACGAATTCTATTTTTCTATCATCGTCGTTTGGTAAAACCGCCAAATCTCTAATAGCAGTGCCGTATTCGTAAATTTTAACGTCGTTATTATCGCTATTTTGATAGTCGATTAACTCAACGGTAAATTTACTAACTTCCACAACCGCAGTGAGTGCGCCGTTTTTAAGCCAAACGTTTGCGTTGTTTTCGCTTACAGTTCTATATTCGCCCTTAACCGTCGTGCCGTTTGAAATTAAAACGCCGTCCGCGCTAATATCGCCCGAAGCCCAACCAACAAAGTCGAAACCTTCTTCCATTTCAGGACTTGGTAACGTGGTAATAGAATTTCCTATTTTAACGGCAAGCGGTTCGATAGCGCTTACGTCCGCATTTATACTATTTGACGCGAACGTTTTTTGATAAGTTATAATATTCCATTGAGCGTATAAAGTAATGTCGGCTGAAATTTCAAAGTTTTGAACGCCTTCTTTACTAAATATTTGAACACCACCCGTTTGGCTATCGTAATAGCCTAAAAATTCGTAACCAACGCGCGTTGAACTTACGCCTATTGAAGATAAAGTCGCTCCCGTTTCGTCAGCATCTAATTGAACGGTTTTTGTTCTTGCGCCCGAAAGCGGACTGTAACTTAAATCAAAGGTAACGTTTACTTGTTGAGAGTCCCCGTCGCCATCGCCCTTACAGCCTACAAAACCGAGAAATGAAGTTAAGATAAGTGCTATTAACAAAACTAAAATACTAATTTTTCTATTTTTCATTTTACTAATACCTTGAAAATTTATAAAAATTGAATTTATTGCTTTTAGCAATATTCTTATAAATCGTACGTTCGCTTTTTGCCTCTATCGCGTACGCATATATACACGCGCGCTATTGAGTATAATATATTATATTATATATATTTAAATTTTTCAACTCTTTTAATAAAAAAAATTGTTTTTTTGCGTTTTAAGCAGGTTATCCACATAGTTATGAACATTGTTGATAACTTTTTGTAAAATCTTGTAAAATTATGCCGAATTTAAGTTAAAATATTGCCTTTAAAGCGTTTGTGTGCTATAATTTGAAAAGATTTAAAGGGTGTTTTATGGAAAATTTTTATTCGCGTACCGAAATGGCTTTTAAAAAAGATGGTGTTGACAATTTAAAAAACGCGCACGTTGCGGTTTTCGGGCTTGGAGGTGTTGGTAGCTACTGCTTTGAAAGTTTAGTTAGAAGCGGTGTTCAAACTCTATCGGTTTTTGACGGAGATAGTTATTCCGCGTCCAACTTAAACAGACAACTTTTTGCAACCACTTTGACCATAGGTCAAAAAAAGGTAATATCCGCAAAAGAACGCGCTTTGCAAATTAATAAAAAAGCGGAAGTTTACGCGTATGACGTTTTTATTGATAAAAACACTATTCAAGATATAGATTTTACTAAATTTGATTACGTTGTTGACGCGATTGACACGGTTAGTAGCAAGGTTGAAATTATTAAAAAAGCGCGCGAAAACGGTGTTAAAGTTATAAGCGCAATGAGTGCGGGAAATAAACTTGACGCAACCGCTTTTAAGGTTGCAGACATATCTAAAACAAAGGTTTGTCCGCTTGCAAAAATTATGCGTAAACTACTTAAAGAACAAGGCATACAAAACGTTAAAGTAGTGTATAGCGAAGAAGAGCCTATCGAAGTTTTTAACCAAAACGAAACGATTAAAAAAGGCGATAAAAAGGCTATTTCAAGCGTGAGTTTCGTACCGTCCGTTATGGGACTTATTATGAGTGGCGAAGTTATTAAAGACATCGCTTTAAAAAAATAAAAAATTGAACTTTATTGCTTACAGCAATAAAAAAAGGAAATTATGACAAGAAGAGAATTAGGCGAAAGTTATTTTAAACAAGGTTATAACTGCGCGCAAGCAGTAACGCTTACGTTTATTGACGTACTTAAAATTGATAGTGAAACGGCGCTTAAACTAATATCGGGCTTTGGCGGTGGATTTGGGCGCATGCGTGAAGTTTGCGGTGCGGTTAGCGGTATGGTTTTTGTGTTAAATAGCGTAATAGGATATAGCGACGCGGGCGACAATTTAAAGAAAATGGAATTATACAAAAACGTTCAACTTTTAATGAATAAATTTAAAGAAAAAAACGGTAGTTACGTTTGTAGAGAATTAATAGGCGTTGAAGCGCAAAACGGCGGATACGTACCTGAAAAGCGAACGGAAGCGTATTATAAAAAGCGCCCGTGCGAATCTTTGGTTGGCGACGCTTGCGAAATTTTAGAAAACTTTTTTAAAGATAATAATTTAGTATAAAAATAGTGGCAGTATTTTTCCGTCAAAAAAACAAACGGAAATTGTAATAGCGCCAATGAAAAAAAGCGGGGTTTTCCCCGCTTTTTTCATTGTTTTAAGCAATTATTCTATTAGATTTTTTTAGCGTTTTGAAGAACGTATTTTTCAGCTTCGTCAGACCAAATGCCGTTGTTTTTATCACAAATATCGGCAAGGTCTTTAAAGAACTTATCAGTTTCGCCTAACTTTCTAAAATCGCTAATTGCAGTCATAGGCATAGAAATTTGCGTATAGCAAAGTTTTTTAGCACCTTTAATATTTGGAAGGTTGAGCGTTGTATCTACAACTGAATCAAGACCGCCAACGTGTGAAATCATAATAGCAGGGTTAATTCTACCTTCGCTTGCAAGTTGAACTGCTTCTTTTAAATCGGCTTTGTTACCGCCCGAAGTACCAGTAATTCTATGGAAAGCGTAGTGAACGTCGTAGAAGTTAAACTTTGCAGAGAAATCTTTATTCATAGGGCCTGCAAAGAAGTTTAAGCAACCGTGGTCGCCAAGTAACGCGTCGCCTTGTTCAACGAGCGCGGAAACGGGAGCGTAAACGAAAACGTCGTCATAGCCTTTACCGCCGTTAATTTCTTTCATATATTCAACCGGATTTTCGATTTTTGCCGTGTTAACGTAAACTAATTTAACGCCGTTTTTAGCCGCTTCTTCAACGGTTAAAAGCGAAGCCGCTCTATCAAGCCTTGCTTGGTCGATATCGGTTACAACCATAAGCGATGGTTTTCTATCACAGTGAATACCGTAGTCGATAGCGCCAAGACCCATAGGACCAACGCCCGCTAAAATAGCAACTGCGCCGCCTTCTTTAATGCCCATTTCGTGCGAGTGAGTTTCGTAAACCGAGTGATAGTTTTCGTGGTAACCTGCAATAATGCAAGACATAGGTTCAGCAAGTGAAGCCTTAAAGTAACTTTCGCCATAGTAAGGGATTAAACAATCCTTTTCCATAACTTCGTTAGGAATAATAACGTAAGTTGCGTCGCCACCGATAAACTGATAAGAATAGCCCGGTGCGCCAAGACCGTTCATAACGGGCTTATAGTCGATTGCGGGTTGAATACCGAATTTATCGCCTTCTTTAAATTTGTCTTTCCATTTTGCGCCAACTTTTACGATGTCACCGCAAAATTCGTGACCTATAATAATAGGGTTTTTGTCAATATCGTTTGGAACTCTTTTATGGTCTGCGCCTTGTTCCGCCGCCTTAAAACTCGACATACAAATACTGTCTGACACTACTCTTGCAAGTATTTCGTCTTCCTTAATTTCAGGAAGGTCGAATTCTTCTAATCTTAAATCGTTTTTTCCATAAAGTCTAACCGCTTTCGTTTTCATATTTATCTCCTTAAATTGTGCGCTATGGCGCAAAAAATAACGTTTTATATAGTTTTATTACATTTGTTGACCGCCGGTTACGTTGATTGCTTGACCGGTCATATAACTTGAATAATCGGAAGCAAGGAACACCATAACGTCTTCAATATCAACGTATTCGCAAGAACGCTTCATAGGTACTTGGTTGATGTATTTTTCTCTTACTTGTTCTTCCGTAATGCCTTGGTTTTGAGCGTATTGCTTAAACAAACTGTTTACCCAAAGTGGAGAGTTAAGTAAGTTGCCTGGGCAAATACAGTTTACTCTTACGCCACTTTCAGCAAATTCAAGCGCTAAACTTTGAGTTAAGCCTACGCCACCGAATTTACTTGCCGCGTACGCGCCGTTTTTAAACGAGCCTTTTCTACCCGACTTACTGTTAATTTGAATAATGCTTCCGCTTTTGTTTTCAAGCATTGATGGAGCAAACGCTTTTACCGTGTTAAAGTAACCGTTAAGGTTAATGTCCGTTACGAATTTGAACGCTTCTGGCGTAAGGCTAAAAATATCACCGCTCTTTACTACCGCCGCGTTAGAAACTAAAATATCTACTCTTCCCCACTTTGCAAGAACTTGATTTGCCGCTTCTTGACAATCTTCAAATTTAGTTACGTCAACTTTAATTGCAATCGCGTCCGTAAGTTGCTGTGCTACCTTTTTAGCACCTTCAATGTTTACGTCTAAAACGGCCACTTTGCAACCTTCTTTATCAAGCCTTAATGCAAGCGCTTCGCCTAAACCTTGGCTAGCACCCGTTACAACTGCTACTTTACCTTGTAAATTGATTGTACTCATTTTTTTGTGTCTCCATTTAGTTTTTATTGCTAATTGTTTCTTTGCCTATTTTGGCAAACAATTTAATTCTTTTGTAAAGGTCTGGCGTTTTTTCAATCGCCGTTTTAGAAAACATACCGCCTTCTACGCCGTATTTTTCAACGCTATACTCGTGACCTATTAGCGCCCAAGTTGAATCGATAAGGTGCGCGTATTCTTTTAACGCAAGCGCCTTACAATAAAATTGTTGGCGTGGAGAGTTTATATCTTCACCGCTAATTTCAAACATTTCGTATTTTTTGCATAGCGCTTGAAGCCTTTTTAATTGCTCGGGAGTGTTTCTAGTTGGCATATACGCAATAGCCAAAAAGCACGCTTTTTTAAGTTCAATAAACAAGTCTTCTAAATATTCGTCTTCAAATTTTTGCGCTTTTTTATCGCCCGTAACTGAATCGCCAACGTCGCCTAAATACGCGTACGCCGGAATTGCGCCAAGCGATTTTGCCTTTTTAATAAAGTCTTCGCAAACGGGCATTTCTTCATCCGCATCGATATAGAAAAATTTAGTATCCGCTTTAAGCACGCCTACAAGGTCGTATAAAAAATGCGGGTTTTGCTCGTCTAAAAGATATTCTTTAATTTTGCTTGAAATATTTAATTCTAGACCGTCTTTTAAAAATTCAAGCAATTCGTTTCTATTTTGATATCTATTTGAAATTTTTATAGCAAGCGCGTAAAGTAAATGCCTTTCAGTTACGCTACCGCCTTCTTCTTGCCTAGATAAAGGCTTAACGTCACTATCAAAATCTAGGCTAATGCCGTATTTTGCATACTTTTGAGAAATTAAAGAGCACATACGCGCGTTTCTTTCGTTGCGCTTATTTCTATAAAACGATAAATATTCGTTAAACTCGTCAACGTAGCGAAGTGCAACGCCGTGAGCCGCCATATAAATACACTCGTTTTGGTCGGGATGGTTCATTTTGCCAAAGCCCTTATTAAACTTTGCCCTAACTTCAACACCGCAAGTCGAGCCAAGATTAAGCAATTTACAAGCGCTTTTAAACTCCTTTGCGCCAGAAAGTGAATCGTGGTCCATAATACCAGCGCTAGTTAGCCCTGCGCTATACGCTTTATATGCTGCAAGCGTTGGAGAATAAGGCGAAAAAGAGTAGATAGTGTGAATATGATTGTTTGCGTCATTTTCACGAAAAATCGGTTTTTCAGTTTCCACCCTTAACACTTCTTCAAGTGCCGAAAGCCTTTCAAATTGAGTTTTGGCGTTTAATTTTTGAGTAATATTTAACATTGTGCTTCCTACTGTTTATTTATAACCACAGTAATTATAACTCAAAAAAATGCCAGTGTCAATTGTAAGAGAGTAAAAGTTGAGATTTTAATATACATATTAAAAACACAATAAAAGTTATGAAAAAACGTCTATTTTATTTAAAGAGTGGAAGTTTTCGCAAAAACAATAAAAAAAGCGGGGTTTTCCCCGCTTTTTTAGATAGTAAGCCTACTTATTATTTTGGTATACGCATCAATTTCTTCTTGACAGTTTACAATTTTTTTAGCATAGAGTAACACAAACGGCTCGTACTTTTGAAACATTTTTTTGTTTCTTAGTTTTGAAACGATTAACAAAAACACGCCTAAAAAAATTCCAGTTATTGAATACGTTAAAACGCTTGCAAGTTCAGAGTAATTTGAAACACTTGCTAGAAACGTAAAAATTGAAAAAATTAAGAATATTATAGAAAAACAATATAACTTTTTTGGATACGCGCATTTTTTATACTTCATTAGCGATAAGTGATATCTTTTTTTCATCTCGTAAAGTTCTAAAACTTTATTAGAAAACTCTTCTTTAAGTTCTTCAATATAAATTTTGTTTTCAGCGCTAAAATCTAATTTTTCTAATTCAAAATTAAATTTTTCACCGCAATACTCACAAATAAATATATCGCCGTTTGTAATTTTGTATTTTGCCGACCCGCAATGCGGACAGCGTAAACTATTGCAATGTATTTTCAAATTTCTCACCCATTTTTTTTGTTGGAAAATCTATTTTATACTCTTCTCCGTTACAAGTTTTATAAAGCCTTTTTCTTATTTTTAATAAAGCGAAAATTAAAGGAAATATTTTTTGCAAGCAAAGAATAGCGTATTCACTACACGACGGAATACATTTACATCTTCTGCGCGTTTCTTCTTTTGCCACCGTTTGATAACGCTTTACAACCGTTATTAAAGTAAACCTTAAATATAGTTCAATTATTAAAATAATTGAAATTGTAAATATAGCCACCTTATATAAAACGTTTATTTTTGATAGTATAAAAAACAAAATAGGCAATAATATTAAAAATGGCAAAATAACAAAACTTGCCGTTACTTGCCATTTTTTTATTCCCGGTCTTACTAAAACACGTGAATTAACTATTTTTTCTAATACCTTTTGTCTTTTATATTCTTTTCTAAAAAATTCTATTTCTTTTTGCATTATTTTTTATCTGCAAACGATATGCAACCTGCTTTTTTAGGCATTTCATAAGCAGGGTCAACTTGCTTAATTTTTTCAGCGTAAATTTCCGCTTCGCCTTTCGTTGCGTAAGCATACCATTTTTGACATAACGAAACGTATTCTTTCCAAGCAATTACGGCAATCCTCTTGCATTCTGGGTCGTTATCGTATAAGGTAGAGATTTGGTCGCCAAGATTTTTTATTGCGTTCATACCCAAAACACAAACAGACCTAATTACGCTGAAATCAAATACTTTAACGTACTGGTCGCCGATTTTCTTTTCGCGATTTTTTGAGTTCATAAACCTGTTTAAAGCCCACGTTTCAGGAACAAAACTGTTAACTACTTCTTCAATGCTTGCAAGTTGTTCTTCTTTTGATAAAGAAGATTGCTTAATTAAATTTATTGAAGACGGAAGCGTTTTGCATAAATTGCTAAATCTAGAATTAAGTTCTATAAGTTTGCCTTCATACATTGAAAAGTAAGCGTAAAAATACTTTGCTTCGCCGTTTTCAGGGTCTTCTTCTCTCACCTTGTTGTAGTAAAGTTTTGCGTCTTCCGTGTTGTTTTCAGCCTTTGCTTGTCTTGCTAAATTTAAATATTTTTGTAAATCCATAATTTTTCTCCTTGTTTTAAAAATTTTTATATGGCAATAATATTATAGTAACAATTTTTGTTACTGTCAAGCGTTTTGTAACATTTTTTGATACTATCATTGTATGGAATTTAAACAAAGATTAAAAGAATTAAGATTAGAAAAAGGTCTTTCAATCCAATCACTATCAAAAAATGTAGGAATTGGTTCATCATCAATTTGCAGATGGGAGAATAAACAAGCCGATATAAAAAGCACCGAACTTATAATTCTTGCAAATTATTTCGGAGTATCAACTGACTATTTACTTGGATTAGAAGACTAAATATTTCTTTTATTCTATTTTACAAAAGATAAAAA
>JAZOMW010000038.1:0-1733 GCA_045654225.1 Christensenellaceae bacterium | reverse complement strand
GGAGATATTGACCTTTCTCCACTTGACAATTTAGGTAGCGTAGAGTATTACGACGTTTTATCTCCAAGCGAAGTTAAAAAAGTTTTAAAAGACACTGATATAGTAGTTTGCAACAAAACCGTGTTTGATAAAGATATGATTTCAAGTTTGCCAAAACTTAAATATATAGGTTTAACTGCAACGGGCTACAATAACGTTGATATTGCTTACGCTAAAGAAAGGGGAATTACCGTTTGCAACGTGCCAAACTACTCTACGGTTGACGTTGCCCAACACGTTTTTGCCTTTATTCTTCATTACGCTAATAAAATCAGCGAGTACGATAATTCCGTAAAAGACGGCGACTGGTTAAAATCCAAAACTTTTTGCTACTTTGATAAACCTATCGTTGAACTTTACAATAAAACCTTAGGTATAGTAGGCTTTGGAAATATAGGTAAAAAAGTTGCAGATATTGCAAGTGCGTTTGGAATGAAAGTTCTAGTTTATTCTAGAACTAAAAAGCAAAGCGAATACGAGTTTTGCTTAAAAGAAGAACTATTTAAAAGAAGTGATTTCATCTCTTTACATTGTCCACTTAGTGAAGAAACAAGCCGTTTAATTAATAAAGAAACACTTTCTTTAATGAAGCCGACTGCCGTTATTATAAACACTTCAAGGGGTGGAGTAATTGATGAATACGCTTTAAAAGAAGCCCTCGAACAAGGCAAAATAAAACACGCTCTTTTAGACGTTTTAACTATTGAGCCAATGAACGAGTCTTGCCCACTAATAGGTGTTAAAAACGTAACGTTTACCCCACACGTTGCTTGGGCGCCCGTAGAGTGTAGGGAAAGGCTTATTAAAATAGTAGCCGAAAATATTACGGCGTTTATAAACGGAAATGCACAAAACGTGGTAAATAAATAAAAAATTATTGAAAAACAGTAAAAAATAATGTAAAATATATATAAAAGATAAAGGAGAATTATTATGGCAAAAGTATGTGTTATAACTGGTGGCGGAAGCGGAATGGGCTTAGAAGCCGCTAAATTTATGCAAAAAGATAAAATTATCGTTATTTCGGGAAGAACTATGTCTAAACTCGAAAACGGTGTAAACGAATTAAAAGCATTAGGATTTGAAGCGTACGCTAAAACTTGTGATACTTCTTCAAGAGAAAGCGTTATTGAACTCGTTAAATACTGCGAATCGCTTGGCGAAATTACGAACGTTATTAACTCTGCAGGCGTTTCACCTGCTATGAAAGGCACGCCTGAAGGCATTTTAAGAATTAACGCTTTAGGTACGGTTTACGTTAACCAAGAATTTTCTAAAGTAATGAAACCAGGTAGCGTTATAGTTGACGTTTCATCTAACTCTGCTTATATTTTACCAGGTTTTATTATTCCTAAAAAAGCGTACCCACTTGCTGAAACGGATGAAGCAAAGTTCTTAAAAGTTCTTTGCAAGCGTTCAAGTATGGCAAAAGGCGAATATCAACAAAAGGGTTTTGCTTACTCACTTTCTAAAAACTTCGTAGTTTGGTATGCTAAAAAATGTGCTTTTGAGTACGGATTAAAGGGTATAAGAGTAGTATCTTTAAGCCCAGGCCTTATTGCAACCGATATGGGTAATCTTGAAAAAGAAGACGGTGGAATGCTTATACCATTCTCTTGTGAAGAAAGAATGGGTAAACCAGAAGAATTAGGCTACGCGTTAGCAACGGTTGCAGATGAAAGAAACGGTTATCT
>JAZOMW010000037.1:0-10360 GCA_045654225.1 Christensenellaceae bacterium | reverse complement strand
TTTTATCAATAATATCTTCTTTATAGCCTTTAAGCATAGCGCCACTTGCTAATACGTGACCACCACCACCGTAAAGACCTGCAATTTCGTTTACGTTTACCTTGCCCGTACTACGCAAACTAATTTTATATTGCAAATTACCAACTTCTAAAAGCGATATTGCAACTTCAACCGTTCTAACCGTTAACGGAAAATCAATAAAACCTTCCGTCATATTATCAACGGCGTTACACTCTTGTAAATCCTTTTTAGTAATAGTTATAACCGCAACTTTACCGTCTAAATGATATTGAATATTCGAAATAGTACGCGCGTATAAAGTAGCCCTTTCCCTGCTTTGTTCTTTGAACATTTTTTTAACGGTTAAGTTCAAATTTCCGCCTTTTTCCATAAGTTTTGACGCGCAACGTAAAGTGTTAGGCGTTGCGTTTGAGTGCGCAAAATTACCCGTATCGGTAACTACGCCTAAAAGTAAAGAGTTTGCCGTGTCACTGCATATTTCAACGCCAAGCAAGTTTATAAGTTCGTAAATTATTTCACAACAAGCGCCAGTTTCTTGCACGTAATTGTGTTTTGCGTAAAAACTGTTAGAAACGTGATGGTCAACGTTAAAAGTGTTTTTATGGCTTGCAAAAAATGAATAAGCCGTGTCAAACATACTCTCGCAAGAACAGTCAACCGCAATAAATCCGTCAAAATCGCCTTTAATATTAAACGACTTTTGATACTCGTTTGCGCCTTTAATATAAAAAAACTTTGAAGGAACTTCGGCATTACAACAAAGCGTAACGTTAGCGCCTAATTTTTCAAGCGCTAATTTTAACGCGGTTGCAGAGCCGATAGTATCGCCGTCTGGTCTATTATGACTAAAAATTACGACGTTTTTTAGTTTTTTTATTTTACTTGCAATTTCAGTTAAGGTCATTATCATCTTCCTTTGTGTAATACTTAAAACCGCTTATAATTTTATCGATTTTATTGCCATATTCAAGCGCGCCGTCTAAATAAAAATGAAGTTCGGGAACGCATCTCGTACGCATTTTTGAAGAAAGCGCGCGCCTAATTTCGCTTGACGCGCCCTTAATTCCTTGAAAAGTTGCCATCTTTTTTTCTTCATTAGTCGAATATATACTAACGTAAACTTTTGCGTTTTTAAGGTCAGGCGCACAGTCAACGTCCGTAATAGAAAACATTTCGGTAATTGACGGAACGTTTATATCCGTTCTAATAATTTCATAAACTATTTTTTTAATTTCACTGTTTATTTTATCAGTTCTTTTAACTTTCATTTATTAGTCCTTTTGTTGTTCAACGCTATAACACTCGATGAAGTCGCCAATCTTAATATCGTCAAAGTTTTCAATAGAAATACCACACTCGTAACCTTGGTTAACTTCTTTAACGTCGTCTTTAAATCTCTTTAATTGTAAAACGTTACCTTCGCAAATCATAACGTCGTTTCTATAAATACGGAGTTTACCGCTACGCAAAATCTTACCGTCCGTAACGTAACAACCTGCAACCGTGCCAACGCCCGTAATTTTAAACGTGTCGCGAACTTCGGCTTTACCCATATAAACGTCGCTAAATTTAGGAGCAAGCATACCTTTAAGCGCTTTTTTAATATCTTCAATCGCTTCGTAAATTACTCGGTAAAGTTTAACGTCGATTTTAGAGTGTTCCGCAAGCGCTTTTGCCTTTGCGTCCGGTCTAACGTTAAAGCCTATGATAATAGAGTTAGAAGAATCCGCTAAACTTACGTCCGTTTCCGAAATAGCGCCAACCGCCGCGTGAATAACGTTAACTTTAACTTCTTCGTTAGAAAGTTCCGCAAGTGATTGTTTAACTGCTTCAACAGAGCCTTGAACGTCCGCCTTAACGATAATATTAAGGTTTTTAAGGTCGCCCGAAGAAACTTTTGAGAATAAATCGTCAAGAGAAACTTTTTGTTGTTCTCTAATCATATCTTCTCTTTCTTTGTTCTTTCTTTCGTTAGCAACGAGCGTAGAAAGTTTTGCTTCTTCAACCGCGTACAAGAAGTCGCCCGCGTTAGGTACGCTTTCTAATCCGAGTATAGAAACCGGTGTTGACGGACCTGCCGTTTTAACGTTTCTACCCTTATCGTCTATCATCGCTCTAACTTTACCCGTTATAGTGCCTGCAACTAAATAGTCGCCAACCTTTAACGTTCCGTTTTGAACTAATACGGTAGCCATAGGGCCTTTACCTTTATCAAGTTTTGCTTCAACTATAATACCCTTTGCCATACGGTTAGGATTTGCTTTAAGTTCCTTAATTTCCGCAGTTAAGATAATAGTTTCTAAAAGGCTGTCAATACCCGCGCCAGTTTTAGCCGAAACTGGAACGAGAGCCACGTCGCCACCCCATTCTTCAACTAACACTTCTTGGTCGGCAAGACCTTTTTTAACTCTTTCAATATCCGCAGTTTGCTTATCAATTTTGTTTGCGGCAATAATTATTGAAACGCCCGCCGCTTTTGCGTGGTGGATTGCTTCAATAGTTTGTGGCATTATGCCGTCGTCTGCCGCTACTACGATAACGGCAATATCGGTAAGTTGAGCACCGCGCGCACGCATAGCGGTAAACGCCGCGTGTCCTGGCGTATCAAGGAAAGTAACCGATTGATTATTAACGTTAACCGTGTAAGCACCGATATGTTGAGTAATACCGCCCGCTTCGCCCGCGGTTACGTTAGCGTTTCTAATTCTATCTAAAAGCGAGGTTTTACCGTGGTCAACGTGACCCATAACGGTTACGACAGGAGCACGAGTAATGAGGTTTGCGCTATCTTCTATGGCATCGTTAAAGCCTTCGGTTAAAACGTCTTCGGCGGTTTTATCAAGTTTAAGTTCAAGTTCAATATCTAAACCTGCCGCAATAAAACCTGCTGTATCGTAGTCGATAGAGTCGTTTATAGTTTTTAATATGCCTTCTTTAAAGAGCCTTTTTGTTATTTCAACTGCGGTAATACCTAAAAGTTCGGAAAGTTCTTTTATTGAAACGGTTTCTTTTGTAATAACCGCCTTTTCAATTTTAATAGTATTAACGCTTTCTTCTTGGCGTTTATCTTTTGCCTTTCTTAACTTTCTATATCCCGTCTTATTCTCGTCAAAATCGTCAATAGACATTTGACCTTTAATTAAAGACTTTTTATTTATTGCCTTTTTATCTTCATAGTTGTTCTTTTCAACGTTCTTTCTCTTTTGGTTTTTGCCGTTATTTTCCTTTGCTATATAAGGTTGTGGCGGAGCAAACGATGATAAATTAGGTTTTTTACCGTCTTTATTAAATGGCTTTTGAGCGCCGTCTCTATTAACGAATTCACGCTTTTGAGTAGGGTCAAAAGGCTTTTTACCATCCTTATTAAACGGCTTTTTGTCGCCAAATTTGCCCTTTTCGTTATCTTTTACAACGTATTCTCTCTTTGGTTGCGGAACGAATACGCGCTTTCCGTTAATAATTTGAATATTTGGATTGTCAGTTTTTTGAATAACAGGCTCTTTTGGTAAAGCAGGTTTTTCTTCAACCTTTTCAACCTTTTCAACCTTAACATCTTCAACAACTTCTTCCTTTTTAGGTTCTTCATTAGCAATTTGACTAATAGGAGCGTCACTAACCACTTCGGTAGCAGGTTCAGTTTTAGGAGTTTCAACCTCTTCCACCACGCTAGTTTTAGTTTCTTCAAGTAACTCTGCTTGTTTTTTGAGTTCTTCTTCCTTTTTACGTTGAGCAAAAAGACGGAATTTATCCGCTATTTTCTTTTCAACGTCTTTAATAGTTGTTTTTGCGCCTTGCGCGCTATTTTTTAATTCTTCGCTTCTAACGAGCGCCATTAAGTCTTTTATATTCTGGTTTTTAACTTCTTTCTTTTCTTCAATTCCCATAATCGTATCCTCCCGAATATTTAGTAAAATGACAATCTAAATTTTGAATTATTGCTTTTGCAAGACCTTCGTCAACGATAGCAATAAGTTTGCAGTTTTCTTTATATACTATTTCTTCTATCTTAACACCTTGCGTTATAAGTAAAGTTGATTGCAATTTGTTTGACAATTTAACCGCGTCTTTTTTAGTATTGTCACTTGCGGTGCTACACAGTATAAGCAACGGAACTTTCGGTTTAAGCGTTGCTACTGCGTTAACGCCAAATCTAACTTTTCGAGCTTTAATTGCAAATCCTATAAAAGTGAGCGATTTACTGTTCTTCACCAAAAAACTCCTTCGTAATTAAAGCGTAAACGTCTTTTGAAATTTCCATATCAAAAGCGTGAGATAACAAGTTCTTTTTGCAAATTTTTTCAATACACGCCTTATCGTTACACGAATAAGCGCCACGTCCGTTTAATTTGCCAGTTTTATCTACGCTAAACACGCCGTCCTTACTCTTTACTATTCTTATAAGTTCTTTTTTCGGTTTTTCCGTTCTACACGCAATACAAGTGCGCATAGGTATCTTTTTTACCGCCATACTTTTACCTCAATTAAATTCTATATTACTCTACGTCCTCGAAATTAGTGGAAGTTGAATCTTCAAAATCGCCAAGTTCAGCGTCGGCGCTTTCAACCATTTCGTTAAATTCTTCCATTGCCTTTGACTCGCTCTTAACGTCAATTTTCCAACCGGTAAGTCTTGCCGCAAGCCTTGCGTTTTGACCGTCTTTACCGATGCAAAGCGAAAGTTTATCGTCAGGAACGATAACGCGTGCAGACTTTTCGTCAATAGCGTAAAATTTTAATACTTTTGCAGGAGCAAGCGCTTTTGCAATAAATTCAAGCGGGTCTTCACTCCAAGGAATAATATCGATTTTTTCACCGCCTAATTGCTCGATAACCGCGTTAACACGCATACCTTTGTTACCTACGCAAGCGCCGAGTGCGTCGATTTGCGGGTCTTCACTGTAAATTGCAATTTTACTTCTTTGACCTGCTTCTCTTGAAACGGATTTAATAACAACCACGCCTTGCCTAATTTCAGGAACTTCGTTTTCAAAGAAACGTTTAACAAGTCCCGGTGCGGTACGAGAAACTAAAACTTGCGTATTTTTGCCTATCGTTCTAATTCTTTTTACGTAAACTACTATTTTATCGTTAATTTCGTATTTTTCGCCTGGAACTTGGTCTTGCGGAAGCATTACGCCTTCAAGCATACCGCCCGTAAGTTCAACGTAAACGTTGCCGTTTTCAATTTTCCTAACGATAGCGGTGTGAATTTCGTTTTCCTTATCTTCAAATTCTTGAATAGTATTTGCCCTTTCCGCTTCTCTAATTTTTTGCATAACTACTTGCTTTGCAGTTTGCGCGGCAATTCTACCAAAATCTTTTGGAACGAATTCTTTTTCAAAAGTATCGCCGAGTTTGTAACTCTTTTTGTATTGTTTAGCGTCTTCTAAACTAATTTCCTTATCGGTATCAACAACTTCTTCAACAATCGTTTTGATAGCGTAGAACTTAATTGAACACTTTTCTTCATTATACTTAATACGTACGTCGCAAGCGTCGGTTGCGTATCTTTTGTATGCGGAAGTTAAAGCGTTTTGTAACGTTTCTTTAAGCGCTTCTTTGTCCATACCTTTACTTGCACAAATTTCGTCAAGTGCAGCAAAAAAATCTTTGTTTACCATAATAACTCCTTACGTGATAAATATTTATAACTTTTATTTTTTATCTTTTTAATCGCGTTTAAACGCGTTTTTTAATCTAACAATATCAATTCTTATTTAATCAAATATTATTGCCTCGCAAATTTTAGCAATTTTTGAAAGTTCTAAAACGGTTTCTTCACCGTTAAGGTTAAGTGTAACGTTCTTACCGTCAAACCCTAAAAGCGTTGCTTCAAACTCTTTTTTACCGCGAATAGGCGCGTAAAGTTTAACTTCAACTAATTTACCTATGCGTTTTAAAAAGTCGCGCTCGGTTTTAAAAGGACGGTCTAGCCCTGGGCTTGAAACGTTTAAAGTGTAAGGCGCGCCGTACGGGTCTAAAACGTCGAGCGGGTCGTTAATTAAATTGTGAAATTCTTCACAAGAATTAAGGTCAACGCCACCGTCTTTGTCAATGTAAATTGTGAGGGTTGGGTTTTTACTCATTTTAAACTCAACTTCTACAATTTCTAAATTTAAAGAATCGGCATACGGTTTTAAATATTCTAAAATTTCTTGATTTGATTTTGCTTTCATTTGGTCTCCTATAAACAAATTTGAGAGTGGCGGTTGCCACTCTCAAATTAAGCATTATCTTAAGTCTAAAAATATTTTAACATAATATTCTATATTATGCAACTGTTTTTTTAAGTTTTTTTACTTTATTTTTCCTTTTTAAGCCTTAAAAATAGTTCCGCGGTGGCGTAAGCGTCGGAAAGAGCGCGGTGATGGTGGAAAGTTATGCCGTAATGCTCGCAAACTATATTTAACTTATGCCTTTTTAAAAACGGTAGTTTTTTGCGTGATAACTCTAACGTGTCAACAACCTTATTAGTTAAAATATAACCGAGTTTTTTACCAACTATCGATAAAAATTTAAAATCGAAATCGCTATTATGCGCAACGAAAGTAGTTCCGCTAATAAACTTAAAAAAGTCACTATATACGTCGTCAATTATAGGGCTATCTTTAACCATGTTATCGTCAATTCCCGTAAGTTCAATTATTCTTTCCGGAATAGGCACTTGCGGATTTACGAGAGTGTGAAATTCTTGTAAAATTTTACCGTTTAAAATTTTAACCGCGCCTATTTCGGTAATTTTATCGTTTATTGCGTCAGTTCCCGTAGTTTCAATATCTACAACGGTGTAAACGGTATCTAAAACGTCGCTAGGAAGCGTGGTTATTCCACTAAAAAAGTCGCTTTGTTCAACGCTTTCAACGTCTTTTGGAAATACTAAACTATACCTATCCGGTACGGGTTTTGAAGGTTTTTCCTTTGGAGTAAAATTTTTAGGAAATTCGCAAAAGTGAAAACCCTTAATAGTTAAATTTAAATGCTCGTTAAAAAGTTCGTTTTCACCGCGCATAATAATTTGACTGCCTTCGCCTATTCTTTGAATTTTTTTAATTTTGTTTTTATCGGCGGTAAAAAACCTACCGCTAACCCTTGCCGTTTTATCGCTTAACGTAATAACAAAAAACGGTTTACCGTTTTTAGTTTCCCTTTCTTCAACCGTTTCAACGATACCTGCAAAAAATACCGTGCCTAATTCCGTAGTGCCGTCTGCTATATAAACTGCGGTGTCGTAAACGTAATCGTCGCAAGTTTTTTCAACGTTTAACACTTTAAAACGGCGAATTTCTCCGCTTTGAAGTTCGTTTTCTTTTACGGAATACTCTTCGTAAACAGCGGGTGCTTCTTCTTTAACCACTAATTTTAAACTACCCGAAATATCGTTAACGTAGTTGCGGTATAAAAATTCGTTTAAATTTTGAATAAAGGCCGTTCTATTTAAATAATCGCAGGCAAACTCGTCAACTTTAACTTCGTAAATAAACTTTGACTGCGAAGTAAAAACTACGATATCACCTAGCGTAACCGTGTGCGATATAGAGCCGTAAAAAGACGTGATAAAATTTAAAATTGCACGCTTTAAAATAGTAGCGTCCGCAATAGATTTTTGACACTTTACTAAAACGGTGTAATTAGACGGCAAATTGTTTTTTATTGAAGTTTCTATAAATGAAACGCCTTCGCTTGAAATTGCAACGTCGCTTATAATTTGAACTGTTATTAAGTTGTTTTCCTCATTGATTTCAGCACACTTAATACGCGCGTTACCAAGGCTAGTATCAACGTTTTTAAGTGACTCAATTAATGTATCACACCTATTTTGCAATTTTTTCAATTTCCTTTGTAAATTCTAATTCCGCGTCTATAAACGGAACTTTTTTTATTACCGTTTCACCTTTAAATATTACGCAAAAATCTTTTGAGCCTGCTATGCCAAGGTCGCAATCTTTTGCTTCGCCAGGACCGTTTACAACGCAACCCATAACGGCTATTTTTAAAGGTTTTTTAACGTTTTTTACAATTTTTTCTACTTTATTTGCAAGACCTATACAGTCATATTCAGTCCTACCGCAAGTTGGACAAGAAATAACTTCAACGTAGTTTTTTTCTTTGCCTACCGCGCGTAAAATTTTATGCCCGATTATCGGCTCGAATATAGGATTTGCCGTTAAACTAACGCGCAAAGTATCGCCTATTCCGTCAACTAAAAGCGCTCCTATTCCAACGCTACTTTTTATAATTCCGTTTTCGTAAGTGCCCGCTTCGGTTACGCCGATATGTAACGGATAACTCGTTTTGCTTGCCAAATATCTATACGCTTTTACGGTAAGTAAAGTATCGCTTGCCTTTGCGGAAATTACCATGTCTTTAACTCCGTATTTTTCAAAAAGCGCAACGTCTTTAAGTGCACTTTCACAAAGCGAAATTTCATTTTTGCCGTAACGTGCTAAAAACTCTTTTTCAATACTACCCGTATTTGCGCCAACTCTTACGGGAATATTATAATGCTTTAAACAGTCGGCAACCTTTTTAACGTTTTGCTCGCTACCAATGTTACCTGGGTTAATTCTAACCTTATCAACTCCGTTTTCAACGGATAAAATAGCCAAGTTATAGTCAAAATGAATATCGGCAACAAGCGGAATATGAACGGCTTTTTTAATTTCTTTTATTGCAAAAGCGTCTTCTTTATCTTTTACGGCAAGCCTAACGATATCACACCCTTCTTCTTCAAGCGCTAAAATTTGCCTAATTACTTCGGTGTAATTTTGAGTTTTAATATTCGTCATTGACTGAACGGCAATATCGTTATTTCCGCCGATTAAAACGTTGCCTATTTTGACTACGTTAGTCATTTTATTTCTCCTTGTTCATTTCATAAACTAAACGCAAGCCTTCAAGCGTAAGCATACGGTCAATTTTAGTTATGCAATTAACTTCTTTTGCAATAATTTCGCCCATACCGCCTGTTGCCACTACGTTTATAGCGTCAAGTTTAAGTTCTTCTTTGATTTTTTTAACGATATTTTCAACTAGGCCTGCAAAACCGAATATTATACCCGACTGCATGCAAGTTACCGTGTTTTTACCTATCGCGTTTTTAGGTGCAACGAGTTCTATCATAGGAAGTTGCGCCGTGTTAGAAACCAATCCTTCAAGCGCAGTTTTAATACCGGGCGCTATAACAACGCCTAAAAGTTCTCCACTACCCGACAATATATCAAAAGTGGTTGCAGTACCAAAGTCAATTACGACCATAGGCTTTCCGTTACCGTACTTATTAAACGCACCAACGCAGTTTACTATTATGTCCGCTCCAACCTCTTTTGGATTATCCGCTTTTATATTGATACCCGTTTTAATGCCCGCGCCTATCATAATAGGCGTAACGTTAAAAAAGTATTCACACATATGAATAATAGTATAGTTAAGCGATGGTATAACCGAAGAAACTATTATTCCCGTTATATCGCTTGGCAAAATGCTTGAACTATTAAGCAAGTTTATAAGGGTTGCGCCGTATTCGTCAGCCGTTCTAGTGTGGCGTGAAGAAACTCTATACGAAGCCTTTAAATTTTTACCGTTAAATACTGCGTATTTAATATTAGTGTTTCCTATATCAATACAAAGTAACATAAATTTATCCCTTTTTAACAATTTTAATTACGCGCGTAATTGACGGCGCAAAAATAAGATTTATAGCAAGTTCAATAAAGAAATTGAAAGTAACTAACCCTACCAATATAAAGACGAGCACGTTTTGACCGCTTGCCATACCGTAAACTGAATCAAACATAAATAAACATCCTACTATAAAGAGCAAGGTGTTTACGATAGGAACGATAGCAGACGCAACGAAAACGGCAACAATCGGCTGTTTTTTAGAAATTACTTTATAAAGCAATCCTCCAAGATAACCTGCAACCGTACTTTTAATTAAGCACGTTAAAGTAGTCACAATAGAGTCGTTAGCCCAAATTAAAGTGTAGAACGGATTGCCACCCATTATAACTTGAATTAAAACTATTACACCGCACGCAAAGCCTAAAAAAGCGCCTGCGCCACCGCCAAATAAAATACCGCCAAGCACTATTGGAATAAGCGTAAAGTTTAAAGTAACGGGTCCAACGTTAATTGAACCGAGTACCGCTTGTAAAACTATTACAAGCGCAAGAAGAACTGCTAATCCAGTAATTTGCTTTGCGGTAAAGTGATTTTTTACCATAATAACCTCCAATCGAATCCATAATAGGTATCCGTAAGAAAAAAATAAAAATACGTAAAGTCAAGCCTTATAAAAAGTGCCTGCAAATATATTTTAATATATTTTAGCAAAAATTAC
>JAZOMW010000036.1:0-5963 GCA_045654225.1 Christensenellaceae bacterium | reverse complement strand
CGCTTTATCTCCGTTATACATTGCCCTTAATTGCGGAAGCGTCATATGGCTTTCGTCAACGAAAAGCAAAAAGTTTTTTGGAAAATAGTCAAGCAAAGTAAAAGGCGGTTCGCCTGGGCTTCTACCGTCAAAATATCTACTGTAATTTTCAACGCCACTACAATACCCTATTTCACTCATCATTTCAATATCGTAGTTGGTGCGTTGTTTAAGCCTTTGCGCTTCTAAAATTTTACCGTCGTCTTCAAGTGCTTTAACTTCGTTATCAAGGTCGCAAGTAATAGCCTTTAAAGCATTTTGCATTTTTTCACTACCTACCGCGTAGTGACTTGCGGGAAAAATTACCGCGTGTTTTAACGTTGATATAGGCTCGCCCGTAACGAAGTCAACTTCTTTAACGCTTTCAATTTCGTCGCCAAAAAATTCAACTCTAATTACCGTTTGACTGTTTGAAATAGGAAAAATATCTAAAATGTCGCCACGAACTCTAAAACTACCGCGTTGAAAGTCAATATCGCGCCTTTCGTAATGAATTGATACGAGTTTACGCATAACCGCGTCTCTATCAACGAGTTCGCCAGGGCGAAGTGAAAGAGCGAGTTTGTAATATTCTTCTGGCGCGCCAAGACCGTATATACAACTTACGGAAGCAACCACTAAAACGTCTTCACGCTCGCCAAGTGCGCTAGTTGCGCTATGGCGGAGTTTATCAATTTCGTCGTTTATAGACAAATCTTTTTCAATGTAAGTATCGCTTGCGGGCAAATAAGACTCGGGTTGATAATAGTCGTAATAAGAAACGAAGTATTCTACGGCGTTGTTTGGAAAGAACTCTCTAAATTCGTTGCAAAGTTGAGCAGCCAAAGTTTTGTTGTGCGCAATAACCAAAGTAGGCCTTTGAACGTTTTGAATAACGTTTGCCATGGTAAAAGTTTTACCACTGCCCGTTACGCCAAGTAAAACTTGCGTTTTTAACCCGTCGAAAACGCCTTCCGTTAAAGATTTTATAGCGCTTGGCTGGTCGCCCGTTGGCTTATATGAACTTTTTAAAACGAACTTGTTTTTTACGCCTAACATATTAAACCCTAAATTACCTCATTTTATATAATAACATAAAATTTATATAATACAAAGCATTTTTTTAAATTTAACGCTTTTATTAGCAATTTTTAACACTTTTTAGCATTTTTTTACTTATTTAAGTAAAAAGTAACACTAAAATTCTACCAACTATAAAGGAAACGCAAGCCGATAAAAGCGCAAGAAGTAACCTAAACTTTATTGCATTTACGCTTTTTTTGTACTCTTCTTTGTAGTTTCTACCCTTGTTAGTTATGGTAATGCAATACATATCTTCGTTTTTTGAGGTGGTTAAAATAAGGTCTATATACCCGCCGTTTTCTAAACTTTTTAAAATATCGTAAACGTTATCGTTATTAACTTTTTTATTTCCTACAAACGCCACTATTTTAGACGGCAAAAGAAGGCACGAGTCCCTATTCGTGCAGTGGTCGCTTATAACTTTTAGCACCGCTTTTTGACTAAAATTTAGCATATTAACCGCCTAAAATTTTACTTAAAAACAAGGCTATTACTACTCCTACGAAAGCACCTATAAACGAAGAAAAAACACACCATCCAACAATCGCCTTTACACTAAAAATTATTGGACTATTTTCAAAAGTGTTTTCTTCTTTATAATTTAAACCTTGCTCAGTTGAAGAAACGCAAAAAGTTGAGCCGTCGTCGTACTTTAAGCGTATAAAACCTTTTAAAAATAAATTGTTAATTACGGTTTTTACCATCGCTTCACTTGCGTTTAAAAAATGAGGGAAAACGCGTAAAATTTCCTCACTCGTTAAAACGACGTATTTACCGCTATTCGAGTTTGAATTTATATAATTTAACACAATTTTTTCTTTATTATCAAGCATAAAACCCTTTTTTAGTAAGTATGTGCTAATAGTAAAAAAATAAAACAAGGCGACGTTACAAAAAATAACTGATTAGTATTTTTACGATTTGGCGAGAAAAACACAAAAAGGACGAGTGTTCTTGTAAGGGCGAATACTTGCAAAGTATGCAACTGAACAAAACACGAAGTAATTTGCAGTGCTTTTCCGCCAAAAATCAGTTAGATTGTGTGACAGAGCCTAAAATAAAAAAGGCGTAAAACTTACGCCTTAATTTATTAAAATTTTATAAATGCTTTGCCGTCTTTTAACTTTAATTAAATACCTGCTAGTTTCTTTGTAATCAACTTTTTCTTTTTGCAAAACACCGCTACTATCAAGCCAGTCTTTAACCTTGGTTTCGCCTGCGTTATACGCGCAAATTACGGCGTTTTCATCGCCAAATTTACCGCTTAAATACTTTATATATTCAACGCCTAAACATATGTTTACGTCTTCGCTATAAAGGTTAACTTCGCCGTTAAAATTAGTTAAAGAAGCAATGTAATTTGCGGTACTTTGAGTTAATTGCATAAGCCCTATCGCGCCTTTTTTAGATACGGCGCTTTTATTAAAATTACTCTCCGTTTTAATAATAGATAACACTAGCGGTACACTTACGCCTTTATTATCACACTCTTTTTTAACCGCGTTTAAAACTTTACCGTAACCGCCAACGTCAAAAACGAAAAATCCCGCAAATAATATTATAAGAATAAAAAAACTTGAAAAAACTAATAAACTAAACCTTTTTAACAATTTCATTTACAACTGCCCTAACTTTTTCGGCAAGGTCGTTTTCCGTGCCGTCGTTATATATAACAGTATGCTTAAAAATTGCATTATTTTCATAATCAAATTGATTTTTTATTCTTTCTTCAATTTCGCGCGTAGATAAACCGTCGCGTTTTGCAACGCTTTTTATTCTTTCTTGCTTATCTCTTAAAACTATTATAACTTTGTTATAAAGGTTTTGATAACCGCCTTCGAATAATAGCGGAACTTCGTTAAATACTATACCGTCAACACTGGCGTTTAACTCAAACATATTTTGCATTATTTTTGGATGAGTGTAGTTATTTAACGCCTTTAATGCGTCTTTTTTAGTAAAAACTAATGAAGAAACCTCCTTTAACGCCTTTAATTTATCGCCGTTAAACTCTACGCCAACCGAATTTAAAACACCCTTAAAAAAACCGTCGTCATTAAGCATATTTTTATAAACTTCGTCTGCGCTAAACACGGTGTAGCCAAGCTCTTTTATTAAGTTTGTTACGGCAGATTTTCCACTACCTATACCACCCGTAACGGCTACTAAACAATTACTCATTTCGTTTCAAACCAACTTTTTCCTACTTTTATATCAACGGTTAAAGGAACGCTTAACGATACTGCGTTTTCCATTTCTTGTTTTAAAATTTCAACTACTTTTTCACTTTCCGTATCTAACGCGTCAACAATAAGTTCGTCGTGAACTTGAAGTATAAGTTTACTGTTTGGACACTCTTTTTTAAGCCTTTCAAAAACTTTTACCATTGCAACCTTTATAATGTCAGCACTACTTCCTTGAAGTGGCATGTTTTTTGACGCTCTCTCACCAAAACTACGAAGCGTAAAGTTAGGCGAATTTATTTCCTTTATATAGCGCCTTCTATTAAGCAAAGTTGAAACGTAACCGTTCTTTTTAGCAAACTCAACGTTAGAGTTCATATACTCTTTAACGCTTGGGTACATTTCAAAATATTTTGAAATGTAATTTTTAGCGTCTTTCGGGCTAATTTTTAAATTTTTTGCAAGACCGTATTCGCTAATACCGTAAATAATGCCAAAGTTTACCGCTTTTGCCTTGCTACGCATAGAACTAGTAACTTCGCTAAGCGGAACGTTAAACACTTGGCTTGCGGTTAGCGAGTGAATATCTTTTTCACTATTATACGCGTCTATTAAAATTTGACACTTGCTAAAATGCGCAAGTAACCTAAGTTCAATTTGAGAATAGTCTGCGTCAACTAAAACTCGATTTTCCGCGCGCGGAATAAAGAGTTTTCTAAGTTCTCTACCTTGTTCTTCCCTTACGGGTATGTTTTGAAGGTTCGGCTCTTTTGAAGAAAGTCTGCCCGTTTGCGTTAAAGTTTGGTTAAACGACGTGTGAACTATGCCCGTTTGCTTATCAACTAAATTACCCATACCGTCAAGGTACGACGAGTATATTTTTTGCGCCGTTCTATATTCTAAAATAAGCGGAACGATAGGATGCAAATCAACCATTTGTTCAAGCGTTTCAGCGTTAGTTGAATAGTTGCCGTTTTTATTCTTTTTGCCAGGTTGTAAACCTAACTTGTTAAACAAAACGTCGCCTAATTGTTTTGGCGAATTAGCGTTTAAATTTTGACCCGCGTATTCGTTTATTTTACTTGCCATTTCATCAAGTTTTTGCTTGTAGTTTTGCTTTAAAACTTGAAGTGCGTTAAGGTCAACTTTAAAACCGTCACGCTCCATTTGAGTTAACACTTTTGAAAGTGGCAACTCTACGTTTTTATATAAATTTTCAACGCCGTGTTCTATAATTTTTTTATAGAGTTCGTTATAAATTTCAAAGAGTGAAAAAGCAGGAGTTTGCTTTGATTTTTCATAGTAATAAATGACTTCTTCAAGGCTTTCTTCATAGCCTTTAAAGTCAACTAAATAGCGCATAATATCAACGTCTTCAACCGTGCAATTTACGCTAATATCAAAGTCAAAAAGCAAGTCGTTTAACTTTTTTAAACTGTGGCAAATTACTTTATTTTTAGAGTTTTCAACGATAGGTTTTAAAAGTTTTACCGCGTCTTCAAACTCAAAACCTTGGTCAAAAAACGTTTCTTTTACTTTTAAAACGTACTCGGTTTCCGCGCCGAAATATAGATGAATATTATTTGAAACAACCAAACTAATTTCATTTGAAAACGGAATAGAAAAAAACTCGTTTTCGCTTGTAATATCGCAAATTTTAACTTCCTTTTGCGTTGCGGTTTCAACGTTTTCGCCATCAAAAACGTCCGCTCTTTTTAGTATCGTTCTAAAATCAAGTTCGGTAAAAAGCCTTTTAACTTCTTCTTTAAACGGAAACGAAAAAGTACACTCTTCCACCTTTAAAGGAATTTCAACGCAAGTGTTAATTGTTGCCAAAGTTTTAGATAAAAACGCAAGGTCTTTACCGTTTTCAATTTTCTCTTTTAACTTACCTTTAAAGTCTTGTAAATTTTCGTAAACGTTTTCTAAACTACCATACTTTGTAATTAAGTCGAGCGCGGTTTTTTCGCCTACGCCAACTATGCCTGGAATATTATCGGAACTGTCGCCCATGCACGCTTTTAAATCGATTATTTGCATAGGCTCAATTTGTGTTTTTTCCTTAAAATTATCAATGGAATAAACGTCCGTATCGGTTATGCCACGGCGTGTAAAATAAACGGAGGTAGTGTCGTCAACGAGTTGAAAACTGTCTTTATCGCCGGTAATTATTATGGTTTCGCCTTTGTACCTTTTTGCAAGCGTTCCTATAATATCGTCGGCTTCAATTCCCTCCTTTTCAAACGTTTGAATTCCTATGGTTTTTAATACGGTTTTAAGTAGCGGAATTTGTGGACGTAAGTCTTCGGGCATAGGTTTACGAGTAGCCTTGTAACCGTCGTACATATTATGCCTAAAAGTTTTGGCGTGCACGTCGAAAGCAACTACCATATAAGTAGGCTTAACGTCACCTATAACTTTAATAAGCATATTTACAAATCCGTAAACAGCGTTAGTTGGAACGCCGTTTTTATCGGTTAAAGGTGGTGTTGCGTAAAACGCTCTATTTATTAAACTGTTACCGTCAATTAAAACAAGTTTTTCCATAAATTCCTAAATTTAGCATAAAACGTTTGCAATTTTTTAAGCGTTATGCTATTATAATTGTGCTTTACTAATATAGTATTACACAAATTGGTAAAAAAAGCAACTTAATTTTAAATTTTACGCCGGCGTGGT
>JAZOMW010000035.1:0-13759 GCA_045654225.1 Christensenellaceae bacterium | reverse complement strand
TTATTTTTTTGCAATTTTAAAAAGTTGACAAAACCTTTAAAATAGCATATAATAAAATTGCCAGTTAGGCAGGAACGTCAACGTAACGTTCCAACCCGCGCCCTGCTTCACAGCCGACGCGGTTTTATTTTACAAAAAAAGAGAGTTCGTTTGAACTCTCTTTTATTTATTATTCTCTTTTGCAAATTTTAGTTTAAACTCAAATTTGTAAAATTTTTATTGCCATTTAATAATTTAACAGCGTTAATTTATTTTATCTTTCGTATATGCTTTTATTTTTGTAAAATGAACAGACCTTACTTTTTTAACAAGATTAGCGTCTATACTTATAGACAAATCTGGTTTATTTGACGGAGTGCCAAATGACATTGTAGTATCAAAGTTTTCTATAACTTCACCATTTACATCTAGTAATGAGCCTGCAACTTCTAATTTTGTTACAGTGTACGTTGAACTAAAATTTAAAAACACGGCTCTTTTTTCTTCA
This sequence comes from Christensenellaceae bacterium, assembly GCA_045654225.1. Lineage (GTDB taxonomy): Bacteria > Bacillota > Clostridia > Christensenellales > Borkfalkiaceae > HGM11412. The sequence goes on along the minus strand of JAZOMW010000035.1, from coordinate 13,272 downwards.
AATATTACGTTTCCAAGGTCAAAGTCTGTATAAATTATATCTTTTTCTGGAATTAAAATTTCTTTATCAGTAAGGCTTGTACAAGCAAAGCAAGACGTTAAAATGCTCAAACTTATAATTGATAAAAGTATTGTTCTTAAAATTTTTTTCATTATCTTCTCCTTGTTATAAAAATATTCTAACTTTCAAGTTCAACAGTACCCGTTTCTATTCTATATTTAAAACGGGTTATTTTATTAAGGTCATCGGGGTCTAAACCGCCTTGATTTAACTCAAATCTATAATTATTTCCAGGAACAACTTTGCCAACGTACAAAATTTCACTTTTCATAACAACGTTCTGTGAAGTTAGAAAGTCTATATTTAAAGATAAATTATATATTTTCTCTTGTGCTTGAATATTAACGTAATAAGTATCGGCAGTAAAAAAACCGCTATTTAGGTGAAAGTCAATAATTATATCGCTCGTCGTTGCTGAACGAGTTCTATTAGAAGGGCTATTAGACGGATTGTATAAACACCCCGTCATTGCAATTGTAATAAAAATTAAAAATGTAATAAATACTTTTTTCATAAGTTAATTTGTCCTTTAATAGTTATTTTGAATCGCTTTTGTCTTTATATTTTTTAACCAACTGCTCTATTTCGTTTAAAAGTTCATTTCCTTTGTCAGTCTCAACTTTATTAGACGTTTTAGTTTTTAATTCTTCATATTGTGATTTTAACGATTCATGTTTATCTTTTAAATTTACGTGTAAGCATATAAATAACACTATTGCCACAAGAATTGCAAATAATAAAAAAAAGAAAGCATCTGGCGAATTGTTACAAGAAACAGTAGTAGTTGTTGTATTACTTGGCTCATAACTACCCGTAGATTTTAACGGTGTAATTACCGCAAAAACACTTAAAAATAAATTTAACATTTTATTCTCCAAATTTTTTTTGAAATATTGAAAATAATTATAGTATAGAATTTTCTATATGTCAACTAATTGTATAGAAATTTCTATATAATAAAAATATGGAACTTGAATTTAAAGAAATTTTAAAAGAGTTTTTAGAAGAAAACAACTTAACGCAAGTTGCTTTTGCAAAAGCAATAGGAGTAAAACAAAGTCAAGTAAGCGAGTGGTTAAAAGGTAAAGCAAAGCCTGGCTATGACATTATAAAAAGTATGTCTATCGCTTTTAACGTTACTGCTGATTATTTTTTAGGAATTAAAGAAAATTATTAAAAAAGAGAGTTCGCTTGAACTCTCTTTTATTATTTAGCGGTGGGATACAGCCACACCCTGCTTTGTAGGGACACCTTATAATAAATTCCCCAAAATATTCCCCAAAAACCGCAAAAAAAGTTTAAAACGGCATAGAAAAAACCGCCAAAACTATGGTTTTAGCCACAATTTTAGCGGTCTATGGCGGAAGCGGTGGGATTCGAACCCACGATACGTTGCCGTATACCTGATTTCGAGTCAGGGCCGTTATGACCTCTTCGATACACTTCCATATTAACGTTTAAATTTTATCACAAAATTTTAAAATTTACAACCAATTTAAGCATATTTATTAAAATAAAAAACCGCGCCGGCTGTTAAGCAGGGCGCGGGTGGGAACGTAACGCGTTTACGCTCCGGCCTTATTGGCAATTTTATTATATGCTATTTTAGAAACTTTGTCAACCATTTTTAAAATTGCAAATAAAAAGACCCCTGCCTTTTGGTCAGAGGTAAGAAAAATATGTTTTCTTCAAAGGTCAATGCCTGCCTTATTGGTCAGACGCCGAGAAAAATTTCTCGGTATTCTTAAACACTGTTTAAGAACCTGTAATTGTATTTTATATTATAAACAATAATTTGTCAATCATTTTTTTAATAAATTTATTTTTGTTATTTTATTTTTATTTTAATTAAAATTCGGCATTATATCTGCATTTTTTGGTTTTTAGTTTATGTTCAAATTTCACCCCTTCCGCCAAAATAAAAAAGGACTTTTAAAAGTCCTTTTTTTGTTTTTCTATATTATTCATCGTTTTCTTCGGCATCGTCGCTATTAAAAAAGTCACTATTGTAAATTTCTAAAATACTTTCAATCTTATTATAAATTTTATCTTTGCCGTAGCCCGTTTCGCTTGATACGGGGTAAATTGAACTTTCGCCTACCGCTAAATAGTTGCCTATTTCTTTAAGCCTATCTTTAATACGCGTTTTGCCTATTTTATCTGCCTTTGTTGCTACAATGGTAAACGGCAAGGCGTAGTGGTGAAGATAGTTTATCATAGTTAAATCGTCGTTAGTTGGTTTGTGGCGTATATCTACGAGTGAAAATACGTGCGAAATTAACTTGTTGTATGCAAAAAAGTCTTCAAGTAAATGCGCCCATTTTTCCTTTTCGGCTTGCGATACTTTTGCAAAGCCGTAACCAGGTAAATCCGCCAAAATAAACGAGCCGAAGTCAAAATAGTTAACGAGCCTAGTTCTACCCGGAGTAACCGAAGTTTTTGCAAGTTTTTTGCGGTTTGCAAGCGCGTTTATTAGCGAACTTTTGCCAACGTTAGATTTTCCGCATATTGCAATAAGCGGTTTGTTTGGAACTAAAAAGTTCTTTTTGTCTGCTACCGAAGTTATAAATTCGGCGTTCTTTATAATCATAAACCCTCGATAACCGCTTTAAACACTTCTTGTACGTTTGAAACGGCAATAAATTTAATTTGGTCTTTTACTTCACTTGGAACTTCTTCTAAATCTTTTACGTTTTGCTTTGGAATAATAACCGTTTTAATACCAAGCCTATACGCCGCAAGCGATTTTTCTTTAAGCCCGCCTATTGCTAAAACGTTGCCCCTTAAAGTAACTTCACCCGTCATTGCAATATTACGCTTAACCACTTTATTAGTAAACGCAGAAAGAAGAGCGGTGGCAATAGTTATGCCCGCGCTTGGCCCGTCTTTTGGAGTTGCGCCTTCGGGAACGTGAACGTGTACGTCAGTAGTTTCAAAAACGGTGCTATCAATGCCGTAATCTTTTGCGTGAGAGCGTATAAAACTAATTGCGGTTTTAGCGCTTTCTTGCATAACGTCGCCAAGTTTTCCGGTTAAATTGAGCGCGCCTTTGCCTTTCATTAAGGCAACTTCAATGGTAATGGTAGTTCCGCCAATAGCCGTCCACGCTAATCCAGTTGCCGAGCCTATATCGTTCTTTTCTATTTGATTATCAACGCCGTAGCGCCTTATTCCTAAATAGTTAGCAACGGTCTTTTTAGTAATTTTTTCTTTTTTAGCAAAGTCGTTTTCCGCCACCTTTATGGCAACCTTTCTACAAATTGCGCTTATTTGTTGTTCAAGTTTTCTAACGCCCGCTTCGCCCGTGTATCCGCGTATAATTTCTTTTATAGCGTTTTCATCAAACTTGATATCGCTTGTTTTTAAACCGTTCTTTTGCGCGTTTTTAGGAATTAAATATCTCTTTGCAATTTCAACCTTTTCTTCTTCGGTGTAGCCTGCAATATCAATAACTTCCATACGGTCTAAAAGCGGTGCGGGAATAGTATCTAAACTGTTTGCCGTTGTTATAAACATAACTTTTGAAAGGTCGTAAGGAATTTCTAAATACCTATCGCGGAAAGTTTCGTTTTGCTCTGGGTCTAAAACTTCTAAAAGCGCGCTTGCAGGGTCGCCACGCATATCGCTTGAAAGTTTATCAATTTCGTCAAGTAAGAACACGGGGTTAATAGTTCCCGCTTCTTTCATACCGTAAATAATTCTACCCGGCATTGCGCCTATATAAGTTTTTCTATGACCGCGAATTTCGGCTTCGTCTTTAACGCCACCTAAACTCATTCTAACGAGTTTTCTATTAAGCGCGCGCGCAACGGACTTGGCAACCGAAGTTTTACCAACGCCCGGTGGGCCAACTAAACATAAAATAGGGCCTTTAAGCGATTTTGTAAGTTTTAAAACCGCCAAATATTCAAGTATGCGTTCTTTTACTTTTTCTAAACCGAAATGGTCGCTTTCAAGAATTTTTTTGCAAGAGGAAAGTTGTTTAGTGTCTTCGCTTTCTTCATTAAACGGAAGGTCTAAAATCCAGTCTAAATAAGACCTTAAAACGGTATAATCTGGCGAAGACGGAGACATTTTAGACATTCTTTTTAATTCTTCTAAAACTTTTTGCTCAACTTCTTTACTTAAACCTTTTTTGAGTATTGCTTCTTTTAAAAGGTCGTTTTCCTTAACGTCGTCACCAAGTTCTTCGTGTATTGCTTTAATTTGCTCGCGCAAATAAAACTCTTTTTGGTTTTTATCAATATTCTTTTTAACTCTTTCGGCAATACCCTTTTCTATACCTAAAATTTCAATTTCTTCATTTATTAAAGACGATAAGAGTAAAAGCCTACCATTTAATGAATAAGTTTCTAAAACGCGTTGCTTTTTATCTTCTTTAAGCGGAGAGTTAAAAGTTGCGCTGTTTAAGAACGCTTCGGCACTTTCAATAGATAAAATAGTGTTTATCGCGTCGCGATTTGGTTTAACTAACTTATCGGTTAAAGCCTTGAACGCGTCTTTTGCAACTCTAACGAGCGCTTCCGTTTCAAGTTCGTTTTCGTTTTCAACTTCTATTTTTTTAACGTTTGCAATAAAGTGATTGTCGATTTCCGTTGCGCTAACCGTTTCGGCGCGGTATAAGCCTTCGATAGTAAGTTTAAAATTGTCTGCTCCAAGTTTGTTTAACGTGCCTACTCTACAAACCGTACCAACGCTATATAGTTCGCTCGTAGAAGGGTCGTCAACTCTAACGTCTTTTTGGCAAACGGCAAAAATGCGCTTATCACCTTTAAGCGCCTTTTGAATTGCGTTAAGCGTTTTAATTCTACCAACGTCAATGGTAGTAAAAACGTTAGGAAAAATTACCTTGCCCCTTACGGCAATAGTAGGTATTCCGCATTCTAAATTATTTAGGGCTACTTCAACAGTAGTTTCGTTGTTTAAGTTTTGTTCTTCGCTATTTAACATATTTGCTCCGCATTATATAAAATATAATAAGTAAATTGCATTATATAATATTTTAAATAAATAATCAAGCATTTTTTTTAAAAGTCAATTGCATTTTTTTTAAGTTGTGTTATACTTTTAGTATGAAAAAATACGATTACTCTTTTAAAACCGCTATCGTTACGGGCGCGTCAAGCGGAATAGGCGCGGAAATAGTAAGAATTTTAACGGGCGAATATAACGTAAAAGTCATAGGCGTTGCAAGGAATTTAGAAAAATTGCAAAACTTTAAAACTTCTTTAAAAAACGCCGACCTTTTTACGCCTTTTAACTTTGACGTTGGCTCGCTTGACGGTTTTTTAAAGCTAGAAAATTATTTAAACGAAAACAAAATTTTGCCCGATATTTTAATAAACTGCGCGGGCGTACTTCCTAAATTTGAAAGTTTTAATAGCCAAACGAATTATTTAGACGTAATAAACACAAACTTTTTATCAGTAGTATATAGCGCGCAAGTTCTTTTGCCGTATATAAAAAAGCAAAAAGGCGTTATGATAAACGTTTCAAGTTCTTCCGCCCTTTGCCCTTTTGCAGGCATTAGCGTTTATACGGCAACTAAAAGCGCAACCCAGCGTTTTAGCGAAAGTTTAAGGTGCGAAAATAAAGATATTAGCATAGTAACGGTTATGCCGGGCTTTACCAAAACGGATATACTGAACAAACAAGAAATTCCAAGTAAAGAAGCAAAGATTATTGACGCGATTTCGGCAAATCCACAAAAAGTTGCTCGCGTTATTTTAAAAAAGGCAAGCAAAAATAAAGGGCGAATAGTTATAGGAAAAGACGCGCATTTTATGAGTTTTTTATATAGATATTTTCCGTCGCTTGCACCTAAAATTATAACCAAATTTTTGAAAAAAAGTAAATTTAAAACTTTTGAAAATATCAAGGGGTAAAATATGAGCAGTAATTTAATTGATAATAAAGCAAACCATAAATTTTCATACGGATTATTCGTACTCACCGCAAAAGGCGAAAAAGATAGCGGTTGCATAATAAACACGGCTATTCAAGTAACTAGCGAACCGCTTAAACTTTTGGTTGCGGTTAATAACAACAACTACACGCTTTCGCTTATTAAAAGTTCAAAAACGTTTAACGTTTCCGTAATTAGTGAAGACGCTAATTTTGAACTTTTTAAGCGTTTTGGTTTTCAAAGCGGAAAGGACGTTGATAAGTTTGAAAACTTTAACTGCCCTACTTCTTTAAACGGCGTAAAATATATTACGCAAGGCACTAACGCGTTTTTTAGTTGCCAAGTAGAAGAGTTTTTAGACGTTGGCACTCATACGATTATAGTAGGAAAAGTTTTAGAAAGCAAAGTTTTAAACGATAAAAAAAGCGCTACTTACGACTATTACTTAAATAATATTAAACCTAAAAAACAATCAAGCAAAGGCGACGTGTACGTTTGCGGTTTATGCGGTTACGAATATATTGAAGAAAAAGAAGGCGTTAAGTTTAGCGATTTACCAAAAGACTGGACCTGCCCGCTTTGCTACGCTTCAAAAACGCTTTTTTCTAAAAAGGAAACGCCGAAAGTTTACGTTTGTAAAATTTGCGGTTACGAGTACGACGAATCAAAAGAAAAAGTTAAATTTGAAGATTTACCTAGCGACTGGGTATGCCCGCTTTGCAAACACCCGAAAAGCGATTTTGAGTTAAAATAAATAAAACGGCAAGAATTTTAGTTCTTGCCGTTTTCTTTTTTTATTTTCTTTTTAAAGTTAAGTTCGCTTAAAAGCGTAAAGCCTAAAATAAGCAAACCGCCTATAATATGAAATATAGTTATTTTTTCATTAAGCCACACTACGCTTACTAGCACCGCGGTTAAAGGGTCAACGTAACTTAAAATTGCGCTTTTGTGGCTAGGCAATTCTTTAAGCGATGAAAAATACATACAGTAAGTTATTCCCGTATGAACTAATCCAACTACTAAAAGTGAAAGCCAACCGTTTAAGTTTAGCGAGCCTATTGTAAATCCGCTAGTTAATAAAACGTAAGGAAGTAGTACGATTATTGCCGATATAAACTGTATAAACGTGCGCTCAATGCCTGCAACGCCTTTTATAAATTTATTAAGTAGCATTACGCTTGCGTAAAGCGTTGCGGCGCCTAAACCAAAGGCTATACCGAGTAAATCCTTTGAGCCACCGCCAGCAGTTCCCGTAATTAAAACTAAACCTACCGTTGACGCTATAAAACATATAATTTGTTTTAAAGTAAGTTTTTCTTTAAACAAAAACGGACAAACTATCATTACTATTACGGGCGCAAAATAATAACTTAACGTTGCAACCGCAACGGTAGTATATTTATACGCCTCGAATAAAAGTATCCAGTTAAAGCCCATAGCAAAGCCCGAAAGTAAAAGGAGTAACAGTTCTTTTTTAATGTTTTTTATAGGAATTTTTTGTTTTGTAATAAGCAAAAAACCGCCTACGAGTAGCGTTGCTAAAACCGCCCTATATAACGCAAGTTCTTGAGAAGTTACGTTTATATTTTTAACGAAAGGAGCAAGCGTTCCAAATATGAACATTGCCAAAACCATTATAGGCGTTGCCGTATTTTCCCTTTTCATAAAACTCCTTTGTACTAAATTTTAACGATGACAATATTTTAGCATATTATAACAATACTTTACAAGCGTTTTATAATAAGGTTTTGCGTTATTACGCAAAACCCTTGTCCATTTCAACTTTAAAGGCGTAAGTTGCGTTTTTATCAATAAATAAGTTAAAGGCTTTATTGCTAATATCGGCGCGAGCGTCGCCAAAGCCGGTGTTTGATAAAATTATAATATTAAAATCTTTTTTAGGTAAAAAGCGGTTAAGCGCCCTAAACCCCGTAAATCCGCCCGTGCTCATATAACAAAGTTCGCCGTTCCACTCGTAAACTTGAAGACCGTAACCAAACTTTCCTATACTTGACGGCGTAAAAATTTTTTGCCAAGTTTCTCTTTTTAAAAATTTAAATTCCCTTTCGGCTCTATATAGTTTTTGAATATCTTTAACCGTTCCTATAACGTTACCGGCGCTACCAATAGTTGTCATATTAGTATATGCGCACTCAACCACCTTTCCGTTTTCAAGCGAGTAACCTTTCGCTAAATTATAAGCGGTATCGCCGTTTTCAACGCAATACGCATTTTCTATTCCCATTCCCTTAAAAACGACGTTTTTTAAATAGTCTTTATACTTTACGCCCGAAACTTTTTCAACTATTTTTCCAAGTAAAATATAGTTTGTATTATTATAGTTTTCTTGCGTTGACGGTATAAAACTTAAAGGCTCGTTTTCAATATTTTTAATAGCCGTTTGAACGCTTTCAGTTTGTTTTTTTGAAAGTTTTTCAGCAGTTGCTATATCTTTAAGCCCACTCGTATGTTGAAGTAAATTGTTTAAAGTTATTCGCTTATCTAAATTTTTACAGTAGTCTAAATATTTAGACGGGTGCGCGTTAAGGTCTATTAGCCCCTCTTCATAAAGTTTCATTACGGCAAGGGCGCAAAAAGTTTTAGAGATTGAGTAAAACTTAAACACGGTGTTTTCGTCTATTTTTTTATTTTCTTTTACGTTTTGATAGCCGTAACACTTATTAACTATAAGTTCGCCTTTTAAATAAATTTGAACTATACCGTAAAAATCATTATGGCTTGAATATTCTTCAAGCCATTTTTCAAATTCTTTAATATTTTCCATAAAATTATTATGCCCTTTTTAAGCGTTTTCTATTTCGCTAAAAGCTACTTTTTTAACTTTTAACGACCTTAATACGCGCTTAGGGTCGCCGTCGCTATGATAATAACTAACTAAAAAATAATCTTTACCTACGAACACGCTATAATAGCAGTAGGCGTTTTGTAAATCATCTTCAAGTAAAAAGTTACGGTGATAGCAAGTTTCAAAAAATTTAGAACCGTCACCATCAACAACGGTGAGCATAAGCGGTGTTCTTTCACTTTCGTGGCAAGGTTGAATTAACTTTCTTGAAGCGTAACTTGGAATAGGGTTGTAAATTGCAACGGAGTAGTTATCGTGAAGCCTTTTTATTGTCATAGGCGCAAGCGGTGAAGAAAATACTATGCTTGAACGCGGAGTTGTAAACGTTAAACCGTCGTCTTTTGAAAAACACTCGTACTGCGTCATACAATTAGTGCGAGAGTAAGCAAAAATAGTACCGTCGTCAAACTGAGTTAAGCCCGTTTCTTGTAAGCCTTGCCAAATTTCGCCGTCTGGGTGGCTTATATAGTTATTTGAGTCAATCCAAGTTTTACCGTCGTCATCGGAATAAAAAAGTGTAAAATGCCCCGCGCCTATTCCGCCGTTTTCTTTAATTTCGTGCTTGTTAAGTGGCAGTAGAATTCTACCGCTTTTGCTCCTTAAAACTCTGCCGTTTTCCAAAACGTAATAGCCTTCTTTATTTATAATTTTAGTGGGCTTTGAAAACGTTAAGCCTTCGTCGCTACTCGTGCGCATTTTTATGCCTTGATTTTTTCCCCTAGCACCGTAAAATATGGCTATATCGCCGTTTTTTAGCCTTAAAAAACTAACGCACATATTTTGCGTTTCGCCTTCTTCTAAATCAAAAAGAACGCGCTTGTCGGTAAACGTTTCGCCGTCGTCATAAGAATATATGGCGGTTATTAAACTTTTGTCAAAATCTCCGCCACCGTTTAAAAACGCGCTATACGCATACATTATAGCACCGTTTTTAAGGCGAATAAAGTCGCCCTCGCCGTTTCTTGCGTTAGTTTCAGTTGCGTGTATAAACGCAACCTCTTTACCTACCACTTTCATATGATTTTTCCTTAAACTTTAATTGGTTCGGCGTATTCAACTCCAAAAGTTTCTACCGTAACTTGTTTCATAATTTGGTCTTCGTAAGGCTTGTCGTTCCAGTCGGTTTTAGTCGTAGCAATTTTATCAACCACGTCTAACCCTTCTAAAACTTTACCAAAAGACGCGTATTGACCGTCTAAATACGGTGAATCAGCATGCATAATAAAGAATTGCGAGCCCGCCGAGTTTGGCATCATCGAACGCGCCATTGATATTACGCCACGAGTGTGGCTTAAAGTATTTTTAAAGCCGTTTTGCGTAAATTCGCCTTTGATTGAATAACCAGGACCGCCCGTTCCTATACCGTTAGGGTCACCGCCTTGAATCATAAAGCCTTCAATTACGCGGTGAAAACATATACCGTTGTAAAAGCCTTTTTTTACAAGTGATATAAAGTTGTTTACAGTGTTTGGCGCAATTTGCGGATAGAGTTCTACCACGATTTTATCGCCGTCGTTCATTATTATTGTTACTTGTGGATTTTTAATTTCGCTCATAGTTACTTCCTTTATTTATTATAATTTAATATCGTATTTTTTTAAATAGATAAAAAAGACATAATTTACCTACTTATGTCTTTTTCTTATAGTTAAAAAATTATTTGTCAAGTTCGTCAACTTTTATAAGTTCAACGCCCGCTTCGTTAAGTAAAGTTTTTGAAAAATCGTCCGGATAGCCGTGCTTGTATATTACCTTTTTAATGCCCGAATTTATTATCATTTTAGTGCATATAGTGCAAGGTTGATGCGTAACGTAAATAGTAGAACCTTCTACCGAAACGCCGAGTTTGGCCGCTTGCGCAATAGCGTTTTGTTCCGCGTGAACGGCATAGCATACTTCGTGGCGCGTACCTGACGGAATATTTAACTTCTTTCTTAAACACTCGCCCTTGTCTTTACAACTTTGTACCCCGCTTGGAGCGCCGTTATAGCCCGTTGCTTGAATTCTTTTATCTTTTACGATTACTGCGCCAACGTGCCTATTGTCTTGATAACAACTTGACCATTCGCCAACAAAATCTGCCAAATCTGAAAAACGTTTATCCCATTTATTCATATAATACTCCTTAGTTTAACTATATATATAGAGTTTAACATAATTTTAAGGGTATTGCAATATTTTAATAAAGTTTATAAAAATTATTTGACAATTTTTTTAAAATATTTGCATTATTCTATTGACAAAAAAAATAATATGACTATAATATAAATTAGCACTCAAACATTAAGAGTGCTAAAATTGTAAACAGTTTAAAGGAGTGGAATTATGAAAATTAAACCATTGTTTGATAAAGTAGTTGTTGAAGCAACTAATAAAGAAGAAACTACTAAAACGGGATTTATACTTCCAAGCGCATCACAAGAAAAACAACAAACTGCAACGGTTGTAGCAGTAGGCCCAGGTGGCGTTATTGATGGCAAAGAAGTTACTATGCAAGTAAAGGTAGGCGACGTTGTGCATTACGCAAAATACGCCGGTAGCGAATTTAAAGTTGACGGCAAGGAATTTACGATTATTAAGCAAAGCGATATCCTTGCAATCGTTGAATAATAGGAGATTTTATTATGGCTAAAAAGATTTTATATGGTGAAGACGCAAGAAAAGCGTTAGAAGCAGGCGTTAATACTTTGGCAAACACGGTTAAAATTACGCTTGGTCCAAAAGGTAGAAACGTAGTGCTTGACAAAAAGTTTGGCGCTCCGCTCATTACTAACGACGGTGTAACTATTGCAAAAGAAATTGAACTTGAAGACGCGTTTGAAAATATGGGCGCTCAACTCGTTAAAGAAGTTTCAACAAAAACTAACGACATCGCCGGTGACGGTACTACTACCGCAGTAGTTTTAGCGCAAGCAATTATTCGCGAAGGGCTTAAAAACCTTGCCGCAGGCGCAAATCCTATCGTTTTAAAGAAAGGTATTAAAAAAGCGGTTGATAAAACTGTTGAAGAATTAAAGGCTATGTCTAAACCTATTACCGATAAAACTTCTATTGCACAAGTTGCGTCTATTTCGGCAGGCGATGAAGAAGTTGGCGCTTTAATTAGCGAAGCAATGGAAAAAGTTGGAAAAGACGGCGTTATTACTATTCAAGAAAGCAAAACTATGAAAACCGAACTTACTACGGTTGACGGTATGCAATTTGATAGGGGTTACGCTTCTGCGTATATGGTTACAAACACTGATAAAATGGAAGCCGTTTACGATAACCCACTCATTTTAATTACGGATAAAAAGATTTCTTCTATTCAAGAAATTTTACCTATCGTTGAGCCTATTGCTCAACAAGGTCAAAAACTTTTAATTATTGCCGAAGACGTTGAAGGCGACGCGCTTGCAGCGCTCGTTGTAAACAAATTAAAAGGCGTATTCAACTGCGTTGCGGTTAAAGCACCTGGTTTTGGCGATAGAAGAAAGGCCATGCTTGAAGATATTGCTATTTTAACTGGCGGTACTGTTATTTCTACCGACCTTGGCATTGAGTTTAAGGACGTTAACTTTAATATGCTTGGTAAAGCGGCTCAAATTAAAGTTGATAAAGAAAACACAACCATTATCGGCGGTGCGGGCGACCCTAGCCAAATTAAAGCAAGAGTTTTAGCAATTAGGTCGCAAATCGAAGCAACTACGAGCGATTACGATAAGGAAAAATTACAAGAACGCCTTGCTAAACTTGCCGGTGGCGTAGCCGTTATTAACGTTGGCGCTGCAACGGAAGTTGAAATGAAGGAAAAGAAACTTAGAATTGAAGACGCTTTGGCGGCAACGAAAGCAGCCGTTGAAGAAGGTATCGTTCCTGGTGGTGGTACTGCCCTTTTAACCGCTATTCCTACTCTTAAAGAACTTGTAAACGAACTTGACGGCGATGAAAAAACGGGCGCTTCAATCATTTTAAAGGCTATTGAAGAACCTGTTAGACAAATTGCGGTAAACGCAGGACTCGACGGCTCTGTAATTTTAAACGAAATACTTAAAAAAGGCGATAAAAACTACGGCTTTGACGCATATAAAAACGAATATTGCGATATGGTTAAATGCGGTATTATCGACCCTACGAAAGTTACAAGGTCTGCACTTCAAAACGCGGCGTCTATTGCTTCAACGTTATTAACTACTGAAAGCATAGTAACCGACGCGCAAAAAGACGAGCCTATGCCACAAGGCGCAGGCGGAATGGGCGGAATGTATTAAAATTAAAATTAAAAAGTTAAAGCGTTAGCAAAATGCTAACGCTTTTTTCGTTTGTTTTATATAAACTTTATATGAAAAACGCCAACTAAAAAGGCGTCTTCTCATAGGGTTTTTAATCCATAACAAAAGTATAGCCCACTATACTTCGCATTTTGCAAAATATAGTGGGCTTTTCTTATCCACAAAAATCA
>JAZOMW010000034.1:0-25356 GCA_045654225.1 Christensenellaceae bacterium | reverse complement strand
ACGTTATTTGAAGTTTCTTCCATAACGTCAACGTTGTATATACACTCTTTACCCTTTTTGCTATACCCTACGTTTTCTAAATTATTTGCCGAATATTTTTGGCGGTATAAGTAATACGGATTATATCCGTTTTCGCTTGCTTTTAACCTTGCGTAGTCAATCATTTTAGAAATTTCGCCTTCTTTTAAACGGCTTTCTTGCTCTTTGAGTTTCGAGCCGTTTTTTAAGCAAAGCGTATGCACGGTAAAGTTTTCCGGGTTTAATTTTATAACGGTATCAACGGTGTTTTTAAAATCTTCAAAGGTTTCTTCGGTTAAGCCCGCAATAACGTCCATATTTATATCAAAGCCGAAAGACTTTGCTAAATAATACTTTTCAATAACGCTTTCCGCCGTGTGTTTTCTTCCTATTAGTTCAAGCGTTTTATTAGAAAAAGTTTGCGGATTAACGCAAATTCTTGTAACGCCGTAGTCTTTTAATATTTTAAGGTTTTCGCTATTTATTGCGTCGGGTCTGCCCGCTTCAACGGTAAACTCTTTAACGGTGCTTGCAAGCGGTTTTAAAGCCGTTAAAACGGCTATTAAATGCTCGTTTTTGAGCGCTACGGGAGTTCCACCGCCAACGTAGATAGAGCGCGGATTTTTTAAAAGTTTTACACCTTCTTCTATCTCTTTAACTAGGCAATTTATATACTCGCTAATGTTTTTTTCTTTGGCAATTTCGCTTGAAATAAAAGAGCAGTATAAACACCTTGAAGGGCAAAACGGAATTCCAACGAAAAGCCCGTCGTACTCACCGTTTCTATCTATAATTTTGCATTGAGTTTTTATAATATCTTTAACGAGCGCGATTTTTTTAGGCGAAACGTCAAAAACTTCCGTAAACTCTTTTTCAAAGTTTTTAGAAGAATACGCCATTTTAGTAGGTCTTATGCCCGTTAAAGCGCCCCACTCGAATTGAACGCCGAATTTATCTTTAAAAATAGAATAAAGCGCAAGTTTAGAAAAGCGTTTTTCAAAACGCTTTAATTCTAGTTGTCCGCTAACTTCATGCTTATTTTCAAAGTAGTAAACCTTGCCGTCAACAATATATTTATCAATAAAAGTATTGCCGTTTGTTTGTTGAGTGTGAAAAACTTCTACTTTTTCACCACCGTCAAACATTACGGCAACTTCTTCTAAATCTTTTTTATAATCTAATCTATTAGTTTCAATCATAAAAGTTTAATGGATTCGTAATTTTTTCTTCATCGGTAGTAGTGCTATCGCCGTGACCTGAATAAAGCGTTTTTTTGCTTAAATTAAACAACTTTTTTGCCGAATTTTTTAAAGTTTTAAAGTCGCCAGTAGGAAAGTCAATTCTACCAAAACTGCCTTTAAATAAAGTATCACCGCAAAAAAGCATATCGCCTACTTCATAAGTTACTCCGCCTTTTGTATGCCCTGGCGTTTCTATTACTTTAAACTCAAATCCGCAAAGCGTTATTTTTTGCCCGTCCGTTAAATATTCTTCAATTTCAAACGGCTCTACCGTGTCACCAAAAACGCCACCTAAATTAAGGTTACCGTCTTTAATAAAATCACTTTCGTTTTTGCCTATATACACTTTTACGCCCCTTTTATAAAAAGGAGCAACACCGCCTATATGGTCAAAGTGACCGTGCGTTAGCAAAATATGAGTGATTTTAAAATTATGCTTTAATTCTTCAAGTTGTAAAAACGCTGGGTTCCCGCCAACGTCTATTGCAACGGCATTACGCGTTTCTTCGCTTATTAGAACGTAACAATTAGTTTGTAACGCGCCTAAACTGTAAATTTTTAATTCCATATTAATTCGTGTACCTATAAACGTCTATAATGGTAGGGTCGGAACGCAAATCTTTAATAAGACTGTCAATATCTTCTTTGTTGTTAATTTTTAAAGTCATATCAAGTATAGCAACGTGATTTTTATTGTCTATTCTGCCGTTAACCGCCAAAATAAACAAGTTGTTTTTCTTGCAAGCGTTTGAAACGGTAGAAAGTAAAGACGCGTCCTCTTCCGCGTTAATTCTAAGATTAACCGTATAACCTTCCTCGCCTTTTTTACCCGTCCAACTTGCTTCTAAAAGCCTTTCACTATCTTCAAAACGCATATTAGGGCAATCGGCTCTATGCACCATTGCACCGCGCCCGCGTGATATGAAACCTACTATTTTATCGCCCGGCACGGGGTTGCAACACCTTGCAAATCTAATTAAAAGCCCGTCAACGCCTTTAATAGTAACGTCACCCGTTGAGTGTACGACTTTTGAAACGATGCTTGATGGATAGTGGTAAACCGGAGGAGCTTCTTTTTTGTGGAAGTCTAAAACCTTTATTAAAACTTGGTTTACGGTTACCGCACCGCAACCAACGGCTGCGTACATTTCGTCAACACCCGCAAAAGAAAGTTTTGCTCCTACCTTTTCAAAGCATTGAGAAGTTAATAATTCGCCAAAATTGTAGCCTCTATTCTTTGCTTCAATTTCAAGCATTTGCTTGCCCGTTTTAATAGCGTCATCCGCCATTTCACGCCTAAAAAACGCTTTGATTTTAGCGCGAGCGCTCGTTGTTTTAACGACTTTAAGCCAGTCCCACGAAGGGCCTTTACTTGAATTTGAAGTTATAACTTCAACCACGTTGCCCGTTTCTAAAACGGTGGTTAAAGGCACCATTTTGCCGTTTACCCTTGCGCCCGTGCACTTATTACCTATTTCAGTGTGAATTTTATAAGCAAAATCTATTGCCGTACTGCCTTTTATTAAACTTATAACCTTGCCTTTTGGCGTGAATACTAAAAGTTCACTGTTATAAATATCTTTAACGGAATCTAAAAACTCTTTACTATCTTTAAAACCGCCTTGAAGTTCCATTGCTTCTCTTATCCAAGATAAGCGCCTGTCCATTTCGTTGGCGGAAGTTTTATGCTCTTTATATTGCCAGTGCGCCGCAATACCGTATTCGGCGGTGTTATTCATTTCGTAAGTTCTAATTTGAATTTCAAAAATTTGACCGAAAGTAGTTACTACCGTAGTGTGTAAACTTTGGTACATATTTTCTTTTGGCATTGCAATGTAGTCTTTAATTCTACCCGGCATCGGGTTCCAACGCTTATGAATTTTACCTAAAAGTTCGTAGCACTCGTCAACGCTGTTTACTAAAACTCTTACGGCTATAAGGTCGTAAACTTGGTCAAGAGAAACTCCCTTCTTTTTCATTTTTTTATAAATGCTATAGAAGTGTTTTTTTCTACCAAAAACTTCGCCTTTTATATTGCTTTCGTTTAAAATTTCTTTTAAAACGGCAACAACCATATTAACGAATTCTTGCCTTTCTCCTATCTTTTGAGAAATGTTTACCGACAAATATTCGTACATTTCAGGGTCTATATATTTAAGACATAAATCTTCAAGTTCGCACTTTAATTGCGAAATACCAAGCCTACCTGCAAGCGGGGCAAAAATTTCAAGCGTTTCGTTTGCCATACGAAGTTGTCTTTCGTGTGACAAAAAGTTTAAAGAACGCATATTGTGAAGCCTATCGGCAAGTTTAATAATTATAACTCTTATATCTTTTGCCATAGACACGAATATTTTTTTGAAATTTTCGGCTTGTTCTTCTTCTTGTGATTTAAACTCGATTTTTTCAAGTTTAGTTACGCCTTCAACGAGTTCTAAAACTTCTTCGCCAAACTCTTTTTTAATGTCGCTTGCTGAAAAAGAAGTATCTTCCAAAACGTCGTGCAAAAGCGCGGCGGTTATAGTATTTGCGTCCATACTCAAACCAAGTAAAATATCAACTACTGCGCAAGGATGAGTAAAATATTCTTCGCCAGAAGCACGCTTTTGGTTTAAATGCGCTTCTTTTGCAAAATAATAGGCGCGTGAAATGGCATCCGCTTCGTTTGGCGGATATATGCTTTTAATTTTTTCTAAAAGTGTAAGATTTTCCATTTTTTTACCTATTGTAAATTCTTAATATTTTTGTAAATAAGTGAGTTTTCCAAACTGCTTTTTGCGCCTTGATTTACGCTATACACACCGTTATTTTGAGTTATAAAATCAAGTTCGTTAAATACGCATATCGCAAAAACTATTTGATTAAAACTAGCGTTTTGAACGTCAATATTATATAGGTCGCTTTCTTTGTTAAAACCGCCGTTTATTGCGTTTAACACTTCTTTATAAATTAAAGCAAAGTCACTTCTATCCACGCTTAAATCTTTTAAAAAGTTGGCGTTTTTTACTATTAAAGAAACGTCTTTTTCCGTTTTTAAATTTAAAAACAAGTTCTTTAATTCTTCTAAATTTTTATCTTCTTTCTCTATTACTTTACGAACGTATCCTTTAAGATAATTTCTGCCTTTAAAACTTGATAAATTAGGCTCGAAAATTAGTGTTTTTAAACTGTTGTTTAATAAAAGCCTTAAACTACCTAAACCGTTAAAGTAAATAAAATCGTTAAACTGCGTTGAAAACGAAACGTGTTTTGAATCGTCTTTTATAGGGCGCGCGTTTACCCTTTTAATATCAAGGGCAAAAATCGGCTTTTTATTTCCTTGACCGCAAGGCTCGAATAGTGCAGTTTCAGTTGCAAGCCTTTCGCCAAATCTATCTTCTAAATAACAGTCAACTTCAATCGTTTTTTCAAGCGTTAAATGCTTAAAGTTTTTGCTAATATAATCGTTAAGTTCTAACGAAAAAATTTCTAAATTATCTTCTTCTACGGTTATTCCCGCTGCTTGCGCGTGTCCGCCAAAATCTACTAAACTACTTGAACATGCGCCTATTGCCTCAAAAATGTTTATACCTTCAATACTCCTTGCCGAGCCGTGTAAATACTCGTCAATTTTAGAAAATAATATTGTAGGTTTATTATACTCTTCCGTAATACGCGCACTTACAATTCCTAAAATACCGCTTTTAAAATCCTTGCCGTATAAAACTATAACGCTTTCGTAATTGCCGTGAGTTTTAAGCATTTCTTTAACTTGTAAATATAAATTTTCACACTCAACTTGCCTATCTACGTTGTAGTTTGAAAGTACGGCTGAAAGTTTAGAAATTTCAAAGTCGCTATCGCTTAAAAACATTTTTAACGCCGAGTTAGCATCGCCCATACGACCCGCCGCGTTTACCCTTGGCGCAACTCCAAACGCTAAGGAAGACGCCGTTATTTCCTTTATTCCTGAAATTTCTATAAGTGATTTTATAGCCTTTGAAACTTTTCCATTTTTAATATTTTTTAAACCTTCGCAAACTATATCGCGGTTTTCGCTTATAAGTGGCATACTGTCCGCCACCGTAGCAAGCGAAACAAGGTCCAAATACTTATTTGCACTTTCGCCTATTAACGCATAGCAAAGTTTATAGGCAACGCCCGCACCGCAAAGCGCGTCAAACGGATATTCTTGTTCTTTTATTTTACAGTTTATTACGGTACAGTCGGGTAAAACGGACGGTAATTCGTGATGGTCCGTAACGATAACGTCAACGCCTAAGTCTTTTAAATATTCAACTTCTTTAAAAGAACTTATACCACAGTCAACGGTTATTAAAAGGTCGGGGTAAAGCGTTTCAACGATTTCGTCGATGCTCTTTTCGCTTAAACCGTAACCGTTATCTCTTTCGGGAACTATGCCGTAAACGTTTAAGCCATATTCTAAAAGCGTTCTATATAAAACGGTGGTTGCACAAATGCCGTCGGCATCGTAGTCACCGTAAATTACTACCGTTTCGCCGTTTTCTTTTGCTAAATTTATTCTTTCAACTGCTTCACTAACACCGTTTAATAAAAACGGACTTATAAAATTTTGCTTGCCCGCGTTTAAAAATTCGTGGATTTTTTCAAGAGTATCGTACCCGCGTGAATATAAAATGCTAGTAGTTTGTTCAAGCAAATTACACTCTACTGAAAGATTTTTTATGCTATTAAGTTCATCACTGTTAAATTGCTTTTGTAAAATTTTCATAGCAAAATATCCTTCTTACGTTTTAAAGCAAACGGACGGGATTCCTAATCCCGTCCGCCACCTTAAATAATTTATGCTTTTTTTGTTTTCTTTATTTTTGCGCCGAGTTTTCTTAAATATACCCAAAGTGAAGACGCTAAGAATATTGACGAGTACGTTCCCGCAATTAAACCGAATATTATAGGGAGCGCAAATTCCGCCATCGTAGTAACGCCCATTATTTGACATACTAACGCTAAAACGACTATTACCATTAATGTTGTTATCGTTGTAAAGATAGTTCTTGTTAAAGTGTTTTTGATTGCAAGGTTTGCAATTTGAGCGTCGCTTGCATCTTTTAAAGAATTCAATTTTTGAAGTTCTCTAATTCTATCAAATACTACGATAGTAGCGTTAATTGAGTAGCCTATAACGGTTATAACCGCAGCAATAAACGTAGTGTTTATTTTTACTTTGAAAATGGTACATAAGGTTATCATAATAAACACGTCGTGACAGAGTGCTATTATTGCCGATAAGCCCGAGGATAAAGTAAACCTAATAATAATGTAAACAAGCATTACCACAACCGCAACTGACGCAGCGATTATTGCGTTTTTAAGTAGCGTGCGCGCGGTAGAAGCACCAACTATTTGAGCAGAGCAATCGTCTTTAACAAAGGTTGCGTCTTTTTGTTTTACGAGTTCACTTATTTTAAAAAGTAAACCGTCTTCAAAATTTTCGTCTTCCGTGCCTTGAATTGAATCTAGGAATTTTTGTTGATATTCCATATCGTCAACGCTATCTTTACTACCGTATTCTAAACCGATTTCTAAAACGTTGTTATCTTCACCCGCCCAGCGTTCCGAGCCGATTACGAAACCTTTATTCTCTATAAGGTCTAAAATTTCTTGCTTAACGCCTGCTTTATCGCCTTCGTTGATAACGAAGTGTTCGCCAAGTGTTATGTTTACGGTAGCACCGCCTGCAAAGTCAAGGCCGATGTTCATACCAACGGTTAAAAGTAAAATTACGCCCGTTAAAATGAGTGCAACTGCAAAACCGCCGAAGTATTTAAACCACTCTACTATTTTAAAATTCATATCTTTAATCTTCTTCATCGTAAATAGCCTCCCTTTTAAGACCAAGGAACTTATTATTGTTTTCGGAAAGATTCATTACGAGTTTTAATATAAACCTTGATAAAACAATAGCAGTAATCATTGATAATACTACGCCGATAAGGAGCGTAATAGCAAAGCCCTTAATAGTGCCCGGACACAAAATCCACAATACGATTGACGCTAAAATGGTTGTGATGTTACCGTCAAAAATAGTTATAAACGCTCTTTTATAACCTGCGTTTACAGAAGACGTTACCGTTTTGCCCGCTAAATATTCTTCTCTTATTCTTTCGTAGATAATAACGTTTGCGTCAACTGCCATACCTATTGACAAGATAATACCTGCAATGCCAGGAAGCGTAAGTTGAACGGAAGGAATAAGTGCAAGTAATAAAATTAAAACTACCGTGTAAACGGAAAGCGCAATAGATGCAACTATACCTAAACCGCGATATTTTAATATCATAATCGCAAAAATAAGTGCTAAACCGATAGCCCCAGCAATAACGCTTGCTTTAAGCGCGTTTTCGCCGAGCGACGCACTAATTTTATTAGACTCGCCAAGTTCAAAGTTAATTTCAAGTTTACCGCCTTCAACAACCGCCGCAATGTTTTGTGCAGTTTCAAAACTATCTAAACCGCTAATAATTGCGGAAGAACTAGTTATTTGTTCGCTTACCGTTGCAGAAGAATATACGGTGCCGTCAAGTTTAATATCAAGAGTTTTGCCCGTGCCTTGAAGTTCGCCCGTTACTTGTGAAAATAAAGAACTACCTTCATCCGTAAACTCTAAAACTACGATAGGCTGACCGTCGTTATCGTAAGACGCGTAACTACCTTTAATATGCGAGCCTTCAAGTTTAACCGCGTTTTCAACTTCAAAAGTTAAAACGCCCGCGCTACAAATAATTTCTAAAACTTCTTCGTAGTTTTCATCGAGTGCGGGAACTTCAACTCTAATTTCCCTATCTGCGCCTACGCCTTGAATAGTTATAATTGCTTCGGTATAACCTTTTTTGTCAAGACGTTGCCTTAAAACGTCAACCGCGCTACTAAACTCTTTGTCAATATCAACAGAGTCGTTAGAACCGTCGGCTTTCGGTGTTAAAACGGCATAGTAACCACCTTGAAGGTCTATGCCTAACGGAATAGTGTTTGCAATACCAACGTACTTTTTAGTTCCATTCGCTATAAACGAAGGGAGTGAAAAAGATGCAAATTCCAAAACGGCAAGTATAGCCGTTAAGAAAATGATAATAAAAAGCACAATTCCAGATTTTGTCTTTTTCATTTACTGCCTCCCATAAGTAGCATCGAAGTAAAATTAAGCATTATACTTCATAATACATATATACTTATTTATTATAAATGCAAAACTTAATTAAGTCAATAATATTTTTGATTTTTAACGATAGTTTTTATATATTTATATATAAATTTAGCAAAAAACGGCAAAAAATAAGGCGCAAATATAAAATTTGCGCTTTCCTATTTTTTATTTACGGCAATTACGCCCGTAATTGCGCCTATTGCTATACCAAGCAATAGTTCCCACAGTAGCATAATACTAAAAGTAAACGAGTTTGATATTAGCGAAAAAACGGCATAGCATATAATAGATATAACACCACCGAAAATCGCGCCTTTTAGTAAACCTTTTTCGCCCTTAATTGAAAAGAAACAACCTAAAAACACCGCCAAACATTTAATTAAATAATTTACGGGTTTTATTACTACTCCGTCAAGCGAACAAACGCTTATAATAAAGGCAAAAAGTAAAACGGCAATTAAGGAAAATAGAATTGCAATTATAACCGCTTTCAGTAGTGATAAAAACGCGTTTTTGCTTTCAAACATAAATAAAAACCCCTACGATATACTTTAATTTATGCAGGGGTTTTGGTTTTAATTACTATTTAATTTTTATTGTTCTTTTTTTGCTTTCGCACTTTTTTTATTAGGCTTTTCTTCTACCTTTTCTTCAACGGCTTTATCTTCAACTACTTCTTGTTTAACTTCTGCCTTTTTAGCGTCTTCTGGTAAAGTCATTTGATAAATAGCGCGTTTGTCAAAAACCATTTCACAACTACCCGTTGCTAAAACGAAAGTAGATTCTTCGTGGTCAACTGAAACTACCGTTCCAACTATACCACCGATAGTTATAACTTTCGTTCCTTTACATAAACTGTCCTTTTTCTTTTGGTCTTCTGCCATTTGCTTTTTGCGTTGTCTTGAATTAAATACCATCATAACGATAAATAATACTACGATTACACCAAAAAAGATATAAGTACCCGTGCTATCAGTTTTTGTTTCTTCTGCAAGTAAATTAAATAAATTCATAACAAAATTCTCCTTTTTTATTACTATACTATTTTTTATAACTTTTTGCAAGTATTATTTTAATTTATAAACGATTTTTACGCTTTATTTATAGTTTTTATAAAATTCTTGACAAAATTCAACAAAACTATCGTTTAAAATTGATTCGCGCATATCTTCCATAAGTTTAATTAGGAAGGTTATATTGTGTAAACTTATAAGCATTGCACCCATCATTTCGTTTACGTTTATCATATGCCTTAAATACGCTTTTGAGTAGTTTTTACAGCAATAACAGTTACATTTAGGGTCAAGCGGAGTAAAATCTTCCTTGTATTTTGCGTTTCTTACAACTACTTTTCCGCTACTCGTCATAGCAGTGCCGTTACGCGCTATACGCGTTGCTAAAACACAGTCGAACATATCTATACCGCGCCTTACGCCTTCAATTAAACAGTCGGGAGAGCCAACGCCCATTAAATACCTAGGAATATCTTGCCTATAATGCGGTAACATTTCGTCTAGTATTTCGTACATTATCTCTTTTGGCTCGCCAACGGATAAACCGCCTATACCTATACCGTATTTTGCGTATGGTTGCGTTTCCTTTAAACTAGTTAAACGCAAATCTTTAAACATATTGCCTTGAACTATCGGGAATAGCGCTTGGTCTTCTTTTGTGTGATAGTTATAGCACCTATCAAGCCAGTCAAGAGTTCTGGTCATAGCCTTTTTGGCGTAGTTTTTATCAACGCCGTACGCAGAACACTGGTCAAAAGCCATAATAATGTCCGCACCTAAATTGTTTTCAATTTCAATGGCTCTTTCGGGTGTAATAAAATGCTTCGAGCCGTCAACGTTAGAAGAAAAAGTAACGCCGTCGTCTTTAATATCGTTGAGTTTTGCAAGCGAAAACACTTGGAAACCGCCACTATCGGTAAGTATCGGCTTATCGTAGTTCATAAACTTATGTAAACCGCCCGCCTTTTTAACGATTTCATCGCCGGGGCGCATAAATAAGTGATAAGTGTTTGCAAGTATTATTTGAGCGCCCGCCTCGTGTAAATCACGCGGAAAAACGCCCTTTACGGTTGCTTGCGTGCCAACGGGCATATATACGGGTGTTTTAATATCGCCGTGCGGAGTGTGAAGTACGCCCGCCCTTGCGCCCGTGCGTTTATCTTGTTTAATTACTTCGTAAGAAAATTTTTGCATAGTTTTTTTAGTGTTTTTTTAATTTTATTATTGCTAAAAAATATTTAGCGTATTCATTTATTTGTATTGCTTGGATTAGACGTGAGATAGACCTTTTTGGTTATTGAAGACAAAACGCGAAGCAGTAAACGAAGCATAACGAAGTTTATAAAATCATACAAGCATCGCCAAAGGAAAAGAAACGATATTTTTGAGATACAGCATAATTATATAAGTCTAGCGTTTCGTCTTTACTAGTAAAAGCGGAAACGAGCATAATTAAAGTTGACTCCGGCAAGTGAAAATTAGTTATTAAACCGTTTACACACTTAAACTTATACGGCGGATAAATAAAAATATTAGTATCGCCCTTTTGTTCTTTAACAAAACCGTTTTCATCCGCAACAGTTTCAAGCGTTCTAACGGACGTTGTGCCAACGGCAATAATTCGCCTATTTTCACGCTTTGCCTTATTTATAATTTCGGCGTTTTCTTTGGTTATTTCATACCACTCGGTGTGCATAACGTGGCTTTCTACGTCGTCAACCTTTACGGGTCTAAACGTTCCTAAACCAACTTTTAATTCAACGGTAGCAAACTCAACACCCCTTTGTTTTAATTTGTCTATAAGTTCGTTTGTAAAATGAAGCCCAGCGGTTGGAGCGGCGGAACTTCCTAAATTTTTTGAGTAAACCGTTTGATACCTTTCTTGGTCAACGAGTTTTTCTTTAATGTACGGCGGGAGTGGCATTTCGCCCACGCGTGAAATAATGTCTTCAAACACGCCGTTAAAGTGAAATCTAACTATTCTTCCACCGCTTTCCGTACGGTCTAAAACGGTTAAGGAAAGTTCTTCGTTTATAGTTAGTTTTATATTTTCTTTTGCTTTTTTGCCCGGTTTTACCATTACTTCCCAGTCGGTAAGCGTAAGCCTTTTAAGTAGCAAAATTTCAATTTTGCCACCAAATTCCGTGTAGGCAAACATACGCGCAGGTAGTACGCGCGTGTTATTTACAACGAGCAAATCGCCTTTTTGTAAAATATCTAAAATATCAGTAAATACGCCGTTTTTTACGGTTTTAGTTTGCTTGTTATAATAGAGTAACCTTGAACTATCACGCGGGTAAACGGGTGTTTGCGCAATTAAGTTTTCGGGTAAATTGTAATAAAAATCACTTGTTTTTAGCATAATTAGTTTTCATCAAAAATTGACGTTTGAACGTCAACGTGCGGGTATTTTACACCTAAATGCTCGTACGCTTTTTTAGTGCATACCCTACCGCGATTAGTGCGTGATATAAAGCCGAGTTGAAGTAAATACGGCTCGTAAACGTCTTCCAAAGTAGATACGTCTTCATTGATTGTTGCAGCCAATGTTTCAAGCCCAACGGGACCGCCGTTAAACTTTTCTATCATTGATTTTAAAAGCGCTCTATCTATGCTATCAAGCCCTAAACTATCAATTTCAAGGCGTGAAAGAGCCAAGCGCGCATCGTCAAGTAAAATAGAGTTGTGACCTAATACGAACGAGAAATCGCGCACGCGTTTTAAGAGTCTATTTACTATTCTTGGCGTGCCACGGCTACGCATTGCAATTTCTTTTGCGGAGTCGCTTTCTATTTCAATTCCAAGCGTTTTTGCAGAGCGTGTTGCAATTTCTTGTAGTTCGCTAACCGAGTAAAGTTCTAGGCGTAAAAGCACGCCGAAACGGTCGCGAAGTGGCGAAGAAAGCATGCCCGCCTTAGTAGTTGCACCAACCAAAGTAAACTTTTTAAGCGGTATTTGAACGCTTCTTGCAGACGGGCCTTTGCCTATAATAAAGTCAAGCGAAAAATCTTCCATAGCGGGATATAATATTTCTTCAATATTATGATTAAGCCTATGAATTTCGTCAATAAACAAAACGTCGGCGTCGTTTAAGTTAGTTAAAATGGCGGCAAGGTCGCCCGCTTTTTCAATGGACGGACCGCTTGTAACTTTAATTTGAGAGCCCATTTCGCTTGCTATAATGTGCGCAAGCGTAGTTTTACCAAGCCCTGGAGGGCCGTAAAGTAAAACGTGGTCAAGCGCTTCGTTACGCATTTTTGCAGATTGCATAAATACGGTTAAATTGTCTTTAACCTTGTCTTGACCAACGTAACCGTCCATTGATTTTGGTCTTAAAATATTTTCAACTTCGTCGTAAACGGTTTTTTCAACGTCTAAAACGCGTTCGTTTTCATTACCGAATATATCTTGTTCGTCTATCATAACTCACCTTATTTTATCGTTTGAAGCGCTATGGTAATAATCGTTTCAATAGTGTCCGCTCCACGACTTCTTGCAATTTCCACCGCTCTTTTACTGTCTTGACGGTTAAAGCCTAAACTCATAAGAGCAATTACACCGTCTTCATCAAGTTTATCAACTACTTCTTGTTGTTTTTTAGACGTTTTTGTGCCTTCTGGAAGGTCGAGCGCCGAAATATTTTCACGAAGTTCTAAAATAATTCGTTCAGCGGTCTTTTTGCCTAAACCTTTAACGGAAGAAAGCCCTTTTACGTCACTTGAAGCAATAATATAGGCTAAGTCTTTAAGTGGCATTGCCGAAAGTATAAGTATTCCCATTTTTGGACCAACGCCCGAAACGGAAATGAGTTTTAAAAACATGCTCTTTTCTTCTTGCGAAATAAAGCCGTATAAAGTAATAGCGTCTTCTTTTACGTGCGTATAAGCATAAATTGCGCCTTTTTTTGCGTTTGCTAAAAGTTCGTAAGCGGACGCAGAGCATATAACTTCAAATCCAACTCCACCCGTTTCTAAAATTACTACGCCGTTATTTTGGCTTATTACGTTTCCATTTAAGTAACCTATCATATTGCTCCTATTTTATCGCAAAAGTACTGCGAAGTCTATTTGTTTGAGAGTGTGTTAAAGCAACTGCCAAAGCGTCGGCAGCATCGTCAGGCTTTGGAATTTTAGCAAGATTTAAAAAAGTTCTAGTCATTTCTTGAATTTGCTTTTTTTCCGCCCTGCCGTAGCCGGTTAGCGCTTGCTTAATTTGCAGTGGTGTGTATTCAAAAAGCCCTTTACAAGTTTTAGTGCAAGTAAGTAAAATTACGCCACGCGCTTGCGAAACGTTAATTGCGGTAGTTGCGTTGTTGTTAAAAAACAGTTCTTCAAGCGCAATTTCGTCAGGATTAAACTTCGATATTAAACTTTTTAAGTCTTCTTCAATAATCAAAAGCCTTTCGGGAAGTTTTTTTTCTTTCGGCGTTAAAATTACACCGTAAGCAACGGCTTTCGGCCTACCGCCGATAACGTCAATTACACCCCAACCTACCGTAGCAAGACCAGGGTCAATGCCTAAAATACGCATCAAACACTCCCCCTATTATAATAATATAATATATTGTAATACATATATTGAATTTAGTCAACCACAAAATGATTTTAAAGCAATAAAAAAGCGTGGCAATAGCCACGCAAATTTTATATAGTTTTAACGTAGGAACGCCTGCGTTTATGTTGCACGGTGTCAAAACGTTTCCACTGTGCTTGAACTTTATCGTTCGTTTCTAAATTTAAGTTAGTTTCGCAATATTCTATGTTGGAGTTTTGCATCATTTCTATTAGTGCGGCAAGCCCTACGGCGTTTACGCCCATTGAACGATATTTAGGCATAACGCCAACTAATGCAAGGTCTAATATTTTAGGATTTTTAATAGCGTTTAAAAGCCTAATAAACGTAGGAATTGTGAGTTTTCCACCACTTTTTTGAACGGCTTTACTTATACTTGGCATACCGAGACCAAAGTAGGCAACTTCGTCGTTTTCATCAACGATAAGCATAATATACTTGCTATTTATTAAAAGTTTAAATTGTGCAAGTATTTGCTTTTTCATTTCTTCCGTAAAAGGAACCGTGCCGTAAAGATGCTTGTAACACTCGTCTAAACACTTAAAAATTCCGTCGCCATAGCGTTTGATAATTTGGCTAGTTGTTAAACCTTTAACTTTACGCAACTTGTTTATTTTAAGTGCTCTTTCGGCTATTTGAAAAATTCTTTCGTCTTTTTCCTTTTTTAAATAGAGTTTATACTCTACCCAGTCAACCTCTTTTTTAAATCCACAGTTTTCAATGAGGCGAGCATAGTACGGGTAGTTATATTGCTCTTCAAACGTTGAAAGTTCGTTAAAGCCTTCAATAAGCAATCCTTCACGCTCTAAATCGCTATAACCGAGCGGACCGCAAAACGTGTCCATACCGTTTTCTTTACCAAATTCTTCAAGTGCTTTAAACAATGCGGTGGCAACTTCTTGGTCGTCAATAGCGTCAAAACGCGTAAAACGCAAGCGTTTTTCATTGTGAATTTCGTTGTATTGTTTTTGGATTATGCCTTGAATTCTGCCAACAACCTTGCCGTCTTTTTTAGCCAAGAAAAACTTGGAAACGCAAGTTTTAAAATATACGTTTTTATCGGTAAAAATAGATTTTTCATCCTCGTATAAAGGTGGCACGAAATAAGGGTTGTTTTTATATAAGTTTAATGGAAAATCTATAAAATCTTTTATATCTTTTCTATTTTTTACTTCAACAATTTCTACCATTATAAATTATTCCAACTCTTCGTCGCTACGCCTAATAGGCAAATATCCGTAGCCCGCAAGCCAAGGTCCGTTATGACAGCCACTCACAGGCGACATAATAACTTTTTCGTGATTAGTTTGAATACCATATTCCTTTTCAATTTCAACAAGTTCTTTAAGAACGCTATCGCCCGTATATATATGGAATAAAATATAGTCTTCACTCTTTCTATCGCCGATAATTTCTAAAAGAGTTTCACAAGTCTTTTTAAGCGCTTTCTTTTGCGTTCTAACGCTTGCTATTGAAACAATTTCGCCTTCTCTACTAAAATGTATAACAGGACAAATATTAAGCATTTTGCCCATTAAAGCCTTACCGCCTTTAAGCCTACCGTTGTAAATTAAATAATCTAATTTGCCGTCAACCCCTAAAAACTCTTGCCTATCCATACACCATTTAATTTCTTTTAAAACGGTTTCAGTATCTACGCCTTTTTCAAAAAGTTCAGCAGCCTTTATAGCAAGCAAACCTTCGCCAAAACAAGTGATTTTAGAGTCTATAACGTTTATTTTAAGTTTGTCTTCATACTCTTTTGCAACGAGCCTTATAAGGTTATACGTTCCGCCGAGAGCCGAACTAATAGCAATAATTAAAACTTCGTCGTAACCCCTATCAATTACGCTTTGGAAAAATTTGTGCAATTCTTCGTTTGTTGGCATAGCGGTTTTAGGAAGATTGTTTTTAGGGTCTTTTAACGTTTCAAGTTTTTTATAGAACGCCTCGGCGTCAAAATCTAAACCCTCAATATATTCTTTTCCTTCAAACAAAATATGTACTCTAATAAAATCAATATCGTACTTTCTATAACGCTCCGGTGCGTATTCTATACATCCCGTTGAAGTGCAAGCAACTAATCTTTTATTACTCATAATATACCTCTTTTTTTTAATTTGTTTTATTTGGCGATGACACGGCAACTGGTTGATTTTAGTAAAAATTTATTTTTTACGATTAACGGAAAAATACAAAGTATTTTAAAGTAGTTTATCGTTAAAAAACAACCGTAATACCGTGAAAGAGCCTTAATTATTCTACACAGATAAGCAAACTATAAACCGCTTGCCCACCGTCGTAAACCGTGAGTGAAAAGTCAGGGAAAGTTTCTTCAAAAAGTTCTTCAAACCTTGCTCTTTCGTCTTCGTCTAAATCTTGACCATAAAATACGGTAACAATTTCTTTGTCGTCGTCAACTTTTTTAAGCGCGTCTATCGCCGTGTCAACCGCGTTTATATTAACTGCGGTTAAATGCCCGTCGCAAATGGACATAAATTCGCCTTTTTGAACGGTTAAACCGTCGAGCGTGGCGTTTCTTACGGCGTAAGTTACTTCTATGCTTGAAACGTCTTTTATAGCGCCGTCAATGTCGGCAAGTTGGTCTTCAAAATCATCCATAGTAGTGTTTATTACGGAAAGCGCAACGTAGCCTTGTTGAACGGTTTTTGTTGGGATGACGTACACTTTTGAAGCGCTATACATTTCTTTTGCTTGTTTACTTGCTAAAAAAACGTTCGAGTTATTTGGCAAAACTATTATAGTGTCCGCATTGACTTTGTCAAACGCAGTTATAAAATCACCCGCCGACGGGTTTGAAGTTTGACCGCCGTCGACAACCTCGTCTGCCCCGAGTTCTTTAAAAAGTTCCGTTACACCGTCGCCGTTTACTACCGCAACAACCGCAAGTTTTTTGCGCGGTGCTTTCTTTTCTTCAACTTCGCTATGTTGAACGGTCATATTTTCAATTTTTAAAGTTAAGAACTCGCCGTATTTTTGACATTCGTTTAAAACTAAACCAGGAGTTAAAGTGTGAACGTGAACTTTAACCGCGTCTTCTTCCTTATATGCTACGATTGAATCGCCGTTTATAGACTTTAAATAGTCTTTTATTAGAGAAATATCAAAATTGTCAACGTCAACTTTTGACGATTGTAGCCTTAAAATAAATTCCGTGCAGTAACCGTAAACCATTTGACTGTCCCTTGTAAATAAGGAAAAGTCAACGCTATTTTTAGTTTCGCTATCGCCGTCGAGCGCAACGGAAAGTTCCTCGCCAACGAGTGCTTTAAGCATACCTTCAACAACGTAAACGTAGCCCGCGCCACCGCTATCAACAACGCCCGCTTCTTTTAAAACGGGTAAAATTTCTTTCGTTTCTTGTAAAGACTTACGCGCTTGTTTAAGGTGTAAGGCGTAAAAATCTTCAACGGTAGAGTTTTCGTTTAAGTTTTTAGTAGCGTATTCAGTCGCTTCTCTAAAAACGGTTAAAATCGTTCCTTCAACGGGTTTTTCAACTGCGGAATAAGCGTACTCTACGCCTTTTTGATAAGCAGTAGCAAGGTCGCTTGCGGTTGCGTTTTCAACTCCGTCTAACCCCTTTTGAATACCTTTTATTATTTGTGAAAGTATAACGCCGGAATTTCCCCTTGCGCCCATAACCGCACCGCTTGCAAACGCGCGAACAACTTCGCTAACCGTTTCGCCATCGCTTGAAGAAAGCGTTTGTAAACCGCCAGTTAAAGTCTTTAACATATTTACGCCCGTGTCACCGTCTGGAACGGGAAAGACGTTTAAATCGTTTACTATATCTTCGTTATTTTGTAAAGAGCCTGCTCCGCTAAAAAGCATGCTTTTAAAAACTTTACCGTCAAGCGAAAAAATACCCATAAATTCACCCTTTGTTTTTTTGCGACATATTTCGCCATTTTTTTTATTACGTTTTTTAATTTAACACATAATGGTAAAAAATAAGTTAAATTTTAGCGCTTTTTTAAATTTTATTTATATAAATTTAAAATTTTTGCGTTTTTACAAAAAATAAGCGTACGGCTTTTGCCGTACGCTTAAAGTTTTATTAAGTTTTTAAATCCAAGTTTCTACGCCTTCGTATGTTTCGCGAATAGTAACGTCGTTACCTTCACAGTCGTAAGTCCAAACGGCTTGATAAGAAGACTTTAATTCGATTTTATAATCTGCGCCTTCAACCCTATAACCGTCAAAGAACATTTCGCCAACGCCTTCAACCCATTTACCATCAGATGATGGAGCGTAAGAAACAAAGTCAACGGTTTCGCCGTAAGTTACAACTATTTGAGCGATTGCTTCGCCGTTGTAGCCGATAATATTTACGTTGTAAGTTTTAGGAGCGAGAGTAGCAACTAACGTAACGTTTTCACTATAAGCCCAGTTGTCGCCCGATACCGCAACTTCCGTTTCGCTATCTTCAATAACTAATTTAGAAATGTTGTAGCCAGCAACGGTAGATTTTAATGCGTAAGCGCCGTCAAATACAACTTCTTGTTCGCTTGCTTCAACGTCAAAACCGTCGTACTTAATAGTTACTTTTACAGTTATGCCAACGTATTCGGCAACTAATTCAATTGACTCAACGTCTTTATCCCAAATTTGAGTAAGGTCGATTGCTTGACCGTTATATAACCAACGTACGAAGTTGTAATTATCTTTATTAGCAGTAGGAATATCACTTTCGTTTTCGTAAGGTTTTTGACCGAAAGTAAACGTTGTGCCTTCAATCGCCGTACCGCCGTTTACGTTAAACGTTACAGGAATTTCATTAGCAGTCCAAGTAGCAACTAATTCAGCACTAGCGTCTTCAAGCGCCCAAGCACTTGCAGTATCGTATGCGCTATTATTAAGCATCCAAACTGCAAAAGTATAGCCAGTTTTAGTAGGGTCGTTAAGAGTTAATACTTGACCGTATGTTGCGGTTAAAGTAGTATTGCCTTCAATCGTGCCACCGGCTAAGTTAAGAGTAACGGTAGTTGTTTTAGCAGTCCAAACAGCCGTTAAAGTAGCGGTAGTATCTACAAGTGACCAAGCGTCCGTAGTAACGTAATCTTGACCGTTAAGTTTCCAACCCGTTAAGGTGTAACCAGTTTTTGTAACGGTAGGAAGAGTTAATACTTCATCGTATTTTGCAGTAATAACGTTTTCGCCTTCCATAGAGCCACCGTCTAATTCAAGCGTAACGGTTGTAGTTTTTGGAGCCCATACGGCAGTTAAAGTAGCCGTTTTATCTTCTAAACTCCAAGCGTTTGTAGTAACGTAATTTTCGTTCTTAAGCGTCCAACCTAATAAGTTATAACCAGTTTTTGTAACGGTAGGAAGAGTTAATACTACACCGTAAGTTGCAGTAATAACGTTTTCGCCTTCCATAGAGCCACCGTCTAAGTTAAGAGTAACGGCAGTAGTTTTAGCGGTCCATTGAGCAACTAAAATTGCCGTGCCACCTTCAAGAGCCCATTCTCCATCTACGTCGTAAGCTTCTCCGTTAAGAGTCCAACCAGCAAGGTTATAACCAGTTTTTGTTACGGTAGGAAGAGTTAATACTTGACCTTTATTTCCGTAAACGGTTTTGCTTTCAGTTGGAAGAGCGTTACCGCCGTTTTCATCAATAGTAATTACGGTAGGGTTATCGTTCCAAGTTGCAACTAACGTTGCAGTTTCCGCATCTAACGACCAAGCGCTAGTTGCGTCGTAATTTTGACCGTTAAGAGTCCAGCATACGAATACGAAGTTAGTTTTAGTAACCGTAGGAAGAACTAATATTTTACCGTAAGTAGCGGTTAAAGGTAAAGTAGTTTCGCCGTCTATCGTACCGCCGTCTAAATCAAGAGTAACGGTAGTAGTTTTAGCAGTCCAAGTAGCAGTTAAAGTTGCTGTTGATTCTACAATTGACCAAGCGTTTGTAGTAACGTAATCTTGACCGTCAAGTTTCCAGCCTGTGAAAGTATAACCTGTTTTAGTAACGGTAGGAAGAGTTAATATTTCACCGTATTTTGCAGTTATAGTAGTTTCACCTTGAATAGAGCCACCGTCTAAGTTGAGAGTAACGGTAGTAGTTTTAGGATTCCAAGTTGCAACGAGTGTTGCAGTTGAGCCTTCAACGCTCCAAGCGTACGCTACGTTGTAAGCGTTGCCGTTAAGCGTCCAGCCTGCAAAGGTGTATCCCGTTTTTGTAAGAGTAGGAAGAACTAAAACTTGACCGTAAGTAGCGGTAAGTTCAGTTTCAGTTGCGCCCGTACCACCGGCTACGTCAAGCGTAACTGTAGTAGTTTTAGCAGTCCAAGTAGCAGTTAAAGTTGCAGTAGTAGCAACCGAAGACCAAGCAGAAGTTGCGTCGTAATCTTCGCCGTCAAGTTTCCAACCTGCAAAGTTGCTACCAGTTTTAGTAAGCGTAGGAAGAACTAAAACTTGACCGTAAGTAGCGGTTAAAGTAGTTTCAGTTGCACCCGAGCCACCGTTTACGTTAAGAGTAACCGTAGTGGTTTTAGCAACCCATTGAGCAGTTAAAGTTGCAGTAGGTGCTTCTATGCCCCACGCGTTAGCCGTATTATATGCAAAACCGTTAAGTTTCCAACCAACGAAAGTGTAACCAGTTTTAGTAACCGTAGGAAGAACTAATACTTGACCGTAAGTTGCGGTAAGCGTAGTTTCGCCTTCGGTAGTACCGCCGTCTAACTCTAAGGTAACGGTAGTAGTTTTAACCACAGGAGCGTTTTGCGTCCAGTTAGCAACGAGCGTTGCAGTAGCGTCTTCTAAACTCCACGCGTTTGCTACGTTATATGCGTTGCCGTTAAGCGTCCAACCAGCGAAAGTATAACCGTCTTTCGTAAGAGTTGGAAGTGATAATACTTGACCGTAAGTAGCCGTAAGCGTAGTTTCAGTTGCGCCAACGCCTTCGTTTACGTTAAGAGTAACCGTAGTAGTTTTAGCAGTCCAAGTAGCAACGATTGTTGCAGTTGCATCTTCTAAACTCCAAGCGGAAGTTACGTCGTAATTTTGACCGTTAAGTTTCCAGCCTGCGAAAGTATAACCAACTTTCGTAAGAGTAGGAAGTGATAATACTTGACCGTAAGTTGCAGTAAGCGTAGTTTCAGTTGCACCCGTGCCACCCGCTACGTCAAGCGTAACTGCGCTAGTTTTTACAGTCCAGTCCGCTTTTAAAGTTACGTCACTTTCAATATTCCAAGTTCCGGTAGTTTCTACGACTTCTTCTTGGTTTTTCCAAGCGTTGAAAACGTAGCCCGTTTTTGTAGGAGTAGGAAGCGTATAACTT
Organism: Christensenellaceae bacterium; assembly: GCA_045654225.1. Taxonomy (GTDB): domain Bacteria; phylum Bacillota; class Clostridia; order Christensenellales; family Borkfalkiaceae; genus HGM11412. Next base: position 4,044 of record JAZOMW010000034.1, on the reverse strand, counting down.
TCACCGAAAGTAACTTCAACGGTAGTAACGTCGTTTGCTAATTGACCGCCGTTTGCATCAAGCGTAACGGTATATTTAGTTGCTCCACCGCCAAAACATGCGGTAGCGCAAATAGCCATAGTTACACTCAAAGTAATTAAAACAACAGTCGTTATAAGTTTTTTGAGTTTCATTATTTGTTACTCCTTACTTTATTTTTAACTATTATATAGTTATGACCTATTATATATTTTATAGCAAGCCTTGTTATTTGTCAATATAAAAACGGAAATTGTTTATCTTTTACGTGCGTTTTATTCACAATTTTATCATATTTCTATCACTCTTTATATATTCAACGCTTATCGCCACTCTTATTTAAAAAGTATATGACAAGGTACAAAAGACGGTTGTTTTAGTTGCTAAAACAAAAAAAAGCGTACGGCATTTTGCCGTACGCTTTAAATTTTGTTAAATTATTAAATCCAAATGTCTTCGCCGTAAGTTATTGCTAAAACGATATCGCTAGTTTCGCTATCGTAATTCCATAACATATCTTTGAAAGGACCTTTAAATATCGTTTCCGTACCTTCAACCGTAAAGCCGTGGAAACCTATTTGTTTACCGTTAACGATTATAGATTCGCTTGGAACGTAAGGAAGTAAATCTAATGTTGAATCGTATGCAACTATTATAGGAGTTGCAGTTATTAAAGAACCGTCGTAAGCCTTAATGGTTATATTGTAAGTTTTTGCTTGCCAAACTGCTACGAGAGTTTTATCTTCTTCATAATCCCAAACGTCGCCCGTTACTGGAATTTCAGTGTCAGTACCTTCGATAACGTAGTTTACTAAAATATAACCTTTACGGTCGTAAGATAAGTCGTAAACGTCACCGTAAACGATGGTTACTTCTTCATCTTCAACGCCTGAAATACCGTACTTAACGGTAACCGTAGTTTCTCTACCCGTCCATTTAGCAACTAATTCGATTGAATTAACGTCTGTTTCCCAAATTTGAGTAAGGTCAACTAATTCGCCGTTATACAACCAACCGTCAAACGCACAGTTTGCCTTGCTAGTAGTAGGAATATCACTTGCGTTTTCATAAGGTTTTTGACCGAAAGTAAACGTAGTGTCGTTAACTGCCGAGCCACCCCTTACGTTGAAAGTTACCGGAATAGTATTGCCAATCCAGTCTGCAACGAGCGTAATTTCAGTAGCGTCTAAATTCCAAACGCTTGAAGAATTATAAACTGTTTGACCGTATTTCCAACCTGCAATTTGGTAACCTGCTTTCGTCGTAGTAGGTAAAGTTACTTGCTCGCCGTAAGTGAAAGTTGCAGTTTTATCTTCATCCGCTAATTCTACGCCACCGTTTACGTTAAAGGTAACGAGAGTAGTAGATGCTTTCCATTGAACTGTTATAGTAACGTTTTCGGCAATATTCCAAGGTTTAGTAACGTCAACTTCGTTTTGACCGTAAAGCCATTTGTCAACTTGACTGCCCGTTTTAGTAACGCTAGGTAATTCGATTACTTCATTAAACGTTACGTTAACGGTATTGTTTGCTAACGCGTTACCGCCGTTTACGTCAATAGTAATCGTATAAGTATTTGCAGTCCATTGAGCAACTAAGGTTGCGGTTGCAGAATCTAAGTTCCAAGCGCTAGTTGCGTCGTAAGGTTGTTCGTTTAAAAGCCAACCTGCAAAAGTATAACCCGTTTTAGTAAGGGTAGGAAGAGCTAACACTTCGCCTTTGGTTGCTGTAACTACTGCGTTTTCAAGACCTTGACCACCGTTTGCACTAATAGTTACTTGCGTAGTAGAGCCTAACCATTTAGCAACTAACGTTGCATCGTCGTCATACTCCCAAGTAATAACGCCCTTACCTATATCTTCACCGTTAAGAGTCCAACCGTCGAAAGTATAACCTGCTTTGGTTGGAGTTGGAAGTTGAACGGGTTCATTATACTCAGTAGTTAAAGTTGAAGTAGAGAGAGCGTCGCCCCCGTTTACGTCAAGCGTAATGTTATAAACCCTTTTAGCCCATTCTGCTTTTACGGAAATGTCACCTTCAATAGTCCATTTACCCGTAGTAGCAATAAGGCTTGTGCCTTGCATCCAACCTTCAAAAGTATAGCCAACTTTCGTAGGAGTTGGAAGAGTGTAGTTTTTATTAAGCGTTACTTGTACGGTAGTTTGGTTATTTGCCAACTGACCGCCGTTCACGTCAAGCGTAACGGTGTATTTTTTGCCAGCACAAGCAGTTGCACAAAGCGACAAAACAACGCTTAAAACCACCAACACTAATGCATTTATAAGTTTCTTAGTTTTCATTGTTTACCTCTTGCTTAATCGTAAAATGCAAAAATTGCAACAATAGCGCAGACTACGCATACTGTTAGCATATATATAATATATACTAAAAAGCAAGACGTTGTCAATATAATCAGATTAAATTATCACCTAATTTTCACTTTTTAACAAGGTTATTTGCTTTTTTAAGTTATTATAAGCAATTTTTTAAAATTTATAAGGCTACGGCGACTGTTTATTGTCACCGTAGCCTTGTATTTTAATGCAAAAATTCTTCTAGACACTTTTCATATGCTTTAACCGGGTCGCTTGCGCCGGTTATCGACCTACCAACTACTATGTAGTTAGACGAAAGTTCTTTTGCCATTTTAGGAGTAGTAACGCGCTTTTGGTCACCAACGCTATCGCCTTCAAGTCTAACACCCGGAGTAACCGTTAAAAATTCGTTTCCGCATACGCTGTGAACTTTACCACTTTCAAGCGGAGAACATACTACGCCGTCAAGCCCTGCAAGTTTAGCGTTTTTAGCGTAATGCATAACCACTTCGTCTAACGGTTTGTCAATTAAAAGGTCTTGCTTCATAGTTGGCTCGTCGGTTGAAGTAAGTTGCGTTACGGCTATTAAAAGCGGTCTAGTTCCGTCTTCTCTCGTTAATCCTTGAATAGCCGCTTTCATCATAGAAATAGTTCCGCCCGCGTGCAAGTTGCACATATCAACGTCAAGGCGTGAAAGAACTGACATCGCCTTTTTTACGGTGTTTGGAATATCGTGAAGTTTAAGGTCTAAAAATATTTTATGACCGCGCTTTTTAATTTCGCTAACGATTGACGGACCTTCCGCATAGTAAAGTTCCATACCTATTTTTACGAAAGGTTTTTTGTCCTTAAATAAATCTAAAAATTCCAAAGTTTTTTCTTTGCTATCAAAATCGCAAGCAATAATAACGTCTCTTTCCATTATTTTACACTCCCTATAATATCTTTTAAATTTTCAATTTTGCACTCTTGCATAACTCTTTCTAAGTCTTCAATAATTTGTTTGCAAGCGTAAGGATTTACTAAATTTTCCGCGCCTACTTCAACGGCGGTTGCGCCTGCAAGCATCATTTCAATAACGTCTTCCGCGCAAGAAACGCCACCCATACCTATAACGGGAATTTTAACCGCGTTTGCAACTTGGTACACCATACGAAGCGCAATAGGGAAAATCGCCCTGCCCGAAAAACCGCCCATTTTGTTAGCAATTATCGGCTTTTTTGACTTTATATCAATGCGCATGCCAAGCATAGTGTTTATTAAACTTACACCGTCTGCACCGCTGTCTTCACACGCTTTTGCAATAGAAACGATATCGGTTACGTTAGGCGAAAGTTTCATTATAACCGGTTTAGTTGTAACTTTTTTTACTGCCTTTACAACGCTTGCAACGGCGCTTTCGCTCGTACCGAAAGCCATACCGCCACCGTGAACGTTAGGACAACTTACGTTAACTTCTAAAAATCCTACTTGGTCGCACGCGTCGAGTTTACGGCAAGTTTCAACGTAGTCTTCAATAGAAAAACCGCTTACGTTTGCCATAACTTTTTTGTCAAATACTTTTGCAAGTTTGGGAAGTTCTTCGGAGATAACCGCCTCGACACCGGGATTCTGAAGTCCGACGGCATTGAGCATACCCGAAGCGCACTCTGCAATTCTGGGGGTGGGGTTACCGAATCTTGCATCCCTTGTCGTGCCCTTGAAACTGAAC